>NZ_CP101497.1:995129-1326839 GCF_024362325.1 Microcella humidisoli
GCGGCTCCGCAGCGCCCGGCGGCGGGCTCGGGCAGGTCGGCATGCGCGAGCGGCTCGCGGCCGTCGGCGGCACGCTCGAGGCCGGGCCACGCAGCCGTGGGGGATACCTCGTGCGGGCATCCGTGCCGCTCGTGGTGGAGGAGCGCGGCGTCAAGGAGAGCAATCTCGAGGAGGGCACCGCGTGAACGTGCGCGTGCTGCTCGTCGACGATCACGACCTCGTGCGCACCGGATTCCGCACGATCCTGGAGTCCGAACCGGGCATCGAGGTCGTCGGCGAAGCGCGCGACGGCGCGGAGGCGATCGAGCAGGTCGCCGCCCTGCACCCCGATGTCGTGTGCATGGACGTGCAGATGCCGGGCATGGACGGCCTCGAGGCGACGCGGCGCATCATCGCGGCGCGGGATGCCCGGCCGGGGCCTGCCGTCGGCGTGCTCGTGCTGACGACCTTCGATCGCGACGACTACCTGTTCTCGGCGCTCGACGCCGGGGCGAGCGGTTTTCTGCTCAAGAACGCGAGTCCCGAGAAGCTCGTCGAAGCCGTGCTCGTCGTCGCCCAGGGCGATGCGCTGCTGGCGCCCGATGTGACGCGGCGCGTGATCGAGCGCGCCGCCGTCGTGCGCGAGCCGTCGGCCGCGCGCGACGCACGACTCGATGACCTCACCGAGCGCGAGACCGAGGTGCTGCGCCTGCTCGCGCGGGGCCTCAGCAACGCCGAGATCGCCCGTGAGCTGTGGCTCGGCGAGGCGACCGTCAAGACCCACGTGTCGAAGGTGCTGCTCAAGCTCAGCCTGCGCGACCGCGTGCACGCCGTCGTGTTCGCCTACGAGAACGGTGTCGCCGTGCGGGGCGACACCGCGTAGTCACCCGCGCGGGGGATGCGCACCCGTCGCACGGGGGATGCCGCGCCGCGCAGCGGTGCCTAGCGTGAAGAGCGACGGAAGGGGCATCCATGCTCACGATCAGCAACGTGACCAAGCACTACGGCGAGCGCCGCGTGCTCGACGAGGTGTCGTTCGAGGTCGGCCGGGGCCGGCTCACCGGTTTCGTCGGTGGCAACGGCGCCGGCAAGACCACGACCATGCGCATCATCCTCGGCGTGCTCGGGGCCGACGCGGGCGAGGTGTCGCTCGACGGCAGCCCCCTCACGCGCGAGGGCCGGCGCCGCTTCGGCTACATGCCCGAAGAGCGGGGGCTGTATCCGAAGATGAAGGTGCACGAGCAGCTCGTGTACCTCGCCCGGCTGCGCGGCATGCGCGCGGGCGTCGCGGCCGCGAAGGCCGATGAGCTGCTCGAACGGCTCGAGCTGCACGAGCGGCGCGACGAACCCATCGAGAAGCTCTCGCTCGGCAACCAGCAGCGTGCGCAGATCGCGGCCGCGCTCGTGCACGAGCCCGAGGTGCTCGTGCTCGACGAACCGTTCTCGGGCCTCGACCCGATGGCCGTCGAGACGGTGCTCGGCGTGCTCAGCGAGCGCGCGGCGCGCGGGGTGCCCGTGCTGTTCTCGAGCCACCAGCTCGACGTCGTCGAGCGTCTCTGCGACGACATCGTCGTGATCGCCGACGGCCGCATCCGCGCGGCCGGCACGCGGGATGCCCTGCGCGAGGCCAACGCGGGCTCGCAGTGGGAGCTGCAGGTCGGCGACGACGCCGCGTGGGTGCGAGCCCTCGCCGAGGTCGACGTCATCGAGTTCGACGGCGGCTACGTGCTTTTCGAGGCCGACGCGCACGGCGCCCAGCTCGTGCTGCAGCAGGCCGCCCAGCGCGGCGAGGTGCAACGGTTCGCACCCCGCCGACCCACCCTGACCGAGATCTTCCGAGAGGTCGTGCAGTGATGACCACCGCCAGCCCCACCCCCCACACCGCACTCTCGACGCGCGCGGCCATCGGCCTCGTCGCGTCCCGCGAGATCACCTCGCGCGTGCGATCGAAGTCGTTCATCATCTCGACCGCGATCCTCGTCGTGATCGTCGCGGCGGGCATCATCATCTCGAACCTCGTCTCGAGCACGAGCGGCCCGACCTCGGTCGCCGCCGTTGGCTCCGTCGCCGAGGTGATCGACGAGATCGACGGTCTCGAGGTCGAACCGGTGGCCACCATCGCCGAGGCCGAGCAGCTCGTGCGCGACGGCGATGTCGAGGCCGCCGTCGTCCCGATCGACGACGCGCCGGCCGGCACGCCCGCGATCGAGGTCATCGCGCTCGACGCGACGCCCGTCTCCCTCGTGCAGGCGCTGTCGATCGCCCCCGAGGTACGACTGCTCGAGGAGGCGCCCGTCGACTCGGGGCTCGCCTTCCTCATCGCCTTCGCGTTCGGCATCGTCTTCTTCACCGCCGCCATCACCTTCGGCGGCACCATCGCGCAGAGCGTGGTGGAGGAGAAGCAGACGCGCATCGTCGAGATCCTGCTCACGGCCGTTCCGGCCCGGGCGCTGCTGGCCGGCAAGGTCGTCGGCAACTCGGCGCTCGCGCTCGGCCAAATCGTGCTCATCGCCGTCACGGCGGCGCTCTCGCTCATGCTGACGGGGCAGGACGTGCTGCTGAGCGACATCGGGCCGGCCGCGATCTGGTTCCTGGTGTTCTTCGCCGTCGGCTTCGTGCTGCTCGCCTCGATGTTCGCCGCCTCGGCGTCGCTCGTCTCGCGCATGGAAGACACGGGAACCGTGCTGCAGCCCGTCACCTGGCTCGTGATGCTGCCGTACTTCCTCATCATCTTCTTCAACGACAACGAGCTCGTCGTCGGCATCATGTCGTACGTGCCCTTCTCCTCGCCCGTCGGCATGCCGATGCGCATCTTCCTCGAGCAGGCCCAGTGGTGGGAGCCGTATCTCTCGCTCGCCGTGCTCGCGGCGAGCGCCGCCCTGATCGTCGGCATCGGCGCGCGCATCTACGAGAACTCCCTGCTGCGCACGGGCGGCCGGGTCACGCTCGCCGAGGCGCTCAAGGGCTGAGCCCCTGCGGGGCTGAAAGGCTGAGGCGACGCGCTCGCGCGGCCGCGGTGGGTGGGAGGATGGAGGCGTGATGCGCATCCACGACACCAGCTACCGCGGCTTCGCGAGCGACAACTACGCCGGCGTGCACCCCGAAGTGCTCGCGGCCCTCGCCGAGGCCAACGGCGGCCACCAGATCGCCTACGGCGAAGACCAGTACACGGCCCGCCTCGCAGAGGTGGTGAAGGCCGAGTTCGGCGAGCAGGCCGAGGTCTTCCCCGTCTTCAACGGCACCGGCGCCAACGTGCTCGCGCTCACGGCGCTCATGCCGCGCTGGGGCGCCGTCATCGCGAGCGGCACGGCGCACATCCACACCGACGAGGGCGGCGCGCCCGAGCGCGTGAGCGGCCTCAAGCTCTTCACCGTGCCGACCCCCGACGGCAAGCTCACCCCCGAGCTCGTCGACACCGAGGCCTTCGGCTGGGGCGACGAGCACCGTGCGCAGCCCCTCGCCGTGAGCATCACCAACACCACCGAGGTCGGCACGGTCTACACGCCCGCCGAGGTGCGTGCCCTCGCCGATCACGCGCACGCCCACGGCATGGCCCTGCACCTCGACGGCGCCCGGGTCTGGAACGCCGCCGCCGCCCTCGGCACGAGCCTGCACGCCTTCACCGCCGACGCCGGCGTCGACATCCTGTCGCTCGGCGGCACGAAGAACGGCCTCATGGGCGCCGAGGCGATCGTCGTCATCGACCCCGCGCGCGTCGACGGGCTCATCTACCTGCGCAAGATGAACATGCAGCTCGCGAGCAAGATGCGCTTCATCTCGGCGCAGCTGCTGACCCTCTTCGACGAGGGTCTGGGCATCCGCTCGGCGATGCACGCGAACGCCATGGCGGCACGGCTGCGGGCAGGCCTTGAGGGGATGCTCGCCGACGGCTCGGTGCCCGCCGGGTCGCTCGGCTTCAGCCAGCAGACCCAGGCCAATGCCGTCTTCGCACTCCTGGCAAACGACGCCGCCGACCGGATCCGCGAACGCGTGCGCTTCTACGACTGGGACCGCGCGCGTGGCGAGGTGCGCTGGATGTGCGCGTTCGACACGACCGAGGCCGACATCGACGGCTTCCTGCAGGTCGTGCGCCAAGAGCTCAACCACTGACCGGGTGCGCTTCGTGTCGAACCTCGAAGCCACGCCGGCAGCGCGCGAGTCGTCAGAGTCTCTCTATGCCGTTGTCGCGCTCTTCACACCGATCGGCGCGGGCACGAGTTTCTTGCGCTCACAATGGCCGCCGCATCTGACGCTGGCCTCCAACTTCACGACAGCTGCGCAGGAACCAGAGCTGCGACGGGTGGTCCGCGAACAGCTGGCGGGCACCAGGCCCATACCGGTGACTCTTGGGTCGCCCGCACTGTTCGGATCGGACCAGAGTGTTCCCGTGCTGCTCGTGTCTTCCGAGCAGGTGGCTGTGCTCCATGACGCGCTGGCCGACCTCCTCATGTCGATGGAGGGCTTCGCCGCTCGCGAGCCCGAGTTCTGGCGAACGGGGTTCCAGCCGCACGTCACAGTCGTTCCTGGTGCGCAGATGCAGACCGGCGACGACCGCGAGCTTCGGCACGTCATTCTCGTCCGCCTCGACGGACCCCTCGCCTCGGTGATCGACTCGGCAGACCTCCTCAGCGCGGTCGAGAGTCGCGCCACAGCGCCGCCCAACCCTCCGCAGTGATGCGCGAGACCGGTTTCTCTGCATCGACCCCTGCACGAGCGCAACGCGCGCGGCTGGCTCGGCGAGACAGGCGATCGGCGCGCGCGAGTGCCGAGCACGCACTACCGGGCACGGCGAAGACGGACGCAACCCAGCGCTGATAGGCCGCTCGGTCGCGACTCGGTACGAGCGGCTGAGTGCGTCGCTCAATCACCAAGAGCGCGGCGTCTACCGCGGGGCGTGGGCGGAAAGCCGTGGAAGGAATACGGCTGACGAGTCGAAACTCGAACCACGGCGCAGACTGCGCGGTCAGCTGACTGCCGCCGCCGATGCCGGCACGTCGACGCGCCGCCTCCCACTGCAGAATCAAGGCGGCCGAGGTCCAGCCTTCTGCAGCGAGCAGCCGTCGAAGCGTTGCCGTCGACAGATGGAAGGGCAGGTTGCCGACGATGACATGCGGTGATGCGGGCAACGGCTTGCGCAGAAGATCACCCTCGATAACTCGCACCCGCGAAGGGAGTCTCGCCCGTAGCGCGACCACTCGACGAGGGTCGATCTCGATGGCGGTGAGGGGGCGGCCGAGCGCCGCGAGGGGCACAGTGAGTCGACCGGCTCCTGCGGCGAGCTCGACGATAGGGCCGGTTGTCGACACCACCTGCTCGACGACAGCCGCGATCGCTCGTCGATCGACGAGGTCGTTCTGACCGAGGTCGTGCTGGCGTCGGGGAGGGTGACCGGCCCGTGGCGTTTCACGGTTGGACCGCTGGGTTGGTGACGAAGAACGGTGACGACGAGACATGGATGCTCCACTGCTGAGAGGGTGCCCGGCAGCGCACAGAGGCCACCGCGGCGAGGACCGTGAGAACGGTCGAGCAGAGCGATCACCCTCGGCATCGGCCGAGGTCGTCAGAGAGAGGTGAGGTCGCGTGCTCGCCGTTAGCGGCGGCGCAACCGAATCCACGTGAGCATGAAGCGATGGTAGCAGTGGGGCTGGAGACCACAGCGACCTCATAGCACCGCTCCTCACACTGAGAAGGTGACCTCCGACGGCGTGACCGACCCGCGCATCCTGCAGCCCGGCGACGCCGGATACGAGGCCGCGGGTGCCGCGCCGCGCATCACCGGCGCGCGCTCGGCCGCCGCGTCGGCACGCGAAGCGATCCGTCGTCGCCCCAAACTCGACCAGGCCTATCGCACGGGCGTCAAGGTCGTCGGCGGCACCACCGTCGGGCTCGGCGTCGTGCTCATGCCGCTGCCCGGCCCCGGCACGCTCATCGCTCTCGGCGGCCTTGCCATTCTCGGCACAGAGAGCGAGCGGGCGAAGAAGCTCAACCAACAGGGCGTCGACCTCGCGAAGCGAGCAGGAGCCGCAGCGAAGGTCGCGAAGGCGAAACGCGACGCCCGAAAGGATGCCCGGCAGGCGTAGCGTGGGGCTCATGCGATTCGGACTCTTCATTCCCCAAGGCTGGCGCCACGATCTCGTCGACATCGACCCGACCGAGCAGTGGTCGGTGATGAAGAAACTTTCGTTGCACGCCGATGCCGGCCAGTGGGAGTCGATCTGGGTCTACGACCACTTCCACACCGTGCCCGTGCCGAGCGACGAGGCCACGCACGAGGCCTGGACGCTCATGTCGGCCTTCGGCGCCGTGACCGAGCGTGTGCGCCTCGGCCAGATGTGCACGTGCATGGGCTACCGCAACCCCGCGTACCTCGCGAAGGTCGCGGCCACGGTCGACCACGTCTCGGGCGGGCGCGTCGAGATGGGCATCGGTGGCGGCTGGTACGAGCACGAGTGGAAGGCCTACGGCTACGGCTTCCCCGAGATCGGCGATCGCTTGCGCGCACTCGACGAGGGCGTGCAGATCATGCGGCAGGCCTGGTCAGAGGGCACGGCGACCCTCGACGGCCGCTACTTCCAGGTCGACGGCGCGATCGTGCGGCCGCTGCCGGTGCAGAAGGAGGGCATCCCGCTCTGGATCGCCGGTGGTGGCGAGAAGGTGACGCTGCGCATCGCCGCGCAGTACGGGCAGTACACCAACTTCGGGGGCAGCCCCGAGGAGTTCACGGCGAAGAGCGAGATCCTCCGCGGGCACTGCGAGCGCCTCGGCACGAGCTTCGAGGCCATCACGCGCTCGTCGAACTACAACACCGTCATCGGCCGCGACGAGGCCGAGGTGGCCGATCGCATTGCCGCGATCGAGGCGCGCCTCGAGCGCTTCATCGGCGCCGAACGGGCGACGAAGGCCGTCGCCGACCTGCGCAACGGCACGGGCCTCGCGGGCACGCCCGAGCAGCTCATCGAGCGTCTGCAGCAGATGCAGGCGCTCGGCATGACCTACGCGATCACCTACTTCGCGGAGGCCGCCTACGACACGAGCGGCATCGAGCTGTTCGAGAACGAGGTCATGCCAGCGCTGTTGTAGTCTCGACGATCCGGCCTGCGGGCCGTCGATCGAGAGGGGCACCGTGCTGGATGCGCTGGTCGCAGGCGTCATCGCCGGCTACGCCATCGCGGTGCCCGTGGGGGCCATTGCGGCCCTGCTCATCACGCTCGGCGCGCAGCACGGAGCCCGCATCGCCGCGGGCGGGGCGTTCGGCGCCGCGACGGTCGACGGCGTCTACGCGACCGTCGCCGTGACAGCGGGGGCGGTCATCGCACCGCTCATCGCGCAGATCGCCGAGCCCCTGCGCTGGATCTCGGTCGCCGTGCTGCTCGTGCTCGGCGTCGTGCTCGCTCTTCCAGGTCTGCGTCCGCGCACGGGCCCCGTCGCCGCGGCATCGATCGAGAGCGGGGATGCGGAGCCGGGGCCGCACGTGCGCCCCACGACGTTCCGCCGCCTGTTCGTGACGGTTGGCGCGCTGACCCTCGTCAACCCCGTCACGGTCGTCTACTTCGCCGCGCTCGTCGGCAGCTCGACGCTCGCGGTCGATGCAGGGGTGCCCGAGCGCGTCGTGTTCGTGCTCGCCGCGTTCGCCGCATCGCTCAGCTGGCAGCTGCTGCTCACGACGGCGGGGTCGCTCGTCGGCCGGGTGCTGACCGGGCCCATCGGCGCGCGCGTCACGGCTCTCGTCGGCGGGGCGCTCGTCATCGCCCTGGCGGTGCGCGCCGCGCTCACCCCCTGACTCGACGGGCCCGACTACGGCCGGAGGAGCACTTTCGTCGCGCGGCGCTCGTCCATGGCCGCGTACGCCTCGGCCACCTGGGCGAGCGGCAGCTCGAGATCGAAGACGAGACCCGGCTCGATCGTGCCGTCGAGCACGTCGGGCAGCAGTGCGTCCACGTAGTTGCGCACGGGGGCGACTCCCCCGTTCACTCCGACGTTGGAGCCGAACAGCGTGCGAATCGGCAGTTCTGCTCCACCGTTGGGCACCCCGACGTAGCCGACCATGCCGCCGGGGCGGGCGCTGCGGATCGCCTGATCCATCGACTCGGCGGTGCCGACGCACTCGAGCACGGCATCCGGACCGATGCCGCCGAACAGCGCCTTCACGGCAGCGACGCCCTCGTCGCCGCGCTGCTCGACGATGTCGGTCGCACCGAATCGGGTGGCGAGGGCCTGGCGATCGGGGTGCCGCGACATCATGACGATGCGCGTGGCTCCCAGTCGCTTCGCCGCGATGACGGCGCACAGGCCGACGGCGCCATCGCCCACGACGGCCACGGTCGAACCCGGGCCGACCCCAGCCGAGACGGCCGCGTGGTGGCCGGTGCCCATGACGTCGCTCAGGGCGAGCAGGTGCGGCACCATCGCGTCGTCGACCGGACCGGGCACGGTGACGAGCGAGCCGTCGGCGTGCGGCACCCGGATGCGCTCAGCCTGCGCCGCCCCGGTGGCGAAGCCCTCGCGGTCGGGCCTGCCCCACCAGTTGCCGTCGAGGCACGATGCGCTCACGCCGTTGCGGCAGTTCACGCAGGTCATGTCGCAGTCGTAGAAAGGCGCGATCACGAAGTCACCGATGGCCACGTGCGCGACGGCAGCACCGATCTGCTCGACCACGCCGACGAACTCGTGGCCGATCGGCCGGGGCTCTTTCGTCTCGGTCACCCCGCGATAGGGCCAGAGGTCGCTCCCGCACACGCACGCCGCGACGATCCGCACGATCGCGTCACGGCCGCTGGCCGGCTGCCCTCCCTCACCGATACCGGAGGCAAGGACGACGTCGTCGACCTCATCGAGGCGGATGTCGCGAGGTCCGTGGATGATCGTGGCGCGCATCAGGCCAGCCTAGGCACCGGGCAGGGGCGCGTCCTCCATGCGGGCCACCACGAGGTCGTCGCCCGTGGGCGACACGTCGACGCGCACGACGTCGCCGTCGCTGATCGTGCCCGAGAGGATGGCGCGGGCGAGCGCGTCGTCGATCTCGTGCTGCATGAGCCGGCGCAGCGGCCGCGCGCCATACACGGGGTCGTAGCCGCGCTCGGCGAGCCAGGTGCGGGCATCCGGCGTCACCGCCAGCTGCAGGCGCCGCTCGGTGAGGCGCCGTTCGAGACGGTCGACCTGCAGCGAGACGATCTGGCCGAGATCGTCGGTCGACAACGGCGAGAAGACGACGATGTCGTCGAGCCGGTTGACGAACTCGGGCTTGAACGCCTGGCGCACGATGTCGTTGACCCCGGCGACCTTCGCGGGCCAGTCGAGCGAAGGGTCGATGAGCAGCTGCGAGCCGAGGTTCGAGGTGAGGATGAGGATCGTGTTGCGGAAGTCGACCGTTCGGCCCTGGCCATCGGTGAGGCGGCCGTCGTCGAGCACCTGCAGCAGCAGGTCGAAGACCTCGGGGTGCGCCTTCTCGACCTCGTCGAGCAGGATGACCGAGTAGGGGCGACGGCGAACGGCCTCGGTGAGCTGGCCGCCCTGCTCATAGCCGACGTAACCGGGAGGGGCGCCGATGAGCCGCGAGACGCTGAACTTCTCGCCGTACTCGCTCATGTCGATGCGCACCATCGACTTCTCGTCGTCGAACAGGTAGTCGGCGAGCGCCTTCGCGAGCTCGGTCTTGCCCACGCCGGTCGGGCCGAGGAACAGGAAGGAGCCGGTCGGCCGATCGGGGTCGCTGATGCCCGCGCGCGTGCGGCGCACGGCTTCGCTCACGGCGGCCACGGCATCCTTCTGCCCGATGATGCGCTTGCCGAGCTCGGCCTCGAGCGTCAGCAGCTTCTCGGTCTCGCCCTGCGTCAGCTTGTCGACGGGGATGCCCGTCCAGGCCGCCACGACCGCGGCGATGTCGTCGTCGGTCACCTGGTCGTTGACCATGCGCGGGCCGGTCTCGACGCTCTCGGCCTCGGCGAGCTGCCGCTCGATGCCCGGGATAATCTCGTAGTTGAGCTTCGAGGCCTGCTGGTACTCGCCCTCGCGCATGGCCTTGTCGAGCGCGATGCGCGCGTCGTTGAGGCGCGTCTTCAGCTCGCCGACGGCGGTGAGGCCCGACTTCTCGATGGTCCAGCGCTGCTGCAGGGCATCCCGCTGGGCGGTCTTCTCCTTCAGCTCGTCGCGCAGTTTCGCGAGGCGGGCCTTCGAGGCCTCGTCCTTCTCCTTCTTGAGGGCCAGCTCTTCGATCTCGAGGCGCGTCACGGCGCGCTTGAGCTCGTCGAGCTCGACGGGGCTCGACTCGATCTCCATCTTCAGCCGGCTGGCGGCCTCGTCGACGAGGTCGATGGCCTTGTCGGGCAGCTGACGGCTCGTGATGTAGCGATTGCTGAGGGATGCCGCGGCGACGAGCGCGCTGTCGGCGATCGAGACCTTGTGGTGGGCCTCGTAGCGCTCCTTCAGGCCGCGCAAGATGGCGACCGTGTCCTCCACGCTCGGCTCGCCGACGAAGACCTGCTGGAATCGGCGCTCGAGCGCGGCGTCCTTCTCGATGTACTCGCGATACTCGTTGAGCGTCGTCGCGCCGATCATGCGCAGTTCGCCGCGCGCGAGCATCGGCTTGAGCATGTTGGCGGCCGCCACCGAGCCCTCTCCACCGCCCGCGCCCATGAGGGTGTGCAGTTCGTCGATGAAGGTGATGACCTGGCCGTTCGACTCGTCGATCTCCTTCAGCACGGCCTTGAGGCGCTCTTCGAATTCGCCGCGGTACTTCGCGCCGGCTACGAGGGCGGCGAGGTCGAGGCCGACGAGCTGCTTGTCCTTGAGCGAGTCGGGCACGTCGCCCGCGACGATGCGCTGCGCGAGGCCTTCGACGACGGCCGTCTTGCCGACACCGGGCTCGCCGATGAGCACGGGGTTGTTCTTCGTGCGGCGGCTGAGCACCTGGCTGACGCGGCGGATCTCGGCGTCGCGCCCGATGACGGGGTCGAGCTTGCCCGAGCGGGCGATCTCGGTGAGGTTGACGCCGTACTGCTCGAGGGCAGACTTCTGCTGCTCCTGGCTGGAGGGGGCGCCCTGCATGTTGGCCATCGTGTGCTCTCCTGAGAGGTCGGTGACGACAAACCTGAGTCGTAACGACTCAAGTTTACGCCGAGCGGGGCCGAGGCGCCAGGTCCGCGGGCACGAGCGCGTGCGCCCCTGGCGAACGCTACCCCGCGGCGATCGAGGGAATACCGAGTGCGCCGCACGGCTTGAGCCCGACATGACCTCCACGATCGGCATCATCGGTTCGGGCAACATCGGCAGCGCGCTCGCGCGCGTTCTCACGGCGGCGGGGCACCCCGTCGTGATCGCCAACTCGCGCGGCCCCGCCTCGCTCGCGCCGCTCGTCGCCGAGCTCGGCGAGCTCGCCACCGCGGGCACCGTCGAGCAGGCGGCGCAGGCCGGCGACCTCGTCGTCGTGACGATTCCGCTGGGGGCCGTCACGGGCATCCCGAGCACGCTGCTCGAGGGCCGCATCGTCATCGACACGAACAACTACTACCCGGCGCGCGACGGGCACATCGCCGAGCTCGACGACGAGAGCCTCACGACGGCCGAGTACGTGGCCCGGCACTTCGCGGGGGCCACGGTCGTCAAGGCCTTCAATCACATTCCCGCCCTGCACATCGCCGAGCACGCGCAGGCAGCGGGCACGCCCGACCGGCGCGCGCTCATGGTCTACGGCGAGGATGCGGCGGCGGTCGAGCGGGTGCGTGCGCTCATCGACGAGCTCGGCTTCGATGCCGTGCCCGGCGGCGGGCTCGCCGAGAGCTGGCGCATCCAGCGCGACATGCCTGGCTACGGACCGCGGTTCACGGCCGCCGAGCTCACCGAGAAGCTCGCCGAGGCGCGGCGCTACCGCGACCAGTAGCGCTCAGCGCCGTCGCGAAGCGGTCACGGTGAACTTCGGGGTGCGCGCCACCTGCCGAGTCGCACCGACGGCCCGCTCGAGCGCGGGTGCATAGGCGAGGTGGCTGTTCCAGACGGCCCAGAGCTCGCCGCCCGGACGCAGCACCCGGTCGGCCTCGGCGAACAGCCGCAGCGCGACGCCCGTGTGCACCGCCGCTCCCACGTGGAAGGGCGGGTTGAGCACGATGAGATCGGCGCTCGCGTCGGGCTGCTGCGAGAGCCCGTCGTCGTGCACGGGCTCGATGCGGGCACCGTTCGCGGCAGCCGTGAGCGCAGCGCTCTGCACGGCGACCGCCGACACGTCGCTCGCGATGACGCGCGCCCCCGGCTCCCGCCGCGCCAGGAACGCGGCGAGTACGCCCGAGCCGCACGCCAGGTCGATCGCGGTCGCGAAGGGCGGTAGGCGGTCGGCCGCGTCGAGCAGGGCGCGCGTGCCGATATCGAGGGAGCGGGAAGCGAAGACGCCCGGCAGCGCCACGATGTGCAGCTCGTGCTCGGGCGCGTACCCGCGCGCGGGTGCGGGAGGCTCGAGCCGACGCGGCCCCCGCGCGGTGAGCAGGCGCGCTTTGCCGCGCGCGAGCGAGACGTCGACGTGCTGCCAGCTCGCCCGCAGAACATCGTTCTGCGCGGGGGTCATGTGCTTGAGCATGTTGCCCGCGATGAGCACGGCATCGGGATGCGCGTGCGCGGCCAGGTGCCGGGCGACCGCATCGAGGCGGTCGAGCGAGCGCGGCAGGCGCAGCAGCGCGAGCGGCGCATCCGGCGACATGACCGTCTCGAGGGAATGCTGCTCGATCGCGACGACGCCCGCAGCGACGGCGTTCGCCTCGAGCGCGTGCTGCGCGACGAGCGAGTCCTGGTGCACGCGCACGCGCGCGGCGCCGAGCGTGCGCGCGCCAAGCGAGAGCGCGCCGTGCGTATCGTCCACGACGACGACCGCGGCGGGGGCGTCGGCCAGCAGCGGCGCTGCGGTGTCGAGAAGGTACCGGTCGGCGGCGTCCCACGCCCGCAGTTCGGCGGCCTCGACATCGGGGCGCCGGCGCAGTCCGCCCAGCAGGGCGTCCAGGGCGGAAGCGGTGTCGGCGGTCACGCCCGCCACCCTAGGGCCTGTCCGTCTGTCGGGGGCATGCCGCGTTCGAATCCTGCGCCCGCGCCGTCAGCAGGAGCACGCGGGTCGCGCCCGTCTCGCGCGAGCCGCCGCTCGATCAGCAGAGAATATCTGGCTGATCCTTGCTTATCAGAACTCGTGCCATCGCCGCAACCCCAATTCTCCCCGTGGGGGTTAGTGTCAGCCGTGTGAGACCCCTTCGCCCCCGCGACCTGCAGCAGCAGGACGCCGCGCTGCTCGGCGCCGTCGGCTTGATCCAGCGTTCTCGAGATCTCTCGCGGCCCGCCTACATCGCCCTCATCGCGGCGCTCGCTCTGCTGACCTTCGGCCTCGGATTCGCGGCGCTGTACCTCACCCCCGCAGGCAGCAACGCCGCGATCTGGTGGCCCGCGGCGGGCACGAGCGCCCTGCTGTATCTGCTCTACCGCGGACCCCGCTGGCAGGTGCTCGCGCTCGTCGGCGCCGTCGCCGCCCTCTCGAACGTCCTCATCGGGCGTCCGCTCGAGTTCGCCGCCTGGGCGGTCGTCGTCGTCGTCGTCGAGCTGCTCGTCTTCACCGCCGTGCTCGGCCCCCAGGGCCGATCGGCCATGCTCGCCAGCTCGCGCGGCCTGCTGCGCTTCATCGCCGCGGTCGTCTCGGCCTCGGTCGTTGTCGGGCTCATCGGCATGGTCTCATTCACCCTGCTCGTCGGTGCCGACCCCCTTGCGAGCTTCATCGCACTCGTGCCCTCGCACGTGTCAGCGCTGCTGCTCATCGTGCCGATCGCTCTCGTGCCCCTGCCGAAACCCGCCGCGCGGCAGCGCATCGAGCTTGTCGTGCAAGTCGCACTGACGACCCTCGTCACCCTCACCGTGTTCGCACCGTTCCAGAACGAGGCCATCGGCGCCCTGCTCTTCCCCTTCTTCGGCTGGGCCGCGGTGCGCTTCCAACCGATCGTCGCGACGGTCGAGCTCGTGCTCCTCGGCGCCGTCGCCTCGGTGCTCACCGTGCTCGGCGGTGGTCCCTATGCGGGGCTCGAGGCGGGAGTGTCGGCCACGTTGCTCGTGCAGATCTACCTGCTCTCGATGGCGCTCACGATCCTGTTCATCATGGTCGTGCGCAGCGAGCGCGCCGAGCTGCGAGCGGAGAACGAACGGCGCGCGACGATGCTGCGCGGCGGCTTCGTCGGCTCGCAGGTCGGGTCGATGTTCGTGCGCGCGACGGCGGGCGCGAGCCCGAGCATCCTCGAGATCAACGACGTCGCGGCCGAACTGGTCGAGGCCGCGTGGTTCGATCCGTTCATCGACGCGTGGATCGTGAGCGGCACCGACGATCTGACGACCGAGGTGCTGCTCGCCGACGACCGCACGGTGCAGGTGCACGGCCGCCGCGTGCCCACTGCCGACGGTGACACCGTGCTGGGGCTGCAGCTCGTCGACATCAGCGACTTCGTCGCCGCGCAGCGGGCGATGGCCTCGGCGGTCGAGCGCGAGCGTCGCGTCGCCGACGAGCTGCGCGCCATCTCGCAGCAGAAGGACGACTTCGTGTCGGCGGTGAGCCACGAGCTGCGGACGCCGATCACGAGCATCGTGGGCTTCGCCGAAGAGCTGCACGAGACCGCCGCCGCCGAGCAGCGGCAGGCCTCGGAGATCATTCTGCGCAACGCATCCCGACTGACGGAGATGGTCGAAGAGCTGCTCGAGCTCGGTCGCATGACCGCGCCGAACCCCGTGCGCGAGTCGAGCAGCATCGATCTGACCGCGGTCGTCGGCGATGCCATCGCCGACCAGGCGGCGACGGCGCGCGACGCCCACGTCGCGGTCGAGACCGACCTGTGCCCCTCGCCGACCTTCGTCATGGGCAACGCGAACGCGCTCGGGCGCATCGCCACGAACCTGCTCGCGAACGCCATCAAGTTCACGCCCGCGGGGGGCGTTGTGCGCGTGACGACGGCGTGCGACGGCTCGACGGTGCTGCTCGTCATCGATGACTCCGGCCCCGGAATCAGTGACGACGACCGCCCGAGGGTGTTCGAGCGGTTCTTCCGCAGCGCCGACCCGGCCAAGCGTCAGACGCCCGGCACGGGTCTCGGGCTCTCGATCGTGAAATCGCTCGTCGAGCTGCTCGAGGGGCGCATCGACATCGAGCGCTCGTCACTCGGGGGCGCGCGCATGATCGTGACGCTACCGCGGTCTGCGGAGACGATCGAGTCGAGCGCGACCGCCGCGCCCGCTGCGGTCTAACTGCTGTCTAGCTGCGCCGCAGCGGCCGCCAGACGACGAGCTGGTTCGACTTCTGGGCGCGCGTGCCGGCCTTGATCGACACGACCTCGCCCTCGACGCCGGCGGCGAAGACGCGCCGACCGGGGCGGGCGAGCAGCTCGTCGGCGAGCGCCGCCTCGAGCTCGTGCACGCGGGCCCGCAGGGCGACGACCTCGTTCTCGAGGTCGAGAATGCGGCGGATTCCCTCGAGGTTGAGCCCCTCGGCGCTGAGCCGGGCGATCTCTCGCAGCTGCACGACGTCACGCATCGAGTAGCGGCGGCTCTGCCCGGCCGTGCGCGTGGGCGAGACGAGGCCGAGCCGGTCGTACTGTCGCAGGGTCTGCGGGTGCATCCCCGCGAGCTCAGCGGCCACGGCGATCGCGAAGATCGGGCTGTGCTCGTCCATGACGGTCATTGTCCTCCGATCACCACCCGTCGTCACCCGCGAGCGCGGGCGATGAGCTCGTCACGCGGGTTCTCGGGCGGCAGCGCCGCGGCGAACTGCTCGAGGCGTTTCGCCGCCTCGGCCGACAGGTGCGAGGGCACAGCGACCTGCACGGTCGCGAGCAGATCGCCCGTGCCCTTGGGCGTCGTCAGCCCTCGGCCCTTGACGCGCAGCACGCGCCCGCTCGGGGTGCCGGCCGCGACACGCAGCTTGACGGGGTCGCCGCCGAGCGTCGGCACCTCGATCGTGGCACCGAGGGCCGCTTCGACGAACGTGACGGGAACATCCACTCGCAGATTCAGACCGTCGCGACTGAACACCGGATGCGGGCGCACCTGCACCGTCAGCACCAGATCACCGGCCTCGCCGCCGTCGCGGCTCGGCTCGCCCTTGCCGCGCAAGCGGATCTTCTGCCCGTCGGCGACCCCTGCGGGGATCTTGACCTGGATCGGTGTGCCCCCGCCGGGCCGCTCGAGCGTGACGGTGTCGCCATGCACCGCCGTGGCGAACTCGAGCCCGACGCTCGCGGTGTGATCGCGGCCCTTCGTGGGCGCGCCATACCGCCGGCCGGCCCCGGCCGCACCGGGCGCGCCGTTGCCGAACAGCCCTCCGAAGATGTCCTCGAACCCGCCGGGAGCCGTGCGGCGCCCGCCGGGGCCCCCGAACATGCCGCCGAACACGTCGTCGAAGCCGCCGGGCGCGCCGCCTGCCGTGAAGCGTGCGCCCGAGCCCATGGCCCGCATCTGGTCGTACTCCGCGCGCTGCGCGGGGTCGCTCAGCACCGAGTGAGCCTCGCTGATCTCCTTGAACCGCGCCTCGGCGGCTGCGTTCCCCGGGTTGGAGTCGGGGTGGTGCTGCCGCGCGAGCTTGCGATATGCCTTCTTGAGCTCAGCATCGGTGACGTCCTTCGTCACCCCCAGCACGGCGTAGAAGTCCTTGTCGAACCAGTCCTGACTGGCCATGGATCACCTAGCCCTGGGGGACGGAGACGGCCACCTTCGCCGGCCGCACGAGTCGGTCGCCGAGGGCGTAGCCGCCCTCGATGACGTCGGCAACGGTCTGCGTGGTCGCCTCGGCGCTCGGTAGCTGCACGATGGCCTCGTGGAACGCCGGGTCGAACGGCTCGCCGACCACACCGACCGATCGCAGGCCGTAGCGCTCGAACGACTGTCGCAGCTTCTGCGCGACGAGCTCGAGGGGGCTGCCCTCGAGGTCGCCGTGCGCGGCCGCGCGATCGAGATCATCGATGGCGGGCAGCAGCGAGCGGATGACGTCGGCAATGACCGCCTCACGGTTGGCAGCGCGGTCGCGCTCCACCCGGGTGCGGAAGTTCGCCAGTTCAGCCTCGGCGCGGGCGGCGCGATCGCGATACTCCTCGATCTCGCGCTGCCCGGCCTCGGAGAGGATGTGGTCGATGTCGGCGTCGAGCGAGTTGCCGCTCTCCGACACCTCCACGTCGGCGTCCTCCGCCGCGACGAGGTCGTCGGCCGACTCCGCATCGGTCACGGCGCCGTCCTCGGCGAGCGGCTCGGCCTGCTCGTCGAACTCCTCCGGGCTGTCGTCGCGCTTCTTGGCCGCCATGACTACTTCTGGTCCTTGCCGCCGTCAGCGCTCTTGTCGTCCTCGTCGTCGACGATCTCGGCGTCGACCACGTCCTCGTCGTTCGAGACCGGGGTCTCCTGGTCGTCCGAGGGCGTCGGCTCCATCTGCGACGCGGCGTAGATGGCTTCGCCGAGCTTCGTCTGCGAGGCGTTGAGGGCGTCGAACGCCGTCTTCACGGCCGCGTCGTCGTCGCCGGCGAGCGCCGTCTTGAGAGCATCCACATCGCCCTGCACTTCACCCTTGACGTCGTCAGGAAGCTTGTCCTCGTTCTCCTTGATGAGCTTCTCGATCGAGTAGACGAGCTGCTCGGAGTTGTTGCGCACCTCGGCCTTCTCGCGGCGCTCCTTGTCCTCGGCAGCGTGCTCCTCGGCCTCGCGCACCATGCGCTCGATGTCTTCCTTCGCGAGCGACGAGCCGCCCGTGATGGTCATCGACTGCTCCTTGCCGGTGCCCTTGTCCTTCGCCGAGACGTGCACGATGCCGTTCGCGTCGATGTCGAAGGTGACCTCGATCTGCGGGATGCCGCGCGGAGCGGGAGCGATGCCCGTGAGCTCGAACGTGCCGAGGTTCTTGTTGTCGCGCGTGAACTCGCGCTCGCCCTGGAAGACCTGGATGGCGACGGACGGCTGGTTGTCATCGGCCGTCGTGAAGGTCTCGCTGCGCTTGGTCGGAATCGCCGTGTTGCGCTCGATGAGCTTGGTCATGATGCCGCCCTTGGTCTCGATGCCGAGGCTCAGGGGGGTGACGTCGATGAGCAGAACATCCTTGCGCTCGCCCTTCAGCACGCCGGCCTGGAGGGCCGCGCCCACGGCGACGACCTCGTCAGGGTTGACGCCCTTGTTGGGCTCACGGCCGCCCGTGAGCTTCTTGACGAGTTCGGTGACGGCGGGCATGCGGGTCGAGCCGCCGACGAGCACGACGTGCGCGATGTCGCCGACCTTGACGCCCGCCTCGCGGATGACGTCTTCGAAGGGCTTCTTCGTGCGGTCGAGCAGGTCGCTCGTCAGCTCTTCGAACTTGGCGCGCGTGAGCGACTCGTCGAGGTTGGCGGGGCCGTTCTCGGTGAGCGAGAGGTACGGCAGCTGGATGTTCGTGCTCGTCGAGCTCGACAGCTCCTTCTTCGCCTGCTCGGCGGCCTCCTTGAGGCGCTGCTTGGCGATCTTGTCGTTGCTGACGTCGACGCCCGTCGACTCCTTGAAGCGCTTGGCGAGGTAGTCGACCACGCGAGCATCCCAGTCGTCGCCACCGAGACGGTTGTCGCCGGCGGTCGAGCGCACCTGGATGGTGCTGAAGTCGTCGTCTTTGCCCACCTCGAGCAGGCTGACGTCGAACGTGCCGCCACCGAGGTCGAAGACGAGGATGAGCTCGTCCTCCTTGCCCTTGTCGAGACCGTAGGCGAGCGCGGCCGCGGTGGGCTCGTTGATGATGCGCAGCACGTTCAGGCCCGCGATCTCGCCGGCCTCCTTCGTGGCCTGGCGCTCGGCGTCGTTGAAGTAGGCGGGCACCGTGATGACGGCGTCGGTGACGCTCTCGCCCAGGTACTGCTCCGCATCCCGCTTCAGCTTCGCCAGAATGCGCGCGCTGATCTCCTGCGGGGTGTACTTCCTTTCGTCGATCTCCTGCTTCCAGTCGGTGCCCATGTGGCGCTTGACGCTCGCGATGGTGCGGTCGACGTTGGTGACGGCCTGGCGCTTCGCGGTCTCGCCGACGAGCACCTCGCCATCCTTCGTGAAGGCCACGACCGAGGGGGTCGTGCGGAAGCCTTCCGCGTTGGCGATGACGGTGGGTTCTCCACCCTCGAGAACGGAGACGACGGAGTTGGTGGTTCCGAGGTCGATGCCGACGGCACGAGCCATGGTGGTGCTCCTTCTGGTTCAGTACTGCGAAGTCTGCAGGCGCGAAAGGTTGAGTCGCGATGTATCAAGTTTGAGATTCGGGATGCCCGCTGTCAAGTCGAGCGGGGCAAACCTGCGTCGCTCTGGCTCAACTCTCAGGATCGGTTTCTCGGTACGGTGGAGCGGAGGCAACGATGCCTCACGAAAGGAGTCACCGATGACCACCCCATCCACCCCCGCCACGACCGGCGCCACGACCCCATGGTGGCAGCGCCTCGGCTCGCTCTCGGTCGCCGCACTCGTGCTCGTGGCCACCAACGGGCTGTACATGCTGCTCGTCGCCTTCGGGAACATCACCGATTACGACACCAACTACGCCTTCGTCGAACGAGTGCTCGCGATGGACACCACGAACTTCGGTCAGGGCCAAGACGTCAATCTCGACCCCGACATCATGTGGCGCGCCATCGACAACCCCGTGCTGGCCAACGTCGGCTACATCGGCCTGATCATCGCCGAGGCGCTCGCCGGCATCGTGCTGCTGATCGCTGTCGTCGCCTGGGTGCGCGCGATGCGCGGCTCGGTCTCGTTCGCCGCGGCTCGCTCGCTCGCGACCCTCGGTCTGATCCTCGTGATCCTGGTCTTCTTCACGGCCTTCATCACGGTCGGCGGCGAGTGGTTCAACATGTGGCGCTCGGTCGACTGGAACGGCCTCGACCCGGCCTTGCAGAACGCGGTGCTCGCGATCCTGACCCTTGTCGTGGTGCACATGGTGCGTGACGAGACGTCGGCCGAGTAGCACAGCACCAACGGGGGTGCGGGCTCGCCCGCACCCCCGTCATCCGCACCAGCGAAACCGACGCCGTTTCGCGCTACCTCGTGTTTACCCCTGCGGGGTAGCGTGAGCGCATGACAGAGAACCCGTCCGACAACGGAGTCGGATCCACTCCTGAGCACCCGCACGTCGATGAACTCGGAGTGCAGGCACCACCGACCATCGCGCGAACAGGGGCCGTTGCCGCAGCGGGAGTCGAGCTCGCTGAGAAGGTCGTGCCGCGCAAGCAGGTGTGGTCGTGGGCGCTGTGGGACTGGGCGACGCAGCCGTTCAACACGGTCATCGTCACTTTCATCTTCACGGCCCTGTACTTGACCACCGAAGCGTTCCTTCCCGCAGACATCGTGGCGCTCGGCGAGGATGATCCCGCGTTCATCGCCGCACTCGACGGCTTGAGCGCTGGCCTGGGACTCGGCCTCGGGTTTGCGGGAATCGCGATCGCGCTCGTCGCTCCCGTACTCGGCCAGATCAGTGACGCGACTGGGCGGCGCAAGCTCTGGCTCGGAATCTCAACGGCCCTGCTCGTTGCCTGCACGGCGCTGCTCTTCTTCGTCGAGGCCGACCCCGGCTTCTTCTGGCTGGGGGTCTCGCTGATCGCGATCGGCTCGATCTTCAGCGAGATCGCCGGCGTCAACTACAACGCGATGCTCGTGCAGGTCTCGACCCCCAAGACGATCGGACGCGTCAGCGGCCTCGGGTGGGGCTTCGGCTACCTGGGCGGAATCGTCGCGCTCATCATCGTCGTGATCGCCTACTTCTTCGAGTGGTTCGGGCTTCCGGAAGACGGCGGCCTGCCCTTCCGCGTCGTGGCGTTGGGGTGCGCGCTCTGGACGGTCGTGTTCTCGATCGCCATCTTCCGCAACGTGCCTGAGGTGCCACCGCTGCCCGGCCGCGTGCGCGTCGGGTTCTTCCGCGCGTACGTCGAGGTCGCCAAGCAGATCGGCCGTATCTTCCGCGACAGCCGCCAGACGTTCTGGTTCTTGCTCGCGTCGGCGGTGTACCGCGACGGCCTGGCTGGGGTGTTCACGTTCGGAGCAGTGCTCGCGAGCGTGGCTTTCGGGTTCGAGTTCCTCGAGGTCGTTGCCTTCGGCATCGGGGCGAACCTCATCGCCGGAGTCTCGACCATCATCGCGGGTCGATTCGACGACCGGTTCGGTGCGCGGGCCGTCATCATCTTCGCGCTGGCCGGGCTCGTGGTCTCGGGCGTGGCGGTGTTCCTGCTTTCCGAGCAGGGCAAGATCGTGTTCTGGATCTTCGGGCTCGCGTTAACCGCTTTCGTCGGCCCTGTCCAGGCGGCGAGTCGCTCACTGCTGGCACGTGTCACGCCCGCCGGGCGCGAGGCCGAGATCTTCGGCCTCTACGCGACAACCGGCCGAGCCGCCAGCCCGCTCTCACCGCTTCTCTGGGCCGGCTTCATCGCCTGGTTCGGCGGCACCATCTTCGGCGTGCTGGGCATCGTCGTGATTATCGCCATCGGCCTCGTTCTCATGCTGTTCGTGAAGCCAGGCGAGCACGAGCAGCTCGGAGCCCGCGACTAGGTGCGGGCGAGGGCCGCGATGTCCTCGCGGAACTCGCTCGCGACCTCGGGCGACACGGTCGCGCGCGTGCGGGCGATCGCCGTGAGGTAGTCGTCGGTCGAGGGGCCGCGGATGCCCGCACCCGGTGCCCCGAAGACCGACTGCTCGAGTGCCGCCTGCGAGGCCGATCGCGCCGCGAACTCGATGTCGGCCGGCGAGTAGCCGTCGCTGCTCGCCACGAGCTGCGCGAGGTCGACCTCGCCTTCGACCGAGTCGGGGATGTACCGCGACCAGATCGCCGCCCGCGCCGCGGCATCCGGCAGCCCGATCGGGATGACGTAGTCGAAGCGGCCATGGCGCAGGAAGGCGTCGTCGAGGGCGCGGATGAAGTTCGTCGCGCAGATCAGGAGCCGGCCCGGAGCATCCCGGAAGGCCGGGATGATCTTGAGCAGCTCGTTCGTGACGCCTTGCATGGCCGAGGGCGGCTCGCCGCCGCGCTGGGCCGCGATCTCCTCCACCTCGTCAATGAAGACGATGACGTGGTCGAGCTCAGCGATCGTCGCGAAGGTCTCGCGCAGCCCGCCCGCGAGGCCCTGCGGCCCGTGCGCCAGGCGCGACGGGAACACCTCGACGAAGGGCCACTGCAGGCGCGAGGCGACCGCCTTGGCAAACGTCGTCTTGCCGGTGCCGGGCGGGCCGAACAAGACGATCGACCGCGGGGGTTCGACGCCGAACTGCTCGGCGAGCGCCGGGTCGGCGAGCGGCAGCACGAGTCGCCGCTCCAGCAGCTCCTTCTCGGCCTGCATGCCGGCGATCGAACCCCACAGATCGCGGGGCAGGATGCGCCCGCCGAGCTCGCGCAGCGCCGTCAGCTCGCGCTGCTTCACGGGGATCTCGCGCTCGAAGTAGCTCAGATGCGCTCGGTCCTGGAACCCGGCCTTCGTGAGCGCGCCGTGCTGCTGCTGCGCATCGGGCACGAGGATCGACAGCCGCGTGAGGCCCTGGGGCGCCATGCGCTGCTCGAGCGCGGCGAGCAGCGAGCCCGCGATGCCCGCGCCGCGCGCGGCGGCCGTGACGGCGAGGAAGACGATCCATCCCTGGTCATGGGCCGCGCGCGCCACCGCGACGCCGACCACGTGCTCGTCGTGCAGCGCGACGACCGCGTGGTCCTTCTCGCACGAGGCGAGCACCTCGGCGAGCGCGTAGACGGGCTCGACGCCCTCGTGGCGCACCTCGTCCCACAGGCGCAGGATGGCATCCATGTCGGAGGGCTGGTAGTCGCGCAGGCGGACGGTGCTCATGCCGCATCGTCGCAACCGCCGCCGTGAATCCGTCTCGCCCCGGCTGGGACTCTGCCGCACGCCGGGTGAACGGCTCGTGTCAGCGGGCGGCGCGACGACCTCGAGTGGCCGCCGGTCGCGGGCGGCCGGGCCCGACCGCGACGATCGCTCCGGCCGCGAATGTCGCGAGGGCGAGCGCGAGGCCGAGCGCGTGGGCCGGGAGGTCGCCCGTGGCCGTCATGTCGGCCATGGCCGTCGCGGTCTCGACGGTGGTCGTCAGCAGGGTCAGGGTGGGCATGGCAGGCTCTCCGGATCGGCGGGCGGGGTCTGCACGGTGTTCGGACCCGCGGCGTCGAGCGTTTGCCCGACCGCTCGAGCAGCCGCCCGCTCGTTAGTCGGCGCGACCCCCGGCGACGAAGCGAGCGAGCAGTGCGGCGAACTGCGCGCGCTCCTCCGCCGTGAAGCCGTCGAGCGCCCGCTCGACCGCGGCGCGGCGCTCACGGCGACGCTCGTCGAGCACGGCGCGCCCGGCGTCGGTGAGCGCGATGACGCTGCGCCGCGCATCCATCGCGTCGGTCGATCGCGTGACGAGGCCTCGCTCGACGCAGTCGGCGACGACGCGGCTCGCGCGCGGCTGGTCGACGCCGATCGCGGCGGCGAGCTCGCTCACGCTCGCGCCATCGCCGAGGCGGTCGAGGGTCGAGAGCAGGCGGTAGCGGGCCATGTTCGCGAAGGGATGCTCGTGCCGGCCGCCCTTCCACCCGAACGGTCCGTGCTGCCCGGGCTGGTGGGCGGGCTTTCCGGGTCGCCCGTTCGATCGGCGCAGCTCGCTGACGGCGCGCTCGATCGCCGCGATGGTGTCGAGATCGTCGGGCTGCGCATCCATGAATGTCACGGTACATCGATCATGTTCGCCGTGAGCGGTCGGCCGCCTGTTGTGCGTCGTCGGAAATATATGTATGGTGACATTCGTTGTTACATGACATACACATTTCCCGAAGGAGAAACCCCATGAAGAACTCATCAGAACCGACCGACCGCCCGGCGTTCGACGCCGACTCGATGAACCCTCGTCGCTGGATGCGGATCGCCGCCTGGCGCAAGCGCGCCCTGGCGCACGAGTACTACCGCGGCCTCGACGACACCGCCCGCGAGGGCATCAGCGACGAGGACTACGCCACGACCATGGCGACGCTCGAGCGCATGGCCCGCAACCTGGGCTGGGACGAGAGCCAGGGCATGCCCGGCGGGCGCCCCGGTCATGGTCGCTGGCCCGGCCGCGGCCACCACCGCGGGCACCACCGCCACCACGGCCGGTGCCGCGCGGGCCACGAGGATCGTGAGACCGTAGAGGCATGACCTCTCCTGCCGCCAAAGCCGCCGCCCTCGCCGCCCTGCATGTTCCCGGTGATCCGCTGATCGTCGTCAACGTGTGGGACGCCATGACGGCTCGCATCGTCGCCCGCACCCCCGGGGTGCGGGCGCTCGCGACGGCGAGCCACTCGGTGGCCTTTTCGCTCGGCGTCGACGACGGCGAGGGCATGTCGGTCGACATGGCCCTCGCCGCCGCGGGCCGCATCACCGCCGCGACCGAGCTGCCCGTGAGCGTCGACTTCGAGCGCGGCTACGCCCCGGATGCGGCGGGTGTGCAGGCGAACGTCGCGCGCCTCATCGAGGCCGGGGCGGCGGGCCTCAACATCGAGGACTCGCTCGCCGGTGCGACGAGCGAGCGCCGCCCGATCGAGGAGGCGGCCGCCCGCGTCGCCGCCGCGCGCGCCGCAGCCGACGCTGCCGGAGTGCCGCTCGCGATCAACGCCCGCACCGACACCCTCGCCGGATCCCCCGACAACTGGGACGAAGCGATCGACCGCGCGAACGCCTACGTCGACGCCGGCGCCACGAGCGTGTTCATGCTCGGCCTGCGCACCGAGCAGATGGTGGCGGATGCCGTGGCCGCCGTGCGCGCTCCGATCGCGGTCTTCGCGCATCCCGGATACCTGCCCCTCGCGCGCCTCGCGGAGCTCGGCGTCGGCCGCATCTCGTTCGGCCCGCAGATTCTCGGCCTCACGCTGTCGCACCTCGCCGATGCCGCGGCGCAGCTGACCGCGCGCGGCGACTACCCGGCCGAGCTCGGCTACCGTTACGAGTTGTGAGCTCCGACCCCGACTCTCTCGACGACGACGCCGACCTCGATCGATCGGGGCCCGGCTGGCAGCCCCTGCTCGACCGGCCCGGCTACGAGCAGTGGTGGGACGGCGACGCGTGGCGCGGCCGCCCGCATCGCGAGCCCGACCCGTTCGCCGCGTTCGGCCCCGAGCTCAGCCGCAGCATGCGTCCCGGACCGAACCGTGCCGCCGCGGTCGCGCGCGCGGGCACCGGCTTCACGCTGCTGGGCTTCGTGCTGCAGACGGTCGTCGCGACCGGGGCCGTGAGCATCCCGGGCATCGACCCCATCGCGCTCACGCTCGCCTCGCTCGCCCTGGCCGCCCTGATCGCGGCGCTCACGGCCGTCGCGGCCGTTCTCGCCCTGCGCGCGGCCCCGCGGCTCGGGGGGCGGGCGATCGCGACCCTCGCGCTCGGCGTGAGCATCGTGCTCGGCCTGGCTCCCGTGCTGCTGCTGACCGCGATCGGGCTCGCGGGCGGCCTGTAGCGCGTCGGATCGTGGCGGTGCCGCTCAGCGGTTGATCGCCCAGTAGATCATGAGCATCGTCACGATCGCCCCGGCCACGAAGTTCAGCAGCAGGAAGCGCCTCCACCCGCGATTGGCCGTCTCGGCGGTCGCATCGGTGATCATCCAGAACCGCGCGACGATGACGACGTAGGGCACGGCGGCGAGCAGGGCGAGCGGACCGGGCCACTCGGTGCCGAGCAGCAGCAGACCCGCGAGCGCGTAGGCGGCCACAGCGAGACGCGTCGTCGTTCGCGCCCCGAACACGGTCGCGATCGAGGCGAGCCCACCCTCGCGGTCGGCGATGACGTCTTGCACCGCGCCGAAGGCGTGCGAGGCCATGCCCCACAGGAAGAACGAGATCAGGATGAGCCACAGGGCGGGCGTGAACGTCGCCCCCGCGAGAACGAGGCCGTAGACCGCGGGGCTCACGAAGTGCGTCGACGAGGTGATCGAGTCGAGCACGGGCTTCTCTTTGAAGCGCAGCCCCTTCGCCGAGTAGGCGATGACCGCGAAGACGCTCACGGCGAGCACGAGCCACGACAGGGGCGAGCCGAGCGCGACGAGCGCGATGAGGAACGGGACGTTCGAGAGCACCGCCGCCCACAGCGTCGTGCGGTGGATGCTCGGATCGAGCAGCGCCCCCTCCACGCCGCCCTTGCGCGGGTTGCGCAGGTCGCTCTCGTAGTCGAAGACATCGTTGATGCCGTACATCGCGAGGTTGTAGGGGATGAGGAAGTAGATCGTGCCGATGACGAAGGCCGCGTCGATGCGGCCCGTCGTGAGCAGGTACGCGGCCGCGAAGGGGAACGCCGTGTTGATCCAGCTCAGGGGGCGCGAGCTGACGAGCAGCTGACCGAGGGTCCTCACGGTTCCCCATCATGGCGGCTGGGTGTGCGCCGGAGCAGCTCCCACACCGAGGGCAGCAGCACGAGCGCCGCGACGGTGTAGGCGAAGTCCTCGATCGGCGCGAGACCGATGAGCACGCCGCTGATGAGGCTGTCGTCGTAGGCCACGATGCCCGTGCCGATGATGACGTTGTCGAAGATCGCCGTCAGGGTGAGCAGCAGCACGGCGGCGAGCCCCACCGCGCGCCAGCGCGGTGCCCGGCGCACGACGATGGCCGCGATCGCGACGAGAGCGACCACGGCGAGGAAGACGATGTTGAGGAGGGTGTAGGTCATCCGGCGGCCCCCTCATCGATCGAGGTGGCGGATGCTCGGCGCGACCACCGGCCGTCGAGCCAGTCGACCGCCGCCGTGTAGGCGTTCATCGTGTTGTAGCAGAGCAGGGTGAGGAAGAAGACCTCTTCGATCGGCAGCTCGGGCCCGATGAGCAGGCCCGTCATGAACTCGGTCTGGCCCCGGAAGAAGATGCCGAGCAGGATGCCGCCGAGATCCCAGATGAGGAAGAAGGCGACCCCGAGCGGCAGCACGATCGCCGCGCGGCGCGCGTCGCGCCAGAAGAACAGCCCGAAACGGCGGTCGAGCAGCACCATGCCCGTGATCGACACGGCGAGCGCCGCGAGGTACGCGAAGTTGATCGGAGACATCCGCGTTCGTCGGGTCAGGCGGCGGCGGTCGCCGGATCGGCCGAGGCCGCACCGACCGTGCGCTCGAGGGGCTCGGGCAGCGGGCCCGTCGAGGTGTCGCCGCGCAGCCGCTTGATGAGGATCTCGGCGCTGATGAGGCACATCGGCAGACCGATGCCGGGGATCGTCGAGCCGCCCGCGTAGTACAAGCCCTTGACCTTCTTCGAGACGTTGCCGGCCCGGAAGAACGCGCTCTGCGACAGGATGTGCGCCGGGCCGAGGGCCGTGCCGCGCCAGGCATTGAGGTCGTCGTTGAAGTTGCCGGGCCCGTAGGTGCGGCGCACGACGATGCGGTCGGCGAGGTCGGGGATCTTCGCCCAGTCGGAGATCTGCGCGACGATGCGGTCGGCGTAGACCTCGAGCGGGGTGTCGCCATCGCCGTCGATGTCGCCGCGCCCGAACGACAGGTCGGCGGGCGCCGGAACGAGCACGAAGACGTTCTCGTGACCCTCGGGCGCGACCGAGGGGTCGACGCCGCTCGGCTTACAGATGTAGAGCGATGCCGGGTCGGGCAACGTCGGCTGCGGGCCGAAGATCGACTCGAAGTTCTCGCGCCAGTTGGCCGTGAAGAGCAGGGTGTGGTGCTCGAGCTGCGGCAGCTCGCCCTTCACGCCCAGGTACATGAGCAGGGCGCTCGGGCCCGCCGTCTTCTTGTCCCAGTACGACTGCGGGTAGGTCTGCAGCTCGGCGGGCAGCAGCTGGGTCTCGCTGTGGTGCAGGTCGGCGGCCGAGACGACGATGTCGGCCTCGATGACCTCACCACCCTCGAGTTCGACGCCCGTGGTGCGCCGCGTGGCCGGGTCGACGATGATGCGGGCGACGGGCGACGAGGTGCGGATGCTCACCCCCTGCTCTTCGGTCACCGCGGCGATGCGCTCGATGAGGCGCGTGAAGCCGCCCATGGGGTACAGCACGCCGTCGGTGAGGTCGAGGTGCGACATGAGGTGGTACATGCTCGGCGTGAGGAACGGCGACGAGCCGAGGAAGACGGCCGGATAGCCGAGAATCTGCCGCAGGCGCAGGTCGCGGAACCGACGACCGACGTAGTCGTCGAGGTTCTGCAGCAGCATCTTCACGAGCTTGCCCGTGCGCGCGAGCACGTCGCCGCGCAGCAGCGGACCGAACGAGGCGAAGCTCGTGTAGAGGAAGCGCTTCTTGGCCATCTCGTAGGTGTCGAGCGCAGAGTCGAGATACGTCTCGAGCTTGGCGCCCGCGCCCGGCTCGATCGCCTCGAACAGCGCGATGTTCTCCTCGCGCGACGCCGCGATGTCGGTGGGGGTGTCGAAGCCCTGCGTGATCACGCGGTAGCCGGGGTCGAGCTGCACGAGCTGCAGCTGCTCGGCGGCGCTCGTTCCGCACAGCTTGAAGAAGTGGTCGAAGACCTCGGGCATGAGGTACCACGACGGCCCCATGTCGAATCGGAACCCGTCCTTCTCCCACGAGCCGGCGCGGCCGCCCACCTCGGGCTGCTTCTCGACGAGGGTCACCTCGTGACCATCGCGGGCGAGCAGGGCGGCACTCGCGAGCCCCGCGATCCCTCCACCGATGACGACGACGCGACTCATGATGCTGCTCCGTTCGGGGAGGTCGCGGCGAGGGGCCGCGAGCGGGGGGTTCGGCCGGCGAGCGCGCCGAGCGCGATGCGGGCCTTGACGGGGTCGGGAACGCGCACGCGCGCGCGGATGAGGCGGTCGGCGGGCGTGCGGCGCAAACGCACCGAGAGCTCGGCGAAGAGGCCCTGCGCGAGGGCGACGGCCCGGCGGCTGCCCTTCGGCAGCTCGGGGATGACCGCGGCGGAGGTGCGCAGGTCAGCGTCGATGTCGTCGAGCAGCCGCACCTTGTCCTCCTCCGTGAAGTTGTCGACGTTGACGCCGGGAAAGTAGCTGCGCCCGAGCGACTCGAAGTCGGCCGACAGATCGCGCAAGAAGTTGACCTTCTGGAAGGCCGCTCCGAGGGCGCGCGCACCGGCGACCAGGCGATCATTCTGCTCGTCGTCGATGTCCATCCCCTGCACGAACGCCCGGAGGCACATGAGTCCGACGACCTCGGCCGAGCCGTAGACGTAGCGATCGAAGCTCTCGGGGTCGTGCTCGGTATCGGTGAGATCCATGCGCATCGAGTGGAAGAACGGCTCGGTGAGTTCTTCGCCGAACCCGACCTCGCGTGCCGTGCGGGCGAAGGCGTGCACGACGAGGTTCGTCGAGTAGCCCGAGCGCATTGCGGCGTTCGTCTCGGCTTCGAACTCGTTCAGGTAGCGCGCGGCGTGGACGGCGTCGAGCCCGGCCTCGGCAACCCCGCCGTCGACGATCTCGTCGGCGACGCGCACGAGCGCGTAGATGTTCTCGACATGCTGCCGCACGGCCGGGTCGAGCAGGCGGGACGCCAGCCCGAACGAGGTCGAGTAGCGCCGGATGACCACCCCGGCCGTCTCGTCGGCGACGCGGTCGTAGAGGCTCAAGCGGTTCATCGCACCCGTTTCAGCACGGTCTCGGCGACGGGATGCAGCTCGTCGCGCAGGGAGGAGGGGATGTGCGGCTCGGCCAGGCGCGCGAGTGCGCGGTTGGCGTAGCCGCGCGCGAGGTCGTCGGCGAAAGCACGGGCGCCGCACTCGATGAGCAGCGAGCGCGCTTCGTCCGCCTCGTCGACACTGAGGTCGGCCTTGCCGATGAGGTCGCACAGTCGCGCCCAGGCGGGCGTCGAGCAGGCGAAGGCGATCATGACGGTGCGCTTGCCCTCGCGGAGGTCGCCGATCGTCGTCTTGCCGGTCGCCTCCTCCTCACCGAAGACCCCGAGCACGTCATCCACGATCTGGTAGGCGATGCCGATGTCGCGCCCGAAGTCGCCGAGCGTCTCGACGGTCTGCTCGCTCGCCCCGGCCAGGATCGCCCCGGCCTGCAGCGGCGTCTCGAACGAGTAGACCGCCGTCTTCAGGCGCTCCATGGTGAGGATGTCGTCGACGAGCGGCATGTCCGGATCGATCGAGAAGTCGACATCGATGAGCTCACCCGCCGCGCTCGCGAACATCGCCTCGTCGAGCACGTCGAGCAACCGCTCGCGCAGCGGCGAACCCACACCACTCTTGTCGATGAGCCGGTAGGCGTTGAAGAGCGCGAGGTCGCCCGCGATGACGGCCGCCGACACCCCGCGGTGCTCGGCGATCTCGACACTCACCCCGCGGTCGACGGCGTGGTCGCGGTACGCGCCCGAGATGTTCGGGATGCCGCGGCGCACGAAATCGCGATCGATCACGTCGTCGTGCACGATGAGAGCGGTGTGCAGCAGCTCGAACGAGGCGCCCACATAGGCCGCGGCATCCATGTCAGAACCCCCGAGGCCCGCGTACGCGGCCATGACCATGCGGGGGCGGAAGCGCTTGCCGCCCTGCGTGTTGCGCTCGAGCAGGCCCCAGAGGTGCTCGTAGTGCGTGCCCAGGGGGGCCGCACGCTTCTTGGATAGGCTGAAGAAGCGCTCCAGCACAGCGTCGACCATGGCCGCCCGCGACTCTGCGATCGCCTCCAGGTCGTTCCTTTTCACCCGAGCAGACTACCCCGGCCCATGATCGAAACCCCTGAAACCGTCGTCCTCCTCGCCGAGGACGGCTCCGTCGTCGGCACCGCGCCCAAAGCGACCGTGCACACGACCGACACGCCCCTGCACCTGGCCTTCTCGTGCCACGTGTTCGACGAGCACGGGCGCGTGCTCGTCACGCGGCGGGCCCTCGACAAGCGCACGTGGCCCGGGGTGTGGACGAACGCGTTCTGCGGGCATCCCGCGCCCGGTGAAGACACCGTGCAGGCGATCGCGCGGCGGGCCGAGCGCGAGCTGGGGCTGCGCATCACCGACGTGCGCGTGGCGCTGCCCGACTTCCGCTACCGCGCCGTCGACGCCTCGGGCATCGTCGAGAACGAGATCTGCCCCGTGTACACCGCGCGCGCGGCGGGCGAGCTCTCCCCCGCGGCCGACGAGGTCGCCGAGTGGGCCTGGATCGACCCCGCCGAGCTGCGCGCGGCAGTCGCCGCGACGCCCTTCGCCTTCAGCCCGTGGCTGGGCTGGCAGCTGGCCGCGTGGGAGGGCGACTACTCGCCTTCCGCCTGAGCCCGCGTCGTCGCTCGCTCGCCTCCGGCCGCGGAGACGCGCCGTCGCGGCACCCGCACCACGGCGGTCGTGCCGTGCTCACCATCCGAGAGCAGCGCGACCTCCCCGCCCAGCCGCTGCCGCACGAGCGTGCGCACGATCGGCAAACCGAGGCCGGTGCCGGGAACGTCGCTGTGCCGCGCGGAGTGTACGCGGTAGAAGCGCTCCCACACGGCATCCTGCTCCGCGATCGGGATGCCCGGGCCCTCGTCGGCGATGCGCAGCTCGACCCACTGCTCATCGGCGACGAGCGTCACGGTCACGGTGCCGCCCGCCGGGCTGAACTTGACGGCGTTCGAGAGCAGGTTGGAGCAGACCCTCGAGAAGTCCTGCTCGACGCCGAGCACGATCACCGGCTCGGCGGGCACGTGCAGCTCGACCTGCACGTCGCGCTCGCGCGAGACGAGGCCCGTCGCATCTTCGACGCACTCCACGATCAGACGCGACACGTCCACCTCGACCGCCGGCCGCAGCGCCGTCTCGGCGTTCGTCAGGCTGCTGAGCTCGAGCACGTCCTCGATCACATCGGCGAGCCGACGCGCGTTGCGATGGATGATGCGGCCCGCCAGGCGGTTGTCCCCCTCGAGCTCCGCCTCGGCCAATTGCTCGGCGAACCCGAGGATGCTCGTCACCGGCGTGCGCAGCTCGTGGCTGACCGACGCGATGAAGTCGTCCTTCTGGCGGTTGAGCTCGCGCAGTTCGTCGGCGGCCTGAATGGCCGCGCGCTCGCGACGATCTCGCGCCGTGACATCCGTGAAGATGATCGTGACGATCGGCCGACCGCCCGCCTGCGAATAGGTCGCGACATCGACATCGAACCGTCGGTTGCCCTGCACCAGGTCGACACGCCCCGAATCGCCTGCGCGGACGAGATCGTCGATCTCGGCAGAGCCGATGACGGGCTGACCATCCCCACCCGTCAGCAGACGGTTCTCTCCATCAGCCGGCATCGGGTCCCACCCCAGGGCGTCGAGCGCCACGGGGTTCACGCCGACGATACGGATGCGACCCGAGTCGAGGCGCTCGCCGATGAACACGCCCGTGTCGGTGTTGATGATGCTGCCGCGCAGCAATGCCTGCCGTGCCTCGAGCTGGGTGACGACGTTGGCCCAGTCGTTCCGAGCCGCCGAGACGTAGAGCGCGGCGGTCGCGTTGACGATCAGGAAGACCTGGATGAGCTCGATCGTCGTGCGCGTGCCGTCGTTCGCGAAGACGGCGAACGGTCCGCCCCCCAGGCTCGTCAGCACGATGACCGCGAGGGCGAGGACGACGAGCTCGATCGACAGCAGCAGGGTCGCGAGGCGGAACGCCGCCCACAGCAGCGCCACGAACGGCACGAAGGCCGTCGGCATCGCGTTGCCGGGCCAGAACACGTACGCGATGATCGCCGTCAGCAGCAAGACCTGCACGACAGCCTCGACGGGTCTCGCGAGACGCACGAGTCGACGGCTCACCAGGCCGAGAGGAACGATGATGAGCAGCGCCGAGAGGTGCGAGGCGACGAGGCCGAGGAAGGTTGCGCCGAAATCCTGACCGCGCAGCAGTGCCGCTGTCGCTCCCGCGATGAGGCCGATCGAGATCGATCCGAGCACCGCCGCGATCACCAGACGGCTCACATCGCGCAGGCTGTCGAGCCTCGACTCCGGGGCACCGCCCGACAGGACGCGGGCGACCACCCATGCCTCGACAGCGTTCGCGATGCCGAACAACACGGCGACGAGAAGCTCGCGCCCGCCGATCACATTGCCGGCGGCGGTCACGGCCGCGATGCCCCCTGCGGCGGCGAGCCGGGTGCCGCGCGAGGCCAGCAGGGCGATGACACTGATGCCCGCCGCCGGCCACCACGCCGCGATCGTCGCGTTGAGCGGACTGATCGTGACCGAGGCGACGCTGACACCGCCAGCAAGGAGGATCAGCAGGGCGACACCCAGTCGGCGCAGGGGCGTGCTCGAGCGCCACAAGGTCGACGCGAAGCCCTCGTGGCCCATCCGGATTCCTCTCGTGAACACCGACTCGCCCGTGCTCTTTCGTGAGAGACTACGCACCAGATGCCGGGGAGGGAATCGCATGGCGCATGTGCTGATCGTCGAGGATGAGCCCGACGTGCTGCTCCTCCTCGAGAACCGCATGCGCGGTGCTGGCCACGAGGTCGAGAGCGTCACCGACGGCGAGCAAGCGCTCGAAGCGGTCGCGCAGCGCGAGCCCGCGGTGATCATCCTCGACTGGATGATGCCCAAGCTCGACGGGCTCGCCGTCTTGGAGCGGCTGCGGACGGGCGACTCCGAGCGCCGCATGAAGGTGCTCATGCTCACCGCCAAGTCGCAGCAGCACGACATCGACCGCGCCTACGCCGCCGGCGCCGACGACTACATCGTCAAGCCCTTCAGCTCGCGCGACCTCATCGACCGCGTCGCCGCACTCGCCGGCGACTGAGCCCTCGCGGCGAGTCGGCGGCCTACTCCCCCGCGGGCGCGATCTCGGTGCGGTGGAAGTTCTGCCACGAGCGCGACGCCGTCGGGCCGCGCTGGCCCTGGTAGCGGTTCAAGTACTGCCCCGTGCCGTAGGGGTTCTCGGCCGGTGACGACAGCCGGAAGAAGCACAGCTGCCCGATCTTCATGCCCGGCCAGAGCTTGATCGGCAGCGTCGCCACGTTGCTGAGCTCGAGCGTGACGTGACCGGTGAAGCCCGGGTCGATGAAGCCCGCCGTCGAGTGCGTCAGCAGACCGAGGCGGCCGAGCGAGCTCTTGCCCTCCAGCCGCGCCGCCACATCGTCGGGCAGCGTCACCTGCTCGTAGGTGGCACCCAGCACGAACTCGCCGGGGTGCAGGATGAACGGCTCGTCGGGCTTCGCCTCGACCAGGCGAGTGAGCTCGGGCTGCTCTTGCGCCGGATCGATGAACGGGTACTTGTGGTTGTCGAACAGCCGGAAGAAGGCATCGAGGCGCACATCGACGCTCGACGGCTGCACCATGCCCAGATCGAGCGGATCGAGACCGATGCGGCCCGACGACAGTTCGGCACGGATGTCGCGATCGCTCAGCAGCATGCGGCCAGCCTAGCGAGCGGGTCGAGTTCGCTACACTGACAGCGCACCTCCGCGGTGCGACTGGGGATGTAGTTCAATGGCAGAACTTCAGCTTCCCAAGCTGATAGCGCGGGTTCGATTCCCGTCATCCCCTCCGTGCCTATTGCGACGCCGCCGCTCCTGCGGCGTCGCGGCGCTTCCGCGCGACGAGCGCGGTCGCCGCGCTTCGCGTCTCGGCTCTCCTTGACGAGCCCGCCGCTCTGGGGGGGTGGCGGTCAGTCTTCGTCGTCGAGCGCGTAGGACTCGATCTCGGCGCGGAGGGCGTCGAGGGCGGCGGGCGCGAGGCCCGCATCCCCCGTCACGGCGCGCCAGCCGTCGACGACGACGTCGCCGAAATTGTGGCCGTGCCGGGCGGGCACGCTCTGGCCCATGAGCATGTCGATCGTGACCTGCAGGCCGGTGACGACGGGAATCCAGCGCATCGAGGGGCTCACGTCGGGCCCGCGCTGCTCGTCGCGCAACCACTCCGGCTCCGACCACAGCAGGTCGGCCGTGAGCCACGTGATGGGGTCGGTGGCGTGCTGCAGGTAGAGCACGCGCGGCTCGTCCCACGGGCCCGTGAGGCGCTCGAGGTCGCCCGGGCGCGAGATCCAGCGCACGCGCTCACCGCCGTCGAGCACGGGCTGCCAGGCGGGGGATCCGGCGTCGCGAGCCGACTGCAGCTCGCGCCAGAGATCGGCACTCGGGGGGCTGCCGACGAACAGGGCGCCGTCGGTGCGATCGCGCAGCTCATCGAGATCGGCGAAGACCTCCTGAGCACCGTGCGCCCCGAGACTGAGCCCGTAGGTCACGAGGCGTGGGCGGTCGTCGGCCGGAAGCCGTGACCACTCGGCGTGCACGGCCTCGAAGGTCGCGCGCGCCGCGGCGACGGGAGCGTCGGGGTCGAACAGGAACGACACCCAGCTGGGCGTGTAGGCGTACTGCACGGCGACGATCGCCGTGTCGCCCGCGTGCAGGTACTCGACAGCGTCGACCGCCTGGTCTTCGAGCCAGCCTGAGCCGGTCGTCGTCGCGACCACGAGCAGCTCGCGGTCGAACGCGCCGGTGCGCCGCAGTTCGTCGACCGCGAGAGCGGCCCGCTCGTCGACCGTCGCCGCGTTGCCGATGCCGACGTAGACCCGCACGGGCTCGCGCGCCTCGACCCCGGTCAGCCGCTCGATCTCGGCGGCCGACGGGCCGCCCGCGATGAACGCGGCGCCGTGACGGCCGAGCCCCTCCCAGTCGACGACCGAATCGGGCCCCGCCGATCGCACCGCGCTCGCCGGCTCGACGAGATCGGCGTCGGGGGCGCCGTTGCGGTCGGCGTACACCGCATCGATCGCGGCGACGACGCCCATGCCGAACAGCAGCAGCGAGGCCGCGACGACCGCCGAGGCCACGAGCCCGCCGACAGCCCGACCCGCAAGGCGCACGAGGTGCGCGGTCATGCGGCGCACCCCGCGACCGATGACAAGCAGCAGCGCGGCGGTCAGCAGCGCGCCGAGGAGGAAGGCACCGACCGCCACGGCGTCGATGGGCTCGACCTCGACGAGCGCACGCACCTCGTTCTGCCAGCGCACCGCCAGCACCCCGACGACCACGATGACGACGACCGAGAGCACGAGCATCCCGACCCAGAAGAAGCGACGGCCGCGCGGCGAGGGCGTGCGCACGAAGCGCGACCGCACGAACCACCACACGAAGGCGCCGAGCGCATAGCCGATCGCGAAGGAGGCGCCGCTCAGCACGCCCTGCAGCAACGCGGGCCGCGGCAGCAACGACGGGGTGAGCGAGAGCGCGACGACCACGAGACCGACGAGCACGCCGCCGGGATCGAGATGCCACCAGCGCCTCGCCGTCATGCGCTCAGCCTACGACCGCGCAACTGTTCACGACCGCGCGACCGTGTGCGACCGCGCGACGACTCGTGCGCGGTGGACCAAACCAAATCGCGGAGGGCGGCGAAGAAGCAGTACGCAAGGGGAAAGAAGGAGAACGGATATGAGCCGAGTACTCGTGGCGATGACGGCGGCGGGGGCCGCGGTCATCCATGGTGCCGCGGGTGCGACGGCCGCCGACGGGGGCGTCGGCACCGTTCTGCTGATGGCGGGAGCCGCCGAGCTCGCGATCGCGGTGGGGGCCGCGATCGGCGCTCGGTGGCTCCCCGCCGCCCGCACGCTCGCCGTGCTGCTCGCGGTTCCGGTGCTGCTCTGGGCGACGTCGCTGCTCGTCGCCGTGACCGCCGACTCGCCCGCGATCGCGAGTGCACTGGCGACCGTCCCGCTCGCGGGAGCATCGCTGCTGGGTCTGGCCGGGTCGGCATTCGCGGGGGCGGATGCCCGGCGCACGCGGGTGGGGGCCCGCGTGCGCCCGGCCCGCGCCGGAATCGCGCTCGCGACCGCGGCCGTGCTCACGGCGCTCGTCGTGACACCCTCGGTCGCCGCGACGCTGCCGCGCACCGCGACCGAGCCGAGCACCGTCGTCGAACCGCAGCCGGCCGCCCCGACGATCGAGTTCGGCGACCACTCGGGTCACGAGGGCTACGACGGGCTGAGCGACTGAGCGACGTCTAGTCGCACGAGGTCTAGTCGCTCGGCGCAATCGCGCGGCCGATGCCCGGTTCGGCGTCGGCCATGAAGCGGCGCACATCGTCGTCGACGATGATGTCGCTCGGTCGCAACGGCCGCGCGAGGTGCAGCCCGTCGAGCGAGCGGATGCGACTGAGCGCCACGTAGGTCTGCCCCGGCGCGAAGGCGCGGGGTCCGAGGTCGACGATCGCCCGGTCGTAGGTCGAGCCCTGCGACTTGTGGATCGTGACGGCCCAGGCGAGCCGCAGCGGAAACTGGGTGAACTCGGCGACGACATCTTTCGACACGCGCTTCGTCGCGGCGGAGTAGGTGTACTTGTACTTCTCCCACGTGGCGGGCACGACCTCGTGGCTCTCGCCGTCGACGTCGACGAAGACCGTGCGGCCGATGCGCTCGACCGTGCCGAGGCTGCCGTTCACCCAGCGCGGGTGGCCGTCGCCCCCCGTGTCGTTGCGCAAGAACATCACCTGCGCCCCCACCTTGAGCTGCAGCTCCTCGTCGGCGGGGTAGCCGCCCTTCGGCCCGAACTCGCCGACGACGTCGGCGCGCGCCGTCTTGGCGTCTCCGGGCAGGTGGCGCAGCGCATCCATGTTGATGCGTGTGACGGTCGCGTTCGTCGTCGCCAGCGTCAGCACGCCGTCGTCGGGCGCCGGACGCGCGCCGGCCTCGTTGAGGGCGCGCCCGATCTCGGGGGTCACGGTGCCGTGCCGCACGGCCGTGAGCATGGCGCGGAAGTCGGCGTCTTGCTGGCGGTGGATGGTCTGCAGCTCGACAATGCGCAGGTCGGCTTCGGCCCACACCCGCGCATCGAAGAACCACATCGACCGGTAGTGATCGGCGTAGTACGCGCGCTCGCCCTCATCGCGGCCCGGCACCGGGGCGAGCTGGTACGGGTCGCCGAACAGCACCACCTGCACGCCGCCGAAGGGCTCGTGCCGGCGCGCCCGCGCCTGGCGCAGGCGGCGGTCGATCGCATCCATGAGGTCGGCGCTCACCATCGAGACCTCGTCGATCACGACCGTGTCGACCGAGGCGAGCAGCCGGCGCAGTTCTGGCGGGTCATCGAAGTCGTGGTCGGCGATGAGCCCGATCGGCAGGCGGAACAGCGAGTGGATGGTCTGCCCGCCGACATTGAGGGCGGCCACCCCCGTCGGCGCGCACACGACCACCGTGCGATCGGTCGCCGCCACGAAGGCGTCAAGCAGGGTCGACTTGCCGGTGCCCGCGCGGCCCGTGACGAACACGTGCTCGCGCGTCGACGCGATGAGGTCGAGCACCGCGGTCTGCTCGGGGCTGAGCGCGGTGCCGGTGGTCTGCGCCATCTGCCGCCCGCCCTCTCCGCGCCCTCCGACCACTGTAGCCGCGGCGCGCGGGCAGAATCGCACGCACCGCGGTCGGGCGCCCGGGGTGCGCGCCTAGGCTGGGCGCATGTCTCGGGCAGTGCTCGTGTGGGGAGGAGCCGCGGCCGCCATCCTCGGCGTCGGCGCCCTCGCGCTGGGTGCCGTGGCGATGACCGCGACCCCCGCCGCGCACGTGCAGCGCTACCTCGACGCCCTCGCGCGCGACGACCTCGTCACCGTCGCGCGGCTCGCCGGGCTCGAGCCGCCGACCGCGATGCCGCTCGGCGATGAGGGCGAGCCGAGCATCCGCCGCATCGTCAGCAGCCTCGCCGCCCCCGACGGGACGGTGACCGTCGTTGCAGAATACGGCGATGACACGGATGCCGTGCGCGTGCCCTTCGTGCTGCGCCCCGCGCCGCCGACCTTCGGCCTCGTGCCCGCTTGGGCCTTCGCGCAGGCACCGGTGGCCGCGCTCGAGGTCGCGGCCGATCAGCACGACCGTCTCGTCGTGGGCGAGCGCCGCGTGCAGACCGCGTCGCCCGGGGAGTCGGTGCTCGTGAACGCCTTCGTGCCCGCGCGCGTGACGGTGCGCCTCGACGAACCGCTCGTGGTGGCCGACCCCGTGACGGTGCGCGTGCCGGGCGACGCCGGGCCCGTCGTGCTCGCCGTGCGGCCGGCCGAGCGGCTCGACCGCGCGGTCACCGAGCAGGTCGAGGCGCTCCTGATCGCGTGCGCCGAGCAGCAGGTGCTGCAGCCGGCGGGCTGCCCGTTCGGCATCGAGATCGACGACCGCGTGATCGACCGCCCGAGCTGGAGGCTCGTCGAGTCGCCCGCGCTCGCGCTGGCTGCGGGGGAAGAGCCCGGGGTCTGGCTCTGGCGCGGCACGGGAACGGCGGCGATCACGGTGACGGTGCAGCGGCTCTTCGACGGCAGCACCGCCGAGCGCGATGACGAGGTCGAGTTCATCGTGCGGGGCGAGGTCGTGCTCGGTCCTGAGGGTCCGAGACTGACGGTCTACCCGCCCGACTGATCGCGCGTGCCCACCGACGCGGTCGGCTGGCGCCCGGCCCCCGACCGCTCGCTCACGCGGGCCCGGTCGGCGAGCATGGCGTTCCAGGCTTCGAGCTCGGCGTCGCCGTCGCGGTCGGCCTTGCGGTCGAGGCGCGTGCTCTCGCGCTTATCGGCGCGGCTCCAGCTCCACACCACGAGCATCGCGAGCACGAGGGTGGGAATCTCGCCGACGCTCCAGGCGATGCCGCCGCCGGTCTGCTGGTCGGCGAGCGGCGGCTGGCCCCACTCGCGCCCCATCGCCCCGAACCACTCGGGCAGCAGGAGGCCGGTGCCGGTGATGAGCGAGAGGCCGAAGAAGGCGTGGAAGGCCATCGTCGCGAGCAGGATGATGAGTCGGATCGGGTAGGGCGGCCGATACGGCGCGGGGTCGACGCCGATGAGGGCGTTGACGAAGAGGTAGCCGCTGAGCAGGAAGTGCAGCACCATCCACTGGTGGCCGAGGTGGTCGCTCACGGCCCACGAGAAGAGCGGCGAGTAGTAGAACACGAGCAGCGAGACCGCGAACACGACCGAGGCGACGAGCGGGTGCCCCACGATGCCGGCGAAGCGCGAGTGCACGATCGCGAGGATCCATTCGCGCGGCCCGCGCGATCCGTCTTTGCGGGCGTGGATGGCCCGTGCCGCGAGCGTCACGGGCGCCCCGAGCACGAGCATCACGGGAATGCCCATGCTGAGCACCATGTGGCCGAGCATGTGGACGCTGAACAGGTACTTCTCGTACACCGCGAGCCCGCTGCTCGTCACGATGACGAGCGTGATCATGCCGAGCGTCCACAGAATCGTGCGGTGCAGCGGCCAGGCGTCGCCGCGGCGGTGCAGCCGGACGACTCCCGCGAGGTAGAAGAAGGCGCCGAAGCCCGCGAGCAGCGCCCAGAGCAGGTTGAGATCCCACTCGGTGGCGAGGCGCCAGGCCTCGAAGGCGGGCGGCAGCGGTGCTCCCGTGAGGATCTCGGCGGGGCTCGGGTCGGCGAGCTCATCGACGGGTACTTGCGGCACGGGGGTCGCTGTGCGGGCGAGTGCGGTCGCCAGGCCCGAGGCGATGCCCATGAGCGCGAGCTCGGCGCTCACGATGATCCAGAAGGTCGAGCGCGGCCGCTGCTCGCGCTCGAGCCGGCGGATGAGCGATCGCCGGTACGCCGCACCGAAAGCCCCGAGCCCGATGAGGGCCGCGACCTTCGCCGCGACGAGGGCGCCGTAGGGCGTCGCGAGCGCGTCGAGCCCACCCATGCGCAGCTGCGCGCTGACGAGTCCCGAGGCGGCGACGACGATGAACGCGACGAGCGCGATCGTCGAGTATCGCGCGAGCACGATCGGCAGGCGGTCGGCGAGGGCGCGCCGAGCGAGCACGATCGTGAGCAGTCCGCCCACCCACGCGGCGGCGAACACGCTGTGCAGGTAGACGGCGGTCACGGCCGCGTCGTGGTCGGCCGTGCCGCCCGTGTGCCCGGTCTGCGCGACGGGCCAGAGCGCCGCGACCGCGACGACGAGCACACCGGCGAGCACGGCGGGGCTGCGCACGGCGAAGCACAGCACCGTGACGACGGCGGCCATGAGGGTCGTCGCAAGCCAGGCCTGCCCCAGTTCGCGCGTACTCAAGAAGTTCGAAAGCAACGCGCCGAACTGCGGATCAAGCGTCACCGGCTGGGCGTAAATGGCAAGGAAGGTCAAGAACCCGGAGGCCGCAGACGAAACCGTCCAGAGAGCAGCGGATGCGGCGGTCACGTCGAGCGCCCGCCCGAACTCGTCGCGCTCGGGAGCGAGCGCGAGCACGGCGAGCAGCAGGCCACCGATCGCTCCGGCGGCACCGAGCGTGGCCGCGAGCTTGGCCACGGGGAGGCCGTACCGCACCAGTGCCCCCGGGTCGGCGAGCAGGGGGGCCTCGGCCCCGCCACCCACGACGAGGCCCACGAGCAGCGCGATGATCGCGCCGGCGCCGAGCGCGGTGCCGCCGATGAGCCCCCAGGGCAGCAGGGTGGCGCGAGTGCGCGCGGGGGCCGTGATCGTCACCCCTCCAGGCTAGGCGACCGTGCTGAGTGAGGGCGCTGAACGATCACCACCGAGAACGCACGGAGGGCGGCCCCCCGTCATCGGGGGACCGCCCTCACCTCGCGCGGACGCGGGCGTTCGTGGAGCTGCTGGCTACTTGGCGGCGGCCTTCAGCTTGCTGCCGGCGCTGACCTTCACGCCGTACGACGCGGCGATCTGGATGGCCTCGCCGGTCTGGGGGTTGCGACCCGTGCGGGCGTCGCGGTGGGTGCGCTCGAAGGCGATCCAGCCGGGGATGGCGACCTTGGTGCCGCTCTTGACGGCGCCGGAGACGACCGAGAAGAGGCCGTCGATCGCGCGGTTCACATCAGCCTGGCTCAGGCCCGACTCTGCGGCGATAGCCGCGACAAGCTCGGAACGGTTCATGGTGTCCTCCTCGGACCTCAACAGTTTGGTGGAGATGATCCGCAGCCGTGATCTGACCGCGAACCGCCTCGACGGTACCAGCACTCCCGCGAGTTTCCGGGCATTTGCGCGCGAGGCGCGGCAACCCGTCGCGGTCGGCGAAGACAGGAGGAGGGGGCGCCCGATCCGGGCGCCCCCTCCTCGAGGCAGTGCGTGGTGCGAGCGGGTGCTACCAGCTCGACTTGGTGATGCCGGGCAGCTCGCCGCGGTGCGCCATGTCGCGGAACCGCACACGCGAGATGCCGAACTTCGTCAGCACACCGCGGGGGCGGCCGTCGACGGCGTCGCGCGAACGAACGCGCACGGGCGAGGCGTTGCGGGGCAGCTTCTGCAGGCCCTTGCGCGCGGCCTCGCGCGACTCGTCGGTGCCGTTCGGGTCGACGAGCGCCTTCTTCAGCTCGAGTCGCTTCGCGGCGTACCGCTCGACGACAACCTTGCGCTGCTCATTGCGCGCGATCTTGCTCTTCTTCGCCATGACTTAGCGCTCCTCGCGGAATTCGACGTGCTTGCGGATGACCGGGTCGTACTTCTTGAGCACAAGGCGGTCGGGGTCGTTACGACGGTTCTTGCGGGTCACGTAGGTGTACCCGGTGCCGGCGGTCGACTTGAGCTTGATGATCGGACGGACGTCCTGCTGCTTGGCCACTAGATCTTCTCCCCACGAGCGAGCAGGTCCTTCACGACGGCCTCGATGCCACGGGCATCGATCGTCTTGATGCCCTTGGCCGAGAGCGTCAGGGTGACGTTGCGGCGAAGCGACGGCACGAAGTACGTCTTCTTCTGGATGTTCGGGTCGAAACGGCGCTTGGTGCGCCGGTGCGAGTGCGAGATGTTGTGGCCAAAGCCGGGAACGGCTCCGGTCACCTGGCAGACGGCTGCCATGGTTCCTCCAATATGTGGCTACCGTACGGCGAGCGCCGTACCCAAGGTCACTTGTCGGCACGCAGACACCCGGTGCTCCTGAGCAGGAGCGACCTCGTCGATGCGGCTGACGAGACGGGAGCGCGTACAAGACGGGCGGATGGCCGCCCGACACAAACCCCTAGCCTACGACGAAAGGGGGTCGGCCTGCAATCTCGAGCAGGCCTCGCACAGCCCGAAGACGTCGACGACGTGCTCGGCCCGCGTGAAGCCGTGCTCGCCGGCGACCTGCCGAGCCCACTCCTCGACCGCGCGGGCCTCGATCTCGACCGTGAGCCCGCAGTTGCGGCAGATGAGGTGGTGGTGGTGGCTGCCGGGCGTGCAGGCGCGGTAGAGCGCCTCGCCCTCCTGCTGCAGCGAGTCGGCCTCGCCCTCCTCGGCCAGGTCGGCGAGGGCCCGGTAGACGGTGGCGAGCGCGATGCTCGAGCCCGCATCTTTCAACGCCCCATGCAGGGCCTGCGCGCTCACGAAGCCCTCGCGCTCGCTGAGGGCCGTGCGCACGGCCTCGCGCTGCCAGGTGTTGCGCTTCATCGCAGTGCTCCGGCCCGCGCGCCCGCGCGCGAGCCGATGATGCGGCACACCACGTAGATGGCGAACGAGATCGTGGTGATGTATGGGCTGATGGGCAGCGAGCCGCCGATGGCGAGCAGAATGCCGCCGACGGCCGAGACGAGCCCGAAGACCATGCTGAGCACGGGCACCATGACGGGCGAGCTCGAGACGCGCAGCGCTGCGGCCGCCGGCGTCACGAGCAGCGCCATGACGAGCAGCGCGCCGATGATCTGCACCGACACCGCGACCGTGAGCCCCAAGAGCGTCATGAACAGGATGCTCAGGGCCCGGCTCGGCACGCCCCGAGCGCTCGCCACCTCGGCGTCGAGGCTGTCGAAGGCGAGGGGGCGCCAGACGATGAGCAGCGCGACGAGCACGACGATGCTGATGCCGATGAGCAGCCCGAGCTGCGGCAGATCGACGCTGATGATCTGACCCGTGAGCAGCCCGAACTTGTTGCCACTGCGACCCGGGTACAGGGCGAGGAAGAGGATGCCGAGGCCGAGGCCGAACGGCATGAGCACGCCGATGATCGAGTTGCGGTCGCGCGCCTTGGCCCCCAGCACGCCGATGAGGCCCGCGGCGATGAGCGACCCGACGATCGAACCGGCCACGACGTTGAGGCCGAGGAGCAGGGCAGCGGCCGCCCCCGCGAACGAGAGCTCACTGATGCCGTGCACGGCGAAGGCCATGTCGCGCTGCATGACGAAGACGCCGATGAGGCCGCCCACGACGCCGAGCACGGCGGCGGCGATGATCGAGTTCTGCACGAGTGCGAGCAGCTGCAGGTAGGTGGCGGGGTCGACGAACGTCATGCGACGACCTCGTGATGGTGCTCGGCCTCGGGCGTGCCGACGACGATGACGCGCCCGCGCGAGCGGAATACCTCGACGGGCGTGCCGTACAGCCGGCTCAGCACGTCGTCGCGCAGCACCTCGTCGGGGGTGCCGATCGTGAAGCGCCCCTGCGCGAGGTAGAGCACGCGGTCGACGATCGCGAGCACCGGGTTGATGTCGTGCGTCACGAAGACGACGGCCGTGCCATGCTCGCGCCGTCGGGCGTCGATGAGCTCGCTCACCGCGCGCTGGTGCTGCAGGTCGAGGCTCATGAGGGGCTCGTCGCACAGCAGCAGGGTCGGGTCGTCGGCAAGGGCCTGCGCCACCCGCAGCCGCTGCTGCTCGCCGCCCGACAGGCTGCCGAGTGGCCGGTCTGCATAGGACTCTGCTCCGACGGAGGCGAGCAGGGCATCCACTCGTTCGCGATCACCGCGCGTCGAGATCGGCGGCCCCCAGCGGGTGCCGTTGACGCCGAGCGCGACGAGGTCGCGGCCGCGCAGCGGGGTGCCGGGCGCGGCGATCTTCTGCTGCGGGATGTAGCCGATGCGGCGGTGTCCGCGGTGCGCGGCATGACCGCCCACCTGCACCGTGCCCTCGTCGAGGCGGCGCTCGCCGAGCATGGCGCGCAGCAGGCTCGTCTTGCCCGTGCCGTTGCCGCCGAGCACGGCGATGAACTCGCCGGGATGCACGTCGAGATCGAGGCCGCTCCAGAGCTCGCGGTTGCGCACGCGGAGGGCCCCGCCGCGGATGCTGAGCACGGGGCTCGGCGTCGCGGCGGGGCGTCCCGCTGTCGGGTCGGTCGTCACGCCGGGGTCACTGCCCCCACGACCGCTTCGATGTTCGCGCGCATCCACGAGACGTAGTCTTCCCCGTCGGGCAGGGTTTCGACGAATGAGACCACGGGAATCCCCGCCGCCTCGGCCGCCGCGCGCACGCGCTCGGTCTCGGCACTCGCGGTCTGCTCGTTGTAGGCGAGCAGGCGCACTTCGCCCGAGGCGATGAGGTCGAGGGTCTGCTGCAGGGCGAGCGGGGGAACGTCGGCGCCCTCCTCGATGGCCTCGGTGAACTCCTCCGGCGTCTCGTCGTCGAATCCGAGCTCGGCCAGCAGGTAGGCCGGAACAGGCTCGGTCGCGGCGACCACGCCGCCCCCGAGCGCTGCGGCGGCGGCCTCGAGCTCGGCCTCGACGGCCTCGAGCTCGGTCACCCACGCGGCGAGGTTCTGCTCGTACGCAGCCGCGTTCGCGGCGTCGAGCTCGGCGAGCTCGCCGGCGATCGCCGCGGCGACATCGCCCATGACATGCACGTCGTACCAGACGTGCTCGTTGACGCCCTCGAGGTGGCCGTGGCCGTCATCCTCGCTGTGGGCCTCGCCCTCGGAGTGAGCCTCCTCCTCCGAGTGGGCCTCCTCCTCCGAGTGCGCGTCCTCCTCGAGGCCCGCGACGGCGGCGGCCGAGACGACGACGGCCGTCGTGCCCGAGCCCTCGACGAGCAGGTCGATGAAGGGGTCGTAGCCGCCGCCGTTCTCGATGACGAGGTCGGCGCCGGCGATGGCCAGCTGGTCCTGCGCGCTCGCCTCGTAGCTGTGCGGGTCTTGCGCGGCGGAGTCGATGATGCTCGTGACGGTCGCGAGGTCGCCGGCGATCGCCGCGGCGATGTCGCCGTAGACGTTGGTCGAGGCGACGATCGAGAGTCCGGCCGCCTCGGGTGCGGGCGCGGCGCACCCGGTGAGGGCGAGGCCGGCGGCGGAGGCGACGAGCAGGGCGGGAAGAGCGCGGCGGGTCGTGGTCATGGGGTCGATGCTACGGCTTATCGAGAATGGTTGTCAAAACGATTCTCAATAAGGATCAGGCCGGTGACGGCTCAGGATGCTCCGCTACCGTCGCCCGCATGTCGAACCGTCGCGTGATGCTCACCATGACGGGGCTGCACCGCGCGCTGTTGCGTCTGAGCAGAGGGCGGCTGGGCGGGCGGCTCGGCAGCATGCCCGTCATCGAGCTCACCACCCGCGGGCGCCGCAGCGGCGAGCCGCGCACGGCCATCCTCACCGTTCCGCACCGTGAGGCGGGCCCCGGCGGCGAGCGCCTCATCGTGATCGCGAGCCGGGGCGGCGACGACCTGCAGCCTGCGTGGTACCTCAACCTCGTGGCCGAGCCGACCGTGCAGGTGGCGAGGGTCGGCGAGCATCCCCGCCCCTACCGGGCTCGCACGGCCGAGGCCGCCGAGCGGGCGCGACTCTGGCCGCTCGCCGTGCGCGCGTACAGCGGCTACGCCGCGTACCAGCGCAAGACCGAGCGTGAGATCCCGGTCGTGATTCTCGAGCCGACCACCGAGACCGAGGCTGATTAGTCGAGCAGCAGCGCCGGCTCTTCGATGACGCTCGCGACGTCGGCGAGGAACCGGCTCGCGACGTCGCCGTCGACCACGCGGTGATCGAACGAGCCGCCGATCGTCGTGACGAAGCGAGGGCGCACCTCGCCGTCGACGACCCACGGCTTCTGCTTGATCGTGCCGAGCGCGACGATCGCCACCTCGCCCGGGTTCAGGATGGGCGTGCCGGTGTCCATGCCGAAGACGCCGATGTTGGTGATCGTGATCGTGCCGTCGGCCATGTCGGCGGGCTGCAGCTTGCCGTCGCGCGCCGTGTTGGTCATGAGCTCGATCGCCTGGGCGAGCTCGCGCAGGCTCAGATCTTGCGCGTTCTTGATGTTGGGCACGACGAGCCCGCGGGGGGTCGCCGCCGCGAAACCGAAGTTGACGAAGTGGTGCACGATGATCTCGGTGTCGGTCCACGTCGAGTTGACCGTGGGGTTGCGGCGCACCGCCCAGATCATCGCCTTCGCCATGATGAGCAGCGGCGAGACCTTGATGCCCGCGAAGTCGGGGCTCGCCTTGAGGCGCTTGACGAACTCCATCGTGCGGGTCGCGTCGACGTCGACGAAGACGCTCACGTGCGGCGCGCTGAACGCGCTCTTGACCATGCCCGCCGCGATCGCCTTGCGCACGCCCTTCACGGGGATGCGGTCCTCGCGCTCGTTCGGCCACGCGGGGGTCTGGATGTTGCGGAACACGCTCGCCTGCTGTGCGTGCCGGATGACGTCATCGCGCGTGATCTCGCCCGCGAGGCCCGTGGCCGTGACGGCCGTCAGGTCGACGTCGAGGTCTTTCGCGAGCTTGCGGATGGGCGGCTTCGCGATGACCGGACCGGAGTCGGCGGCGGGCACCGAGGCCAGGCGCGGCGCGGCAGCCGGAGCGGGGGCCGCAGAGGCGGGGGCCGCGGCGCGACCGCGCGTGCGGCGCGAGGCGACGTGACCCTTGGCGCCGTAGCCCACGAGCACGGCGCCGGGCTTCTCGGCCTCCGCCTCGCTCGCGATGCTGGATGCCGTGTCGGCGACGCCGGGATCGGTCGCGTCCGAGGGCCCGGCCCCCGCATCCCCCCGCACCGTGATGATCGGGGTGCCGACCTCGACGGTCTGGCCCTCCTCGACGAGCAGGGCGTCGACCGTGCCCGCGAAGGGAGACGGCAGTTCGACGAGCGACTTCGCCGTCTCGATCTCGACGATCACCTGGTTGATGGTGACGGTATCGCCGGGCTTGACGTGCCACGACACGATCTCGGCCTCGGTCAGGCCCTCCCCGACGTCGGGGAGCGGGAACTCGGAGATGCTCACGATTCCTCCAGTGCGATCAGTAGGCCAGGGCGCGGTCGACGGCGTGCAGGATGCGGTCGACGTCGGGCAGGTAGGCGCCCTCGAGCTTGGCCGGGGGGAACGGGGTGTCGTAGCCGCTCACGCGCAGCACGGGGGCCTCGAGCGAGTAGAACGCCTTCTCGGTCACCGTCGCGGCGATCTCCGAGCCGATGCTCACCGAGCCCGGCGCTTCCTGCGCCAGGACGAGCCGGCCCGTGCGGCGCACCGAGTCGAGCAGCGGAGCGTAGTCGATGGGCGAGAGCGAGCGCAGGTCGACGACCTCGAGGCTCGTGCCCTCCTCGGCGGCGACCTCGGCGGCATCGAGCAGCATGCTCACCATGGCGCCGTGGCCCACGACCGTCACATCGGTTCCCGCGCGCACGATGCGCGAGGCGTGAAGGTCGGCACCGGGTGACGCCCGGTCGACCTCGCCCTTGGGCCAGTAGCGGCTCTTGGGCTCGAAGACCATGACGGGGTCGGTGCTCGCGATCGCCTGCTGGATCATCCAGTAGGCATCATGCGGGGTCGCGGGGCTCACGAGACGCAGGCCCGCGGTGTGGGCGAAGTAGGCCTCGGGGCTCTCCTGGTGGTGCTCGACCGCGCCGATGTGGCCGCCATAGGGCACGCGGATGACGACGGGCAGCTGCAGCGCCCCCTCGTGCCGCGCGGTGAGCTTGGCGAGCTGCGTCGTGATCTGGTCGAAGGCCGGGAAGATGAAGCCGTCGAACTGAATCTCGACGACGGGTCGGTAGCCGCGCATCGCGAGCCCGATCGCGGCCCCGACGATGCCCGACTCGGCGAGCGGGGTGTCGAGCACGCGGTGGGCGCCGAACTGCTGCTGCAGGCCCTCGGTCACGCGGAAGACGCCGCCGAGCGGGCCGATGTCCTCCCCCATGAGGATGACCTTCTCGTCGGCCTGCATCGCGGCGGCGAGGCCGAGCGTGAGGGCCTTGGCCATGGTCAGGGTCTCGACCGTCATGAGGCACCCCCCTCGAACGAGGCCTCGTAGTCGGCGAGGGCCTGGCGCTGCGCCTCCATGACCGGATGCGGCTGGCTGTAGACGTGCTCGAACATCGAGTCGGCCGCGGGCGGCTCGAGGGCGAGGGTGCGGGCGCGCGCCTCGGAGGCGAACTGCTCGGCCTCGTCGTGCACCTCGGTGAAGAAGGCCTCGCTCTCGCCGAGTCCGCGCAAGTAGGTCTCGAAGCGGCTGATCGGGTCGCGCTCCTGCCAGTAGTGCAGCTCGTCGTCGTCGCGGTACTTCGTCGGGTCGTCGCTCGTGGTGTGGGCACCCATGCGGTACGTGAGCGCCTCGATGAACTGCGGGCCGTCTCCCGCGCGTGCGGCGTCGAGACTCGCGGCCGTCGCGGCGTAGCTCATGAGCACGTCGTTGCCGTCGATCTGCACGCTCGGAATACCGAAGCCGCGCGGCCGGTGGAAGAGCGGCGTGCGCGACTGCACGCGCACGGGCACCGAGATGGCCCAATGGTTGTTCTGCAGGAAGAACACCTGCGGGGTCTGGTAGCTCTGCGCGAAGACGAAGGCCTCGTTCACGTCGCCCTGGCTCGTGGCCCCGTCGCCGAAGTAGACGAGCACGGCCGTGTCGGTCTCGGGGTCGCCCGTGCCGACCAGGCCGTCGAAGCGCAGCCCCATGGCGTAGCCCGTGGCATGCAGGGTCTGCGAGCCGATCACGAGCGTGTAGAGGTGGAAGTTGCCCGTCTCGGCCGGGTTCCAGCCCCCGTGCGTGAGGCCGCGCAGCATCTTGATGATCTGCACGACGTCGAGTCCGCGGATATGCCCGACCGCGTGCTCGCGGTAGGCGGGGAAGATGTGGTCGTGGGCCCGAGCGGCGAAGCCCGAGCCGACCTGGGCGGCCTCCTGGCCGAGGCTCGGAATCCACAGGGCGAGCTGGCCCTGGCGCTGCAGGTTGCCGGCCTCGATGTCGAAGCGCCGGATGACGCGCATCGTGCGGTAGAACTCGCGCAACTGCTGCTCGGTGAGAGCATCCACATAGGGCAGGTAGGCCTCGGTGGCGTCGCTCGCGACCCGCGTTCCGTCGGGCGCGAGCAGCTGCAGCGTCTCCGGGGTGTACGACATGCGTTCCACTCTAGGCCCGGCGGTGGGGGCCGAAGTCAGAGGGTTCGAACAACCTCGCCCGCGACCGCCAGCAGAGATTCCACAGACTCGGCCTCGCCGATCGAGACACGGATGCCCTCCGGAGGGAACACGCGCGCGACGATCCCGGCACTGGCGAAAGCCTCGCCCGCGGCGGCCGTGGCCGGCCCGGTCGGCAGCCACACGAAGTTGCCCTGCGATACCGGCACCTGCCAGCCCTGCTCGCGCAGCGCGGCCTGCACGGTGTCGCGCCGCGCCGCGAGCGCGCGCACCCGCGCGAGCAGTTCGGGCTCGACCTGCATCGCCGCGAGCACGGCGCGCTGCGCGGCCTCGGTGACGCTGAGCGGAATCGCCGTGCTGCGCGCGGCGTCGAGCACCGCGACGGGGCCGATCGCGTAGCCGACGCGCAGACCCGCGAGCCCGTAGGCCTTCGAGAACGTGCGCAGGATGACGAGGTTGGGGTAGCGGTGCACGAGCTCGGCCCCGTCGACCGCCGCGGGATCGTCGATGAACTCGGCGTAGGCCTCGTCGAGGATGACGAGCAGGTCGCTCGGCACGGCCGCCATGAACTGCGCGAACTCCTCCGCTGTCACGACCGTGCCCGTGGGGTTGTTCGGCGTGCAGACGATCACGGCGCGCGTGCGGTCGGTGACGGACGCGGCCATCGCGGGCAGGTCGTGGCGGGCATCCGCCGTGAGCGGCACGCGCACGCTCGTCGCCCCCGCGACCGTCACGAGACCGGGGTAGGCCTCGAAGCTGCGCCAGGCGAAGACGACCTCGTCGCCGACGGTGGCCGCGGCGCTGATGAGCTGCGCGAGCAGCGCGACCGATCCGGCCCCCACGATGATCTCGTCGGGGGTCACGCCGTGGCGCGCGGCCAGGCGCTCGCGCACGACGAGGGCCGTGGCATCCGGATAGCGGTTGATATCGAGGTCGCGGATGGCCGCGAGCACCGCCGGATGCGGGGGGAAGGGGTTCTCGTTGCTCGACAGCTTGAAGGCCTCGGGCGAGGCCGCTCGGCCCTGCTTGTAGGCGGGCAGCGCGACGATCTCGGGGCGCAGGCGCACGGCGGGCGCGGGGGTCTCGGTCACGCGCTCAGCCTATGTCGGACGCGCCGAGGACCCGGTGTTCGCCGCCTGCTCGCCCGCCGTTCGATTGCCGGGCGCGCGCCGGGCCGTGCATAGTTGTCGCATGGGACGCTTCCTGATCCGCCTGATCATCAACACCATCGCGCTGTGGCTGACCACGCTCATCGTCGAAGGGGTGAAGGTCGTCTCGTACGGCGTCGAGGGTGACACGGTCGCGCTCGTGCTCACCTATCTCATCGTCGGCGCGATCTTCGGCATCGTGAACGCCGTCATCGGCAACGCGATCCGCATCGTCGCCTTCCCGCTGTACATCCTCACGCTCGGGCTCATCGCGCTCATCGTCAACGGGCTGCTGCTGCTGCTCGTCGCGTGGATCTCGAGCCTGCTCGGCTTCGGCCTCACGGTCGACGGCTTCTGGTGGGGCGTGCTCGGCGCCGTCGTGCTCGGCCTGCTGAGCTGGCTCATCGGCGTGCTGCTGCGCCCCTTCGTCCCGCGCAAGCGCTCCTGATCGCCCGCTAGTCCGCGCCCGTGCGCGGAATCCGCGTGGCCGTCCACGCGGTGCGCTCCCCGGCGCCGGTCGGCCGCGGCAGCGCGTCGATCGCGGCCCGCAGCGCGGCACTGTCGTGGCTGTCGGCGGCGGATGCGGTGCGGCGGTAGCGCTCGAGATCGTGTGCCGGCAGCATCCCCTCGGTCTGCTCGTCGGCCCGCAGGCCATCGCCCCGCACGATGACGGCGGTCGACTCGCGGCGGATGCCCGAGAGCACCGGCACGAGATCCTCCCGGTGCTCGATGACGATCGCGGGGTAGTCGCCGCGCACGGGCAGGTCGCCGCTCGGCGCCCCGACGGTGAGGAGGCCGGTCGTGCGATAGTCGCCCGACTCGGCGAGCACGGTCGCGATCGCGCCGCCCTGCGAGTAGCCGGTGAAGACGATCGAGGTCGTGCTCGTCACCCCCTCGGCGTCGAGCGCCGCGCGCACGGCCTGCACCGACGAGGCCGGTTCGCCCGCGATGATCGCCACGTTGCTCGCCATGTCCCAGGGCCGGTCGCCACCGAGCTCGGCCTGCGCATCGGTGCCGGCGATGAAGACCTCGACGTGCGGGCTGCCGTCGGCGAGCACGTAGCGCTCGATGACGATGGGCGCCGCCGGTTCGGGGATGCGCCCCGCGCGGTCGGCGAGCGAGGTCGGGGGCGCGACGGGGCGCGACTCGCCACCGCGCCGCAGGTCAGCGCCCACACGGTCGATGCGCACGGGGTCGACCCCGCTCGCGCCGGCGAGCGCGGCGAGCCCGACGACGGCGAGCGCCGCCGAGTCGAGGCCGACGGCGCCGAGCCCCGTCTCTCCGATCGCGGCAACGAGGGCAGGGGGCACCCCGGCCGCCCCGAGCGCGGCATCGTCGGCGAGCGAGAGCGCGAAGCGCAGCGCCTCGAGGGCGGCGGGCTCGCTCAGCACTGCAGGCAGCGGTCCGTCGCCGATGGCCGCGCCGAGCGCCTGCCGCTGCTCGGGCGGCACGAGCCCCCAGAGCGCGGCGGCGCGGCCCGCCGCCGTCACGAGCGCCGGCAGCAGCAGCACGCCGAGCCGCGACAGCAGCAACCCCGCCGCCGCCGCGAGCTGCGCCGCGACCGCCTCGAGAGCCCGGGCGGTCGCCGCCTCGGCGCTCTCGTACAGCGTCGCCGCGTCGTGCAGCGAACGGGCGAGCGCCGCGAGTCGCTCGGCAGACGTGCGCGCCGCGCCCTGCACCTGCCAGAGGTCGGCGTCGCGCCCCGCGCTCTCACCCGTGCGCAGCGGCGGGATGCGCAGCACGACTTCGCCGCAGTGCGCGCTCGCGCTCCGCAGCGCGCCCGCCAGCCGCTCGAGCTCGTCGGTCGCCACGGCGGCCCCGACCCCCACCGCCAGCCCGCCCGGCCCGCCCGCGAGACCGCTCGTCACGGCGCCCCCGCACCGACGGGATCATGCGCCGCGAGCAGCGCCGCGTGCTCGAGCTGGATGCGCACGCCCTCGAGGCGATCGGCTTCGCGTCGTAACCGCGCCCGCTCGAGGTCGATCGCGGTCTGCAGGGCCTCGCGCGCGGGGCCCCACCAGTGCTCGATGTGTTCGGGTCGGGGCAGCGCGAGCACGACGTCGTCGAGCCGGTGCCGCAGGTCGGCGACGAGCACGGCCTGTCGCTGCAGTTCGCTCGCCCGGTCGCCACCCGAGCCCGGGGGGAGGCACGCGGCAGCGTCGAGCATGCGGGGCTCCTCTCCGCGGCGGCGCCGCATCCCTCGGCCCGAGCGTGCCGCATCGCGCCGCGCCGGCCGGTGGCGAGCGCGCCCGCTCGGGCCGGGCCCGCGGCCGCCGCGGGTGTGGAGGAGTGCCGACTGGGCCACAATGGGGGCATGAGCTTCGACCGGGTCCTCGATGCACCCGGCATGTTCCGCATCTGCTTCGTCTGCACGGGCAACATCTGCCGCTCGCCCATGGCCGAGGCGATCTTCCGCGAACTCATCCGCGCGCGTGGCTGGGAGCAGCACGTGAGCGTGCACTCGGCCGGCACGGGCGAGTGGCACGTGGGGGAGAGCAGCGACCCGCGCACCGTCGCGTCGCTGCGCGCCCGCGGCTACGACGGCGGGGCGCACCGGGCCCGGCAGTTCGACGTGACGTGGTTCGAGAGCCTCGACCTCATCATCGCGTTCGACCGCACGCACGAGCGCATCCTCAAGTCGTGGGCGCCCGACGACGACGCGCGCGCGAAGGTGCACCTGCTGCTGAGCTTCGACCCCGATGCCGGCGGTGCGCTCGACGTGCCCGACCCCTACTACTCCGACGCGGCGATGTTCGACGCCGTGCTCGGCATGATCGAGCGGTCGTGCCTCGCGCTCTTCCGCCAGCTCGAACCCGGCATACGACAGGGAGTCGTCTCATGAGCCCGCTCAGCATCCAGCCCCTCAGCCCGCTCGACGGGCGCTACCAGGCCCAGGTCGCCGCACTCGGCGAGCACCTCAGCGAGGCGGGTCTCAACCGCGCCCGCATCCAGGTCGAGGTCGAATGGCTCATCCACCTCACCGACGCCGAGTTGTTCGGATCCCGCCGGCTGACGGCCGACGAGGCCCGCCAGTTGCGGGCGATCGTCACGGAGTTCGGCGACGACGACATCGCCGACCTCGCCCGCCGCGAGGCCGTCACGCGCCACGACGTCAAAGCCGTCGAGTACCTCGTGCGCGACAAGCTCGCCGCGCTGGGCCTCACCGAGATCGCCGAGCTCACGCACTTCGCGTGCACGAGCGAAGACATCAACAACCTCGCCTACGCGCTCACGATCCGCGCGGCCGTTCGCGATGTGTGGATGCCGCGCGCACGCTCGCTCGTCGAGACCCTGCGCGCCCTCGCCCTCGAGCTGCGCGACCAACCGATGCTCGCGCACACCCACGGCCAGCCCGCGACGCCCACCACGATGGGCAAGGAGCTCGCCGTCACCGTCCACCGGCTCGAGCTGCTGCTCGCCACGGTCGACGCGATCGAGTACCGCGGCAAGTTCTCGGGCGCCACCGGCACCTTCTCGGCGCACCTCGCCGCCGAACCCGACCACGACTGGATCAGCGCATCCCGCGACTTCGTCACGGGGCTCGGGCTCACCTGGAACCCGCTCACGACGCAGATCGAGTCGCACGACTGGCAGGCGCAGCTCTACCAGCGCATCAGTCACGTCGGGCGCGTGCTGCACAACCTCTGCACCGACGTGTGGAGCTACATCTCGATGGGCTACTTCCGGCAGATCCCCCAGCCGGGTGCGACGGGCTCGTCGACCATGCCCCACAAGATCAACCCGATCCGCTTCGAGAACGCCGAAGCCAACCTCGAGCTCGCGAGCGCCCTGCTCGACTCGCTCGCCGCGACACTCGTGACCTCGCGCCTCCAGCGCGACCTGACCGACTCGACGACGCAGCGCAATGTCGGCGTCGCGCTCGGCCACTCGCTGCTCGCCCTCGACAACATCAGCAAGGGCCTCGGCGAGATCGCGATCGATCCGGATGCGCTCGCGCGCGATCTCGACGGCAACTGGGAGGTGCTCGGCGAGGCGATCCAGACGGTCATCCGCGCGGAGGTCACCGCGGGCCGCAGCTCGATCGCCGACCCGTACGCGATGCTGAAAGAGCTCACGCGCGGTCACCGCATCGGCGGGGACGAGCTGCGGGCCTTCGTCGAGGGGCTCGACATCTCGAGCGAGGCGAAAGCCCGGCTCGTCGCGCTCACGCCGCACGGCTACGTGGGCGCCGCATCCCGTCTCGTCGACTTCATCGATCCGGCACTCGCCGAGTAGCGGCGCGCGCGACCAGGCTCAGTCGTTCTTCGTCTCCGGCTGCCGCTCGCCGTCGGCGGGCCGGTTGGGGGTGATCGCGAGCATGAGCATCGCGAGCACGACGAGGTCGAGCACGAAGGTGCCGCCGAAGACGATGAGCGAGAAGATGGGCTCGCGCGTGACCATGAGCGTGATCAGGCCGACGAAGAGCGCGACGAGCGCCGCGAGCCCGACGAGCTCGCCCGGGCCGAGGGTGACGCGGGGGCGGGGTTCGGTCATGAGGCGGGGCTCTCTTTCACGGGGGGCGTCCACTTGAGGCTGAGGCCGGCGATGAGCAGGAAGACGCCGAGCACGACGGCGTAGGCGCCGAAGAATCCGACCGCGCTGACGGGGTCGCCGACGAGGGCGAGCACGATCGCGAGGGCGAGGGTGCCGACGCCGATCACGACGGCATCGCGCGCGATCGGGCTGCGGTCGCGGTGCCGGATGCCCCACACGAGTTCGAGCGCACCCGCGAGCACGGCGTAGCCGCCGACGAGCAGCAGCAGCAGGGGCAGGCCGCCGCCCACCGTCGCCAGCACGACGAGGGCGAGGGCGCCGGCGATGCCCGCGATGATCGCGAGGCCGCGGTGCAGCGCCCGCGTCGGCTCGATCGCGGGCGTGCGCAGGCTCGCCGCGAGCAGCACGAGAGCCGTGGCGAGACCGAAGGCGCCGAGCATCGTCAGGCCGAGGGTGGGGGAGTGGTCGGCCGTGAACGTGATGATGAGGCCCACGGCGAGGGCGGGTACCGCCCGCAGCACGGGAGCGAGCCAGGGCGAGCGCGCACGCGAGGCCGGGGAAGGCTCGAAGGTCATGTGCCCATCGTACGGCGGTGTGCCCGAGAGCCTCCTGCGTCTGCGCGCTGGGAACGACGGCACTGGTGCACTAGTCGCCCTGCATGAGCAGCAGGGCAGCGGGGTCAGATGCGGGGCATGTCGGCGAAGCGCGAGAAATGTCCGTGGAAGCCGACCGTGATCGTGTCGGTCGGGCCGTTGCGGTGCTTGGCGACAATGAAGTCGGCTTCGCCCGCGCGCGGGTTCTCTTTCTCGTAGGCGCTCTCGCGGTGCAGCAGGATCACCATGTCGGCGTCTTGCTCGAGCGAGCCCGACTCGCGCAGGTCGCTGAGCGCGGGCTTCTTGTCGGCGCGCTGCTCGGGGCCGCGGTTGAGCTGCGAGAGGGCGACGACCGGCACCTGCAGCTCTTTCGCCATGAGCTTGAGGGCGCGCGAGAACTCGCTGACCTCCTGCTGGCGGCTCTCGACGCGCTTGCCGCTCGTCATGAGCTGCAGGTAGTCGATGATGACCATCTTGAGGCCGACCTTCTGCTTGAGGCGGCGGCACTTGGCGCGAATCTCGACGAGCGTCATGTTTGGGCTGTCGTCGATGTACAGCGGGGCGTCGTTGATGCGACCGCGGGTCGCCGCGATCGTCGTCCAGTCGCGAGCATCGACGGTGCCCTTGCGCATCGCCTGCAGCGGCACCGAGGCCTCGGCCGAGAGCAGACGCATCGCGATCTCGCTGCGGCCCATCTCGAGCGAGAAGATGATCGTCGGCATGTCGTGCTTGATCGCCGCGGCACGGGCGAAGTCGAGGGCGAGCGTCGACTTGCCGAGCGCGGGTCGCGCAGCGACGAGGACGAGCTGGCCGGGGTGCAGACCGTTGGTCAGGGCATCCAGGTCATGGAACCCCGTGGGCACGCCCGTCATCTGACCGTCGCGGCCCTTCGCGGCCTCGATCTCGTCGATCGCCGTCGTGACCGCCTCGGTGAGGGGGATGAAGTCTTCGGCCTCGACGCCACCGGCGACCTGGTAGATCTCGGCCTGCGCATTGTTGACGAGGTCGGTGACCTCACCCTCCGAGGCGTAGCCCATCTGCACGATGCGCGTGCCGGCCTCCACGAGGCGGCGCAGCACGGCCTTCTCGGCGACGAGCGAGGCGTAGTAGCCCGCGTTCGCCGCCGTCGGCACGATCGCCGTGAGGGTGTGCAGGTAGTCGGCGCCGCCGGCGCGGCTGAGCGCGCCCGACTTCGTGAGCTCGTCGGTGACGGCGATGACGTCGGTGGGCTCGCCGTGCGAGTAGAGCGTGAGGATCGCTTCGAAGATGACCTCGTGCTTGGGAATGTAGAAGTCGATGCCGCGCACCGATTCGATAACGTCGGCCACGGCGTCTTTGCTCAGCAGCATGCCGCCGAGGGCGCTCTGCTCGGCGAGCAGATCGTGCGGGGGGACGCGGTCGTGGCCGCGCACGTCGCCAGACCCGCGAGAGTCGGGGCCGCGGGAGTCGGACCCTCGGGAGTCGGGGCCGCGGGCGTCGGATGCTGCCGAGATGTGCGCGATCGACATGTGCCCCTCCTCCCCGTTCGCGGTGCCCTGTGTCAGGTCTACTGCCGACCTCTGACGACGGCCCGCACGACGCGCCACGACCGGCGCGTCACTGTGCGCGCTCACCCTAGGAACGGACCGCGCGCACCCTCAAATCAGGCCTGTGGATAACTATGTGGACTCGTGCGGAGAAACGCCGTGCGCCGTGTGAGCAAGGTGTGGAAAGTGCTGTGCACAGCGGGCGAGTTATCGGGGTGATGGCGGCCCTGACCAGGGTTTTCTCTCTGCACACGGTGTGTGGAGAAAGAGGGTTCAACCGTGCCATGAGACTTCACCCGACGCGGTCGAGAGCTGTGGACGAACACGCCGTCCGCCCCTTGACAGGGCCATGCAGAAAGCGGTACTCGCGCCGAGGCGCGAGTACCGCTTCCGGGTGCTGCGAGGGCTACTTCGCGGCCACGACCGAGATGGTGATGGTCGCGACGATGCCGTCGCGCAGCTTGAGGATCGCCTCGTGCTGGCCGAGCCCCTTGATGGGCGCGACGAGCTCGAGCAGGCGCTTGTCGATCGAGCCGAGACCGGCGGCGGCCACGGCGTCGGCCACGTCACCCGTCTTGACCGAGCCGAACAGCCGGCCCTCGGCGCCCGCCTTGACGGCGAGCGTGACGGGGTTGGCTTCGAGGCGGGCCTTGAGGTCCATGGCCTCCTCGATCGTGGCGTGCTCGCGCGCGGCGCGGGCAGCCTTGATCGAGTCGACCTGCTTCTCGCCACCGCGGCTCCACGCCACGGCCAGACCCTGGGGAATGAGGTAGTTGCGGGCGTACCCGTTCTTGACCTCGACGACGTCGCCGGGCGCACCGAGACCGGTGACGTCCTGCGTGAGGATGAGCTTCGACATCAGGTACTCCTATCGGCCCGCGCCGGCGTACGGAAGCAGGGCCATCTCGCGCGCGTTCTTGACGGCGCGGGCGATGAGGCGCTGCTCCTGCACGGAGACACCGGTGATGCGACGGGCGCGGATCTTCCCGCGCTCCGAGATGAACTTGCGGAGGGTCGCGACGTCTTTGTAGTCGATGACGCCGACGCGGATCGCCTTCGCGGGAGCGGCGTTCTTCGCGCCCTTACCCCCGCGCGGCTTGCGGCGGTCGCCGCTGCTCTTGCCAGCCATGTGGTTGTCCTTTTCTTACGGGATGTTCAGTGGTGATCCGGTGCGACCGGATCAGAAGGGGGTGTCGTCCGAGAACGACCCGGGGGTGTTCCACACGTCGCCGCCGGCGGCGGGAGCGCCGCCCGCCGCGGGTGCGCCCCAGGGCTCGTCGGCGATCGGTGCGCCACCGCCCCGGCCGCCGCCCATGGCGCCGCCGTTGCTCGCGCTGCGCGTCACCTGAGCGGTGGCGTAGCGGAGGCTCGGGCCGATTTCATCGACTTCGAGCTCGATCGTGGTGCGCTTCTCACCCTCTTTGGTCTCGTACGACCGCTGCTTCAGGCGACCCTGCGCGATGACGCGCGAGCCCTTCGTCAGCGACGAGGCGACGTGCTCGGCGAACTCTCGCCACACGCTCGCGCGCAGGAACAGCGCCTCGCCGTCCTTCCACTCGTTCGACGCGCGGTCGAACGAGCGTGGGGTCGAGGCGATGGTGAAGTTCGCGACGGCGAGTCCGCTCTGCGTGTACCGCAGCTCGGGGTCGGCGGTCAGGTTGCCGACAACGGTGATGATCGTCTCGCCGGCCACGACTACTCCGCGGCCTTGGCGGTCGAGGCGGCCTTCGTCGCGGCGACTGCCGCACGAGCGGCCTTCGCCTCGGCGCGGGCCGTGTTCTCGGCGGCGATGGACGCGGCGCGGGCCACGGCCTCTTCCGTGCGCAGCACCTTGGTGCGCATGACGGCCTCGCTGAGCTTCAACTGGCGGTCGAGCTCCTGGGTCGCTGCCGAGGTCGCCGAGAAGTTGACGACGGCGTAGATGCCCTCGGTCTTCTTGTTGATCTCGTATGCGAGCCGGCGACGGCCCCAGATGTCGACGTTCTCGATGGTGCCGCCGTCGTTCCGGATCACGCCAAGGAACTTGTCCAGGCTCGGAGCGACAGTGCGCTCATCGATCTCCGGGTCGAGAATGACCATCAATTCGTACTGATGCATGACTCACCCACCTCCTTCGGACTCGAACGGCTGCAGACGGTCTGCAGCAGGAGGGTTATGGCATCGTTCGCCACCGCGCGCCTGAGCGGCGGGGCAACCTGCAGAGTCTAGTCGGATGCGGAGCCCGACTCAAACCATCGACCCGGTCACTCGTCCCGCTGCGCGTACCAGGCCCGCAGTCGCCGCTCGGCCTCGTCGGCGCCGAGCGGTCCCGAGTCGAGCCGCTGCTCGAGCAGGAACCGGTACGCCTCGCCCACGATCGGCCCGGGTCGCAGGTCGAGCAGGGCCATGATCTGCTCCCCGTCGAGATCGGGGCGGATCGACTGCAGCTCCTCCCGCTCGGCGAGCGCGGCGATGCGCGCCTCCAGTTCGTCGTAGGCGCCGCGGAGTCGCGCCTCTTTGCGGCGGTTGCGGGTCGTGACGTCGGCGCGGGTGAGAATATGGAGGCGCTCGAGCAGGGCATCCGCGTCGCGCACGTAGCGGCGCACGCCCGAATCGGTCCACGGGGCGTCGCTGTAGCCGAAGAACCGCAAGTGCAGCTCGATCAGGCGGCTGACCGCCGTGATCGTCTCCTTGTCGAAGCGCAGGGCGGTGAGCCGCTTGCGCGCGAGCTTGGCCCCGACGACGTCGTGGTGGTGGAAGGTGACGGCGCCGCCGGGCTCGACGCGCTTGGTCGCGGGCTTGCCGATGTCGTGCAGCAGGGCGGCGAGGCGCAGCACGACGTCGGGCGCGGCCTCGGGGGTGCGCTCGGCCTCGAGCTCGATCGCCTGCTCGAGCACGGTGAGCGAGTGCTCGTAGACGTCTTTGTGGTGCGCGTGCTCATCGACCTCGAGGCGCAGCGCCGGCAGCTCGGGCAGCACGATCGCCGCGAGCCCCGTATCGACGAGCAGCGAGAGCCCCCGCCGCGGGTCGGTCGTGCTCAGCAGCTTGACGAGCTCGTCGCGCACGCGCTCGGCCGAGATGATCGCGAGGCGCTCGCGCATGCGCGACATCGCCTCGACGACGGCGGGGTCGACGTCGACCTGCAGCTGGGCGGCGAACCGCGCGGCCCGTAGCATGCGCAGGGGGTCGTCGCCGAACGAGTCGTCGGGGCTGCCGGGCGTCATGAGCCGGCGCGCGAAGAGGTCGTCGAGGCCGCCCGAGGGGTCGACGAGGGTGCGGGCCGGCAGCCGCAGGGCCATGGCGTTGATCGTGAAGTCGCGGCGGATGAGGTCGCCCTCGAGCGAGTCGCCGAACGCGACCTCGGGCTTGCGCGAGTCGGGGGAGTACGCGTCGGCCCGGTAGGTCGTGATCTCGACGGTGTGCGGCCCGAGCCGCGCGCCGATCGTGCCGAAGGCGCGGCCGATGTCCCAGTGCGCGTCGGCGACGGGCTTCACGATGCGGATGATGTCATCGGGTCGCGCCGAGGTGGCGAGGTCGAGGTCGTTGACCGCACGGCCGAGGAAGGCGTCGCGCACGGGACCGCCCACGAGGGCCAACTCGTGCCCGGCGGCCTCGAAGCGCTCGGCGAGCGCCGCGAGCGGTGCGGAAGCGGCGAGGGCCTCGAGTCGGGTGACGGCCTCGGCCACGCTCTCCATAGTCACCAGAGTCTAGACTTCCCCCATGTCGGCCGAGCGGGAACGAGCAGCCCGCCCCGCCCTCCTCCCGATGACCCGCGCGAGCATCGTCACCGCACTCGGGGTCGCGCTCGGTCTCGTGCTCGGCGCCGCGATCGCCATCGCGCCCCTGCCCCCGCTCGGGGTCGGAGACGCACTCGGCGGCGGTGCACGCGCCGCGACGAGCGACGCCGCGGAGGGGTTGGCGGTCGACCTGCTCGCCGCGCCGGCCGCGACCGGGATCGTGCGCGCCGGCGACGACCTGAGCGTGCGCGTGACCGTCACGAACACGGGCACCGAGCCGACGGGCGGCATCGTCGTGGCGCTCGGTCTCGACGGAGCCCGCACGGCGTCGAGCACCGAGCTCGCCGCGTGGTTCGACGGAGCGACGGTCGCGAGTGCCGACCGCCGTGCCGCCTCGGCGACGCTCTCGTCGCTCGATCCCGGCGCGAGTGCGGTGCTCGACCTCATCGTGCCCGCCGAGCGCGGCCTGCTGAGCGGGGCCTTCGGCGCGCGTCTCGCGACCGTGCGCGCCGCCATCGACGACACGGTCGTCGCCGTCGACCGCACGGCGATCGTCTGGGTGCCGAGCGGCACGACGGCCCCCGAGGCGGCGACGACCTTCGTCGCCGCGATCGCGACGCCCGGCGAGCGCGCAGCGTTCCTCGATGCCGAGACGCTCGCGGCATACACGGGCGAGGCCGGAGCGCTCACGCGCACCCTCGACGCGGTGGCCGGCCGGCCCGTGCTGCTCGCGATCGACCCGCGCATCATCGCCTCCATCCGCCGGCTCGGCGCCGAGGCCCCCGCGAGCGCCACGGCGTTCCTCGGGCGGCTGTCGCTCGCGCCCAATGAGACCTTCCTGCTGCCGTGGGCCGACGCCGACCCGCTCGCGACGATCGCCGCGCAGGGCATCGCGCTGCCCGCGCCCGAGGGCACGGGCCTCGTCGACCCCGCCGTCACGGGCGAGGAGGGGGCGAGCCCCAGCCCGAGCCCCGAGCCCGGGCCGACCGTCACGCTCGACGAGCTCACCGACTGGCCGGCGACGCTCGAGGGCTGGAGCTGGCTCGACCACGGCGCCCTCGCCACCGAGGGGCTTCCGGTGCTCGCCGAGGCGGGCACGGAGGTGCTCATCGCCCCCGCGGCGGCGCTCGGCAGCGCCGAGCCCGTGCAGCGCACCGCCGACGTGCACCTGCTGCGGGCCGACGACGCCCTCGCGGCATCCGCTCGCGACGCGAGCCTCGCCGACTCGCAGCAGCGCTTCGACCGGTCGATGGCGCGCGTGTCGGCGATGCTCGCCGCGACGGCGGCGGCCGAGCCGGGCATCCCGACCCTCATCGCCCTGAGCCGTGAGCAGCTCGCGGGCACCGATCGCCTCATCGACACGATCGCCCAGACCGTTGCCCTGCCGTGGGCGCGCGGGGCCGAGGCCTCGGCCGCGCTCACCCGCCCGGCGGTCGACGCCGTCGTCGACGCGGAAGCCGCCGACGATGCGCGCGCGCAGGCGGTGCGCACAGCGCTCGAGGCCGAGGCCGCCGACCGGGTGTTCGCGAGCATCGCCGTGACTCCGACGGCGATCACCGACATCCGCCGCCTCGAACTGCTCGCGGCGCTCTCGCAGGGCTGGGGCGACCGCTCGACGGAGGCGCTGCGCGGCTTCGTCACGGACTCGACCGCCCTGCGGGCCTCGGTGCAGGTCGTCGAGAGCAGCGCGATCACGCTGCTCGCCGACCGCGCCTCGCTGCCCGTCACCGTGCAGAACGACCTCGACGTGCCGGTGCGGGTGTTCGTGCGCGTCGAACCCGACACGGCGCAGCTGCGCGTGGTCGACGGGCGGGTCGAGACGCTCGTCGAGCCGCGGTCGCAGACACGCGCGCGCGTTCCCGTCGAATCGCTCACGAACGGGCAGGTCGACATCACGGTCACGGTGCGGGATGCGGAGGCCCGCGTGATCGGAACCCCCACGCGCGTCTCGCTCAACCTGCAGGCCGGGTGGGAGACCGCGGGCACGATCACCGTGGCCATCGCGCTGCTCGCCCTGCTCGTCGTCGGCATCGTGCGCGACGTGCGCAAGCGGCGCCGCCGCGCGCCGAGCGACGACGCGGTCGTCGAGCCGCAGGACGCCTCGTGACCGATCGCGAGAGCGGCGGCATCGGCCGCGCGAGCATGATGCTCGCCTCGGGCACGATCGTCTCGCGCCTGCTCGGCTTCGTGAGCGCCGTCGTGCTGGCCCAGACGATCGGCACCGTCGGCGCCGGCGCTGACGCCTTCGCGCTCGCGAACCAGCTGCCGAACAACATCTATGCGATCGTCGCGGGCGGTGTGCTGAGTGCCGTGCTCGTGCCGCAGATCGTCAAGGCCGCGCTGCACGACGATGGCGGGCAGCGGTTCATCAACCGGCTCGTCACGCTCGGCCTCGTCGTGTTCCTCGCCGCCGCGGTCATCGCGACGCTCGCGGCGCCCCTGCTCGTCTCGCTCTACGCGCAGCAGTCGGTCGACGGCGGCCGGGGCTTCACCGACGACGAGCTCGCCCTCGCCGTCGCCTTCGCCTACTGGTGCCTGCCGCAAGTGCTCTTCTACGCGGTCTACGCGCTGCTCGGCGAAGTGCTCAACGCGCGGCGCGTCTTCGGGCCCTTCACCTGGGCGCCCGCGCTCAACAACGTCGTCGCGATCATCGGCCTCATCGCCTTCACGGTGCTGTTCTCCGAGGATGTGACGGTCGCGACCGCCTGGACCCCCGCGATGATCGCGGTGCTCGCGGGCTCGGCGACGCTCGGCATCGCCGTGCAGGCCCTCGTGCTGTTCGCCTTCTGGCGTCGGGCCGGGCTGCGCTACCGGCCCGACTTCCGCTGGCGGGGCGTCGGCCTCGGCGCGACGGGGCGCGCGGCCGGCTGGGTGTTCGGCATGGTCATCGTCACGCAGCTCGCCGGCATCGTGCAGGCCAACGTCGCCTCGCTCTCCGCAGCGGGCGGCGAGCCCTCGCTGGCCGTGCTGCGCTTCTCGTGGCTCATCTTCATGCTGCCGCACTCCGTCGTGACCGTGTCACTCGCCACCGCGTACTTCACGCGCATGAGCGCGCACGCGCGCGACGACGACCGCGATGCCGTGCGGGCCGATGTCAGCGAGTCGTTGCGGCGCATCCTCATGATCATGGTGCTCGCGACGGTCGGACTGCTCGTGGTCGCTGGCCCCTTCGCGCGGCTCTTCGGCGGCACGCCCGAGGTCATCGACGGCATGGCCCGCGTGATCGTCGCCTTCGTGCTCGGGCTCATCCCGTTCACCGTGCTCTTCGTCGTGCAGCGCGTGTTCTATGCGCTCGGCGACACGCGCACGCCCTTCTTCATCCAGTTGGCGCAGGCGGGCCTCTTCGTCTCGGGCGCAGCCGTCGTCGCGACCCTGCCGACCGGCATGATCGCCGTCGGCATCGCGCTCGTCACCTCGCTCGCGGGCACGGCGCAGACGCTCCTCGGGGTGCTGCTGCTGCGCCGCCGGCTCGACGGGGTCGACGGCCGGCACGTGCTCACGCGCTTCGGGCAGTACGCGCTCGCCGCCATCCCCGCGAGCGTCGCGGGCGTGCTCGTCGGCTGGCCGCTCGGCGCCTTCGCCCTCGACGGCTGGGCGCGATCCGGCGAGGGTGCGGCCGTGCTCACGATGCTCGCCATCGCCGCGGCCATGACGCTCGTCTACGCGGGCGTGCTCGCCCTGCTGCGTCTGCCCGAGTTCACGGCGATCACCGAGCCGATCATCCGCCGCCTGCGACGCTGACGACGGGTGAACAGCGGCTGAACGCGGGCCGTCCGCGGAATACCGCCGACCTAGACTGGGTTGTCACTGCTGCCGCCCGTGCGGGCGGCGACCGCACGGCACACGCCGACCGCAAGGGGAATCATGCGCCACGTCATCATCATCGGCTCCGGCCCCGCCGGGTACACCGCGGCGATCTACGCCGCGCGCGCCAACCTCGCACCGCTCGTCATCGCGAGCTCGGTCGAGTTCGGCGGCGAGCTCATGAAGACCACCGAGGTCGAGAACTTCCCCGGGTTCCCCGAGGGCATCATGGGTCCCGACCTCATGACGCGCATGCAGCAGCAGGCTGAGCGCTTCGGTGCCGAGATCGTCTACGACGACGTCGTGTCGCTCGAGCTCGACGGACCGGTCAAGGCCGTGACGCTCGGCAACGGCGACCGCCACGAGGCCCACGCGGTCATCTACGCGACGGGCTCGGCCTACCGCAAGCTCGGCCTGCCCGACGAGGACCGCCTGAGCGGCTACGGCGTCTCGTGGTGCGCGACGTGCGACGGCGCCTTCTTCCGGCAGAAGACCGTCGCCGTGATCGGCGGCGGCGACTCGGCGATGGAAGAGGCCACGTTCCTCACGCGCTTCGTCGACAAGGTGTACCTCATCCACCGCAGCGAGAGCTTCCGCGCTTCCGCGGCGATGCTGGATCGCGCCAAGGCCGACGAGAAGATCGAGTTCGTCATGAACACGCGCGTCGAGCAGATCTTCGGCACCGACCTCGTGTCGGGCATCGGCCTCGTCGACACCGTCACCGGCGAGCAGCGCACGCTCGACGTGCAGGGCGTCTTCGTCGCGATCGGCGCCGACCCGCGCACGCACCTGGTGCACGGCGTGCTCGAGCTCACCGAGCAGGGCACGATCGCGGTGGATGGCCGCTCGTCGCGCACGAGCCTGCCGGGCGTCTTCGCCGCGGGCGATGTCGTCGACCCCACCTACAAGCAGGCGATCACCGCGGCCGGCAGCGGCACGGTGGCTGCTCTCGACGCCCAGCACTACCTCGAGACCGTGCACGATGCGAGCCGCGCCGCGGCCACCGCGGTCTGATCCGACCGACGACCGACAAGGAGAACCCATGAGCACGCGCGATGTCACCGACGCCACCTTCGAAGCCGAGGTGCTGAAGAACGAGAAGACGATCATGGTCGACTTCTGGGCGGAGTGGTGCGGCCCGTGCCGCGCCGTCTCGCCGATCCTCGACGCGATCGCCGCCGAGCACCCCGACAAGCTCGAGATCGTCAAGCTCGACGTCGACGCCAACCCCGAGACGGCCATGAAGTACCAGATCACCTCGATCCCGGCCATGAAGGTGTTCCGCGGCGGCGAGGTCGTCAAGACCGTCATCGGCGCCAAGCCCAAGCCCGCGCTCGAGGCCGACCTGGCCGAGTTCCTGGTCTGAGCGACCCCCGCTGAGAAGCCCGTCCCCCGATGCGGGGGCGGGCTTCTGCGCATTCGGCCCGTATTCTTGATCGCACGTGCTCCGGGGGTCCGTCCGCCGCGTCGCACCGCACCGCACCGCACCGGCCGCATGCCGACATCGAGAACGGGCACAGCATGACGATCTCCCGCGAGGGCACCAACCTCGACCCGTGGTACGGCCACTACGCCGACCGCACCTCGGGGCTGAGCGCCTCCGAGGTGCGCGCGCTCTTCGCGGTGGCCTCGCGCCCCGAGGTCGTCTCGCTCGCGGGCGGCATGCCCTACGTGTCGGCCCTGCCGTTGCCGACGATCACCGAGTCGATGGATCGCGTCATGCGCGACCGGGGCGCGACGGCCCTGCAGTACGGCTCGGGGCAGGGCACGCCCGAGCTGCGGGAGCACATTCTCGAGATCATGGCCCTCGAGGGCATCCGTGCCGGCGTCGACGACGTCGTCGTCACGACGGGCTCGCAGCAGGCGCTCGACCTCGTCGCCAAGCTCTTCCTCGACCCCGGTGACGTCGTGCTCGCCGAGTCGCCGTCGTACGTCGGTGCGATGGGCATCTTCCGCTCGTACCAGGCCGAGGTCGCCCACATCGCGATGGATGCCGACGGCATGATCCCCGCGGCGCTCACGGAGCGCATCGCCTCGCTGCGGGCGGCGGGCAAGCGGCTCAAGCTGCTCTACCTCATCCCGAACTTCCACAATCCCGCGGGCGTGACGCTCTCGAGCGCGCGCCGCCTCGAGATCATCGATATCGCGCGGAGTGCGGGCATCCTGATTCTTGAAGACAACCCTTATGGGTTGTTGTGGTTCGATCGACCGGCCCCCGCCGCGATGCGCAGCGTCGAGACCGACGGCATCGTGTACCTCGGCTCGTTCTCGAAGACCCTCGCCCCCGGGTTCCGCGTCGGCTGGGCGCTCGCCCCGCACGCCATCCGCGAGAAGCTCGTGCTCGCGGCCGAGGCGGCCATCCTCAGCCCGAGCTCGCTCAACCAGATGGTCATCAGCGACTACCTCGACCAGGCCGACTGGCGCGGGCAGATCGACGTGTTCCGCGGTCTCTACCGCGAGCGTCGCGACGCCATGATCGAGGCGCTCGAGCAGTACCTGCCCGACCTCAGCTGGACGATGCCCAACGGGGGCTTCTACGTCTGGGTCACGCTCACCGACGGCCTCGACTCGAAGGCGATGCTGCCGCGCGCCGTCAAAGAGCTCGTCGCCTACACGCCCGGCACCGCCTTCTTCGCCGACGGCTCGGGCCGCGGCCACCTGCGGCTGGCATTCTGCTATCCGCCGCCCGCCGAGATCCGCGAGGGCATCCGCCGCCTCGCCACCGTGGTCCGGGGCGAGCAGGAGCTGCTCGAGACCTTCTCTCCCACGGGCCCCATCACGGCCGTCGCCTACGACCCCCACGTGGCGAGCCCGCCGCCGAACCTCTCATGAGCACGGATGCTGCGCCGATGACCGACACCCCCGCACCTGCCCGGCGCGTCGTCGTGCTCGCCGGCGGCATCTCGCACGAGCGCGACATCTCGCTCAAGTCGGGGCGCCGCGTCGCCGACGGCCTCGCCGCGCACGGGCTCGAGGTCACCCTGCTCGACCCTGACGCCGCGCTGCTGCCCGCGCTGCTCGCCGATCGGCCCGACGTCGTGTGGCCGACGCTGCACGGGGCGAGCGGTGAGGACGGCGCGCTGCGCAGCCTGCTCGAGTTCATGGGACTGCCCTACGTCGGATCCTCCGCGAGCGCGACGCGGCTCGCGTGGGACAAGCCGCGTGCGAAAACCATCGTCGAGCGTGCGGGAGTACCCACGCCGCACTCGATCGCGCTGACGCGCGACGCCTTCCGTGAGCTGGGCGCCGAGAGCGTGCTCGCCGTCGTGCGCGGTGAGCTGCCTCCGCCCGTCGCGGTCAAGCCCGCGCAGGGCGGCTCGGCGCAGGGCGTCAGCCTCGTCGACACCGATGACGAGCTGCGGCGCGCGATGGTGCTCGCCTACACGTACTGCGATGTCGCGCTCATCGAGCAGCGCATCACGGGCGTCGAGGTGGCCATCGGCATCATCGACACCGGCGATGGCCCCGTCGCTCTGCCCGCGGTCGAGATCGAGCCGCTGTCGGGCGTCTACGGGTTCGAGGCGCGCTACAACGCGGGGGAGACGCGCTTCTACGCGCCCGCGCGCATCGACGAGGCCACGGCCGCTCGCGCGACCGAGGTCGCGCTCGCGGCGCACCGTGCGCTCGGCCTCCGGCACATCAGCCGCATCGACCTCATCATCGACGGCGCAGGAACGCCGTGGTTTCTCGAGGCGAGCGTCATGCCCGGGCTCACCGAGACCTCGACGTTCGCGCTCGCGCTCGAAGCCGCGGGCCATGACGTGGGCTGGGTCTATGCGGAGCTCGCCCAGGCGGCCGTGCGCGACGCGCGGCGCTAGAGCGCTCGCTGACAGTACGCGCTAGCGGAACCCCTCGTCGCCGAGTTCGCCGAGAATGCGGTTGAGGTCGGCCACGGTCGCGAAGTCGATGACGAGCGACCCCTTCTTCTGGCCGAGCGAGATCGACACGCGCGTGTTGAGCCGGTCGCCGAGGCGCTCGGCGATCTCGTTGAGCTGACCCTGCTTCGACCCGGCGGCGGGCTTGCGGGCGACCTTCGCGCCGGGCGTCGCCCCGCTCAGCAGCGCCGCGGCCGCCTCGGCCTGCCGCACCGAGAGCTCTTCGTTGACGATCTTGTCCGAGAGCTTGAGCATCGCGGCGGGGCTGCCGGCCGCGAGGATGGCGCGGGCGTGGCCGGGCGTCAGCACGCCCGCTGCGACGCGGCTCTGCACCGACTCCGGCAGCTTGAGCAGGCGCAGGGTGTTGGTGATCTGCGGGCGCGAGCGGCCGAGTCGCTCGGCGAGCTGCTCTTGCGTGATGCCGAAGTCTTCGAGCAGCTGCTGGTACGCGCTCGCCTCCTCGAGCGCGTTGAGCTGCGCACGATGCAGGTTCTCGAGCAGCGCATCCCGCAGCATGTTGTCGTCGCTCGTGTTGCGCACGATCGCGGGGATCGCCTCGAGGCCAGCGATCGTGGATGCCCGCAGCCGGCGCTCACCCATGATGAGCTCGTAGGCGGGCTCGCCCGGCTGAGCCCCGGCGCGCTCGCGCACGACGATCGGCTGCAGCACCCCGAACTCGCGCACGGAGTGGACGAGCTCGGCGAGCTCCTCCTCGCGGAACTCGGTGCGGGGCTGTTGCGGGTTGGGCACGATGTCGCTCGGGGCGATCGCCGCGAGCCGAGCTCCGGGCACGACCTCGAGCTGCTCGCCCGCGGTCGGCGCGGGGGAGGGGAAGAACACGTCGACGGGCCGGTCGCCCTCGCCGGTGGGGATGAGGGCGCCGATGCCGCGGCCCAGTCCGGTGCGCTTCTGAGCCATCAGGCGGCCTCTCCTCGGCGGGCGATCTCGGCGGCAGCCTCGAGGTACGACAGCGACCCGGGCGAGCCCTCGTCGTAGCTGATGACGCTCTGGCCGTAGCTCGGGGCCTCGCTGATGCGCACCGAGCGGGGGATGAGGGTGTTGAGCACCTGCTCGGGGAAGTGCTCGCGCACGTCCTGCACGACCTGGTTCGCGAGATTGGTGCGTGAGTCATACATCGTGAGCAGGATCGTCGAGACGCGCAGCTGCGGGTTCAGGTGCCGCTCGATGAGCTGGATGCTGTTGAGCAACTGGCTCAGTCCCTCGAGGGCGTAGTACTCGCACTGGATGGGGATGAGCACTTCGCGGGCCGCGACGAAGGCGTTGATCGTGAGCAGCCCGAGCGAGGGCGGGCAGTCGATGAAGACGTAGTGGAACGGCTCGCTGCTCGCGGCGAGGAAGGCGTCGAGCGCCGTGCGCAGCCGCTGCTCGCGCGCGACGAGCGACACGAGCTCGATCTCGGCGCCGGCGAGGTGGATCGTCGCGGGCACGCAGTAGAGCTGCGCGAACTCCGGGCTCTTCTGCACGACGTCGGCGAGGGGGGAGTCGCCCACGACCACGTCGTAGACGCTCGGGGTGTCGGCGCGGTGCTCGACACCGAGCGCGGTCGACGCGTTGCCCTGCGGGTCGAGGTCGATGACGAGCACGCGCGCGCCGCTGCGTGCGAGTGCTGCGGCGAGGTTGACCGTGGTGGTCGTCTTGCCGACGCCGCCCTTCTGGTTCGAGACGGTGATGACGCGCGTCGTCGACGGCAGCGGCAGCTCCGTGCCCTCCAGCGCGATGCGGCGGCGGGTGATCTCCGCGACCTCACGCGCCAGTGGCGTGGTCTCGTCATACGGTCCCGCGGTCGTCACAGATGAGCCTCCTGCTCGAATGTTTCACGTGAAACGTGCGCCGCTGAACGACGCTCGTCACGGGGCTCCCGCGGCGCGATGAGACGCGACCGGTCAGGATGTCCCGCCTACTGTAGCCCGAAACAGCCGGGTCACTTCCGGCACGAGCCCCTCGCCGAGCTCCAGCACCTCGGCATCGCGGATGCGGTGTCGCCGCAGCACGGCCGAGGCCGCGGCGATCTCCTCCGCGATCCTCGCCCCCTTGAGGAAGATGAGCTCCCCCCCATCCCGCACGAGCGGCGCCGTGATGGGCACGAGCGTGCGCAGCGCGCTCACGGCTCGAGCGGTCACCTGATCGAACGGTCCGGCCTCCACGGCCTCCTCCGCTCGAGCCCGCAGCACCGTGACATTCGCGAGGCCCAGTCGGGCGGTCTCGTCGCGCAGCCAGTCGGTGCGCCGCTCCATGGGCTCGATGAGGGTGACGTGCACGTCGGGCCGCGCGATCGCCAGCACCATCCCCGGCAGACCGGCGCCGCTGCCGACGTCAGCGACGCGGCCGCCGTCCTGCAGGAAAGGAGCAACGACCGCCGAGTTGATGATGTGCCGCGACCATAGGCGAGCGGCCTCGAGTGGACCGATGAGCCCGAGCTGCTCGCCGTACTGCGCGAGGTCAGCGGCAAAGCGCCGAGCGATCGGCAACTGCTCACCGAAGACCACCGCAGCCGCCGCGGGCTCGGGCTCGATGACCGGGGGAGTCGCCGGCACAGCCCGGATCACGGGCGATGTTTCACGTGAAACGGTGGGGGAGTCCTCAGCCACGACGGATGACGGTGTGGCGCTCGGCGCCCTCGCCCTCCGACTCGGACGTCAGACCGCGCTCGCCCACGAGGTCGTGCACGAGCTTGCGCTCGTAGCTCGACATGGGCGGCAGGGCGGCCGACTCGGCCCCGGCCTCGATCCGCTCGACGGCGCGGTCGACGAGGCGCTGCAGCTCCTCCGCCCGCGCATCGCGCGACCCCGCGATGTCGAGGATGAGCCGCGAGAACTCGCCCGTGCGCGCGTGCACCGCGAGCCGGGTGAGCTCCTGCAGCGCCGAGACGGTGTCGGGCTTCGAGAGCGTGCGGAGGGCATCCGGCTCGTCGGCCTCGATGGAGAGATACACGCGACCGGCGCGCGTCGCGATCTCGATGTCCCCATCGAGATCGGCGAGGTCGAGCAGCTCTTCGAGGTAGTCGGCCGCGATGTCGCCCTCGTCGAGAGCAGCGGAGTCGGTCGCGTCGTCCTCGATCTCGATCGTGTCGACGACGGTGGGCTCGGTGATGTCGGTCATGGTCTAGCGACCACCCTTCTTCTTCGCGCGGTTCTTGCTCACCGGCTGGGGACGCTGGGTCTTCTTCGGCTCCTCGACGGCGATCGTGCCGGCCTCGTCCGCCTCGGGGTCGACGATGCCGCGCCGCTGGCGCTTCTTCGCGAGGCGCGCCTCACGCGCGAGCGCGGCGTCGCTGCCGGGGGTGGGCATGTTCCGGATGACGATGAACTGCTGCACCATCGTCCAGATGTTCGACACGAACCAGTAGAACATCACGCCGAGCGGGAAGGCCACGCCCGAGAAGAGGAACACCACGGGGAGGATGTAGAGCAGGATGCGCTGCTGCCGGTACATCGGCGACGCCTTCATCTCGGGGCTCTGGTTCTTCGACATGATCTGCAGCTGGGTGATGAACTGCGACGCGGTCATGAGGACGATGAGCACCGCGGCGATGACGATGACCCAGACGTTGCCGTCATTGTTGACCATCGTCGAACCGAGCGGCGCAATGCCGAAGAGGGTCGCGCGACCGAACTCGCGCGAGAGCTGCTCGTTGAGCAGCCCGACGCCCGTGAAGCCGTTGAACGAGCTGTTGAGCACCGAGAAGAGCCCGAAGAAGATCGGCATCTGCAGCAGGATCGGCAGGCACGACGAGAGCGGGTTGGTGCCGTGCTTCTTGTACAGGGCCATGGTGTCGCGCGACATGGCCTCGCGCGAGAACTGGTCGCGCTTGCCCTTGTACTTGTCCTGGATCTTCTTGAGCTCGGGCGAGATCTCGAGCATCTTGCGCTGGTTCTTGATCTGGCGCACGAAGATCGGAATGAGCGCGGCGCGCACGACGACGACGAGGCCGGCGATCGACAGCACCCAGGTCAGACCCGCCTCGCTCTCGAGGCCCATGGCCGTGAACAGGGTGTGGAACCCGACGAGGATCGCCTCGATGGCCCACTTGATGGGCCAGAGGATGATGGCGAAGATGTCCATGGTGGCGGGTTATGCCTTTCTCTCGAGCACGATCAGGCCCCATGCGGTGCGCCGGTAGGGGGAGTTCTGGGTGACGGGCCAGTCGTCGATACCGCCCTCGGCCCAGGGGTGGCACCGGGCGAGGCGGCGGGTGGCGAGCCATCCGCCCTTGACGACACCGTGCTCCTGCACCGAGCCGAGGGCGTAGGCCGAACAGCTGGGGTAGTAACGGCAGACATCGCCGTACAGCGGCGAGATGATCGCGCGATACGCGCGCAGCACGATGATGACGAGATTGCGCGGCACGAGCGCGACGACGCGCGCGGCGCGGATCACCGTCTCGCTCACGCTGCTCTCACCGCCCGCCTCATGCCGTCGTCGATCTCAGCCCGCAGGGTATCCCACGAGACCTCGTGCGCGCCCGGAAGGGCCCGCACGACGATGAGGTCGGTGGCCGGCACCTCGCCGAGCACGCCGGCGCAGATCGATTGGATGCGGCGCCGCACCCGATTGCGCACCACGGCTCCGCCGACCTGCTTCGACACGATCACGCCGAACCGGGGCCCGTCGGGCTCACCCGTCACGCGGTACACGACGGCATGCGGAGTGCCCGTGCGGCAACCGCGGCGCACCGCCCGGCGGAAGTCGTCGGCTCGGAGGACCCGGTGTGCTCGCGGGAGCACGGGGGTGCTTACGCCGAGAGCTCGGTGCGGCCCTTGCGGCGGCGCGCAGCGAGGATGGCGCGACCAGCGCGGGTGCGCATGCGCAGACGGAAGCCGTGAACCTTGGCCCGACGGCGGTTGTTCGGCTGGAAGGTGCGCTTGGTCATGGTTCTCTCCTCGGCCCCAGGGGCCAGCGACGACGGATCAGGGATGTCCGATCGCTGCGAGTCAGGTCCGGACAGAAGTCAACCGGTTAACAATAGGTCCCGACCTCCGCGCGGTCAAACCACGAGGTACCCGGCGCGCATTATCCACACCATGTGCACAGACCGTTGGTATCGACGCGCCGGGCCGGATTACAGTAGGCGTCAGTCTTCTCGCCGCATCGCAGGGTGCGCTGCGGCGACTTATCCACAGCGCTGTTCACCGCAGTGCTCCCCATCCGCACCGACCAGTCGAGGAGTGTCACGATGCCGGACGAGACCGATTCCCCGCGCGACCTCTGGGAGTCGGTGAAGGCGGCGCTCACCGCCGACGATCGCATCACCCCACAGCTGCACGGCTTCATCAACCTGGTCGAGCCGCGTGGCGTCATGGCCGGCACCCTCTATCTCGAAGTGCCGAACGAACTCACGCGCGGCATGCTCGAGCAACGCATCCGGCTGCCCCTCCTCAGCGCGCTCACGACGGTGGACGGTGAAGCGGTGTCCAGCTTCGCGATCGTCGTGAACCCCGAGATCCAGACCGAGAGCCTCGAGGCCGTGCCCGACGCGATGGAGCAGAGCCCCTCGTACATCGAGCAGTCCGTCTCGCAGCCCGCGGTCGAGGCATCGGGACGACGGGGAGACAGCCGGCTCAACGACAAGTACAGCTTCGACAACTTCGTCATCGGCGGGTCGAACCGGTTCGCGCACGCGGCAGCGGTCGCCGTGGCCGAGGCTCCTGCCAAGGCGTACAACCCGCTCTTCGTCTACGGCGAGTCGGGCCTCGGCAAGACCCACCTGCTGCACGCGATCGGCCACTACGCCGAGAGCCTCTACCCGGGAATCCGCGTGCGGTACGTCTCGAGCGAGGAGTTCACGAACGACTTCATCAACTCGATCGCCAACAACCGCGCGAGCCTGTTCCAGTCGCGCTACCGCGAGATCGACATCCTGCTCATCGATGACATCCAGTTCCTGCAGGGAAAGGACTCGACGCAGGAAGCGTTCTTCCACACCTTCAATACGCTGCACGACCACAACAAGCAGGTCGTCATCACGAGCGACCTGCCCCCGAAGCACTTGACGGGTTTCGAAGACCGCATGCGCAGCCGCTTCGAGTGGGGCCTCATCACCGATGTGCAGGCGCCCGACCTCGAGACGCGCATCGCGATCCTCCGCAAGAAGGCGCAGAACGACAAACTGCAGGTTCGGGATGACGTGCTCGAGTACATCGCCTCGAAGGTGTCGAGCAACATCCGCGAGCTCGAGGGCACGCTCATCCGGGTGACCGCGTTCGCGAACCTGAACCGCACGCCGGTGGATATGCAGCTCGTGCAGACGGTGATGAAGGACCTCATCACCCTCGACGGCGACAACGTCATCGAGCCGGTCGACATCATCAATCACACCGCGTCGTACTTCAAGCTGACCGTCGACGACCTCTACGGCTCATCGCGATCGCAGGCTGTCGCCACCGCGCGGCAGATCGCGATGTACCTGTGTCGAGAGCTGACGAACATGTCGTTGCCGCAGATCGGCAAGCTCTTCGGCAACCGCGACCACACGACCGTGATGTACGCCAACAAGAAGATCAGCGAGCTCATGAAAGAGCGCCGCTCGATCTACAACCAGGTCACCGAGCTCACGAGCCGCATCAAGCAGAACCACCGCTACAGCTAGGGGTTTGTCGCTCGAATCAGCGAACGTCCAGCTTCACTGCACGTTTCGCACACTGGGGACAGCCTGTGGATAACTTGCCGCTCGCATGGGGATGACATGTTGAGGATCGCCTCGATGGTGTGAAAGAGACCAGCGGCGCCGGTGGGTTCTCCCCGGTGCGCGAGCCGCGCATCCCCCGGATGTGCACATCTTTCACGCGTGTAGTTCCGCCGCATTCCGCGCCTCTCCCGAGGTTGTCCACAGTGTGAACAGCGGTTAATGATGGTGTTCTCTTCTTCTCTTCGCTGAATGACGAGGGATAACTTCTCGAGGAGCGAAGCCCGGCAACCGCCCGCACACGCGCTGTGCCAGTATGGAAGGCCCCGGGTGCCGGGCAGGGTCGACCGAGAGGGAGCCGCGTGAAGTTCCAGGTCAATCGCGACGTGTTCAGCGAAGCGGTGTCGTTCGCCGTCAAGCTCCTGCCGCAGCGCACCACGCTCCCGATCCTCAGCGGTGTGCTGCTGCGCGCCGAGGGCTCGACCGTCACGCTCTCGTCGTTCGACTACGAGGTCTCGGCGCAGACCTCGATCACCGCCGACGTTACCGACGGCGGAACCGTGCTCGTCTCGGGCCGGCTGCTCGCCGACATCGCCTCGCGCCTGCCGAACGCCCCGGTGGAGTTCACGACCGTCGACGGCAAGATCGCGGTGCGCTGCGGCTCGGCGCGCTTCACGCTGTCGAGCATGCCCGTCGAGGAGTACCCGAGCCTGCCGGTCGTCGACGGATCGAGCGGCGTGCTGCCGGGCGAGGCGTTCTCGGATGCTGTGGCTCAGGTCGCCGTCGCCGCGTCACGCGACGACGTCACACCGGTCATCACGGGAGTGCAGCTCGAGATCGCTGACAACCGGTTGTCGCTCGTCGCGACCGATCGCTACCGCGTCGCCGTCCGCGAGATCGACTGGGAGTCGTCGGCTGTCGCCGAGGGCGTCACCGCGCTCGTGCCCTCGCGCACCCTCTCGGAGATCGGCAAGATCTTCGCTCACGCCGCGACCGTGACGGTCACGATCGTGAGCGGCGGCGACCGCGAGCTCATCGCGTTCTCGGCGGATCAGAAGACCGTGACATCGCTGCTCATCAAGGGCAACTTCCCGCCCGTCAAGCGGCTGTTCCCCGAGTCGGTCGAGAACTACGCCGTCATGAACACCGCCGAGCTCATCGAGTCGACGCGTCGCGTGCAGCTCGTGCTCGAGCGCGACGCGGCACTGCGCTACAGCTTCTCCGACGACGGACTGACGCTCGAGGCCATCGGCTCCGAGAACGCGCAGGCGTCCGAGACGATCGATGCGCACCTCACGGGCGGTGACACGACGGTGTCCCTCAAGCCGCAATTCCTCATCGACGGCCTCTCCGCCGTGCACAGCGAGTTCGTTCGGATCTCGTTCACGAAGACCGACAACCCAAACAAGCCCGGTCCGGTGCTCATCACAAGCCAGTCGTCGAAGGACCAGCCCGGCGCCGACAACTACCGCTATCTGCTGCAGCCCAATCTGCTGCTGCGCTGACGCGCGTGCACGTCACGCACCTCTCGCTCGCCGACTTCCGCAACTACGCCCGCGCCGACGTGGCGCTGCGACCCGGGGCCGTGCTGTTCGTCGGGCGCAACGGTCAGGGCAAGACGAATCTCGTCGAGGCGATCGCCTATGCCGGCTCGGCCTCATCGCATCGCGTGTCGAGCGATCAGGCGCTCATCCGCTTCGGAGCCGAGTCGGGCATCGTGCGCTTGCGCGTGCAGCATGAGGAGCGCGCCGCCGTCATCGAGATCGAGCTCAACCGGGCATCGCCGAACCGCGCGCAGGTCAACGGATCGGGAGTGCGCCTCCGCGACCTCCCGCGGTACTTCGCCAGCGTCGTGTTCGCTCCGGAGGATCTCGCGCTCGTGCGCGGCGACCCCGGTGTCCGCCGCGGATTCCTCGACACGCTCGTCGTGCAGCGAGCGCCCCGCTTCGCGGGGGTCATCGCCGATTACGAACGGGTCGTGCGCCAGCGCAACTCCCTCCTGAAGTCGGCGCGCGCTTCTCGGCTTCCTGCTGACAGCCTGACGACCCTCGACGTCTGGGACGAGCGGCTCGTGAGCCTCGGTACCGAGCTCATCATGGCGCGCGCGGATCTCGTGGAAGCGCTGCGGCCGCATGTGGCGCGCGCGTACAGCGCGGTCGCGGGCGACGACCACCGCACGCGCATGGCCCTGCGGCTCAGTGTCGACGACTCGGACGACGAGTCGAGCCCTCCCGAGATCATCGCTGATCCCGCGATCGTCGCCGAGCGGTTCCGAGCGAGACTGGCCGATCGGCGCCGTGCAGAACTCGACCGGGCGGTCACCCTCGTCGGCCCGCACCGTGACGACCTCGTGCTCGAGCTCAACGGGCTTCCTGCGCGCGGCTACGCGAGCCACGGCGAGAGCTGGTCGTATGCGCTCGCCCTCAAGCTCGCCTCGGCCGAAGTGCTGCGCGCCGAGGCGATCGCGGGCGACCCCGTGCTCATCCTCGATGACGTCTTCGCCGAGCTCGACGAGGGTCGCCGCGAGCGACTGGCGGATGCCGTGGGCGGCTTCGAGCAGGTGCTCATCACCGCGGCGGTCGGGGGCGATGTGCCCGAGCGCCTTGCCGCGACCCGCATCGGCATCGCGGCCGGCGCGATCGTGGAGGAGGCGGAGTGAGCGAGGCCGACGACCGGGATCCGACCGAGAGCGAGGCGAGCGCGGTCTACCGCCGACTCCGGCGGGTGTTCGGCGACCCCGCGCTGCGGTCGTCCGACGCGCGCAAGCGCGCCACGCGCATCCCGGGCGATAGCGCGCCGTTCGGGCTGGGTCGGGATCCGTCCGGGCTCGGCGATGTGCTCGAGTCGATGACCCGCACGCTCGGTTGGTCGTCGCCGCTCGCACGCGGCGAGTTGCTGACGGCGTGGCCCGAGCTTGTCGGCGTCGACATCGCGGCGCATTCCGAGCCCGCCGGCATCGATGAGGGGGTGCTCACGGTGCAGTGCGATTCGACCGCGTGGGCGACCCAGCTGCGCATCATGCGGGCCGAGATTCTCACGACGATTCTGCGCCGGTACCCGGATGCTCAGGTGACGAGCATTCGCTTCAGCGGACCCGGTGCACCGAGTTGGAAGCGCGGGCCCCGCTCGGTGCCGGGTCGCGGGCCCCGCGATACCTACGGCTGAGCGCCTGAGGCCGCGAAAACAAATCACTCCACCCGAGTCGAGATATCTCCCCAGAGGGCCGTTCTGACGGCTCCCAGAGGCCTTTTCTTGGTAGGATGGACCCGCCACACGGGGCGCCATCCATGCCCCCTTGATCGGCCACCAGCGATCGACTCGGCGGGAGCGCAATTCCATATGACCACCTCGTCCTCCGGCAGTACGCCGAACACCCCCACTCCGCGCAACGATCACAGCTACGGCGCCGGTGACATCCAGGTGCTCGAGGGCCTCGAGGCCGTGCGCAAGCGCCCGGGTATGTACATCGGCTCGACGGGCCCCCGCGGCCTGCACCACCTCGTCTACGAGATCGTCGACAACTCCGTCGACGAGGCGCTCGCCGGCCATTGCGACACCATCCACGTGACGCTGCTCGCCGACGGCGGCGTGCGTGTCGTCGACAACGGCCGCGGCATCCCCGTCGACGAGCACCCGGTCGAGAAGAAGTCGACCGTCGAGGTCGTGCTGACGATCCTGCACGCCGGCGGAAAGTTCGGGGGCGGCGGCTACGCCGTGTCGGGCGGTCTGCACGGCGTCGGCAGCTCGGTCGTCAACGCGCTCTCCGAGCGTCTCGCTGTCGAGGTCCGTCGTCAGGGCAACGTCTACAGCCAGACCTACCAGCACGGTGTTCCGGATGCGCCGCTCGCGAAGGGCGCGACGACCGACGAGACCGGCACCACCATCTCGTTCTGGCCGAACGGCGAGATCTTCGAGACCACCGAGTTCGACTACGACACTCTGCGCACGCGCTTCCAGCAGATGGCCTTCCTCAACAAGGGGCTGCGCATCACGATCGCCGACGAGCGGGCCGATGCGGACGCCGCGCCCGACGCGGCGCCCCGTCGCGAGGAGTTCCTCTACGAGAAGGGGCTCGTCGACTACGTCGAGTTCCTCAACTCGGCCAAGAAGATCGAGGTCGTGCACCCCGAGATTATCTCCTTCGAGTCGGAGGACACCGAGCGGCGCATCGCCCTCGAAGTGGCCATGCAGTGGACGAACGCGTACTCCGAGTCGGTGCACACCTACGCCAACACGATCAACACGCACGAGGGCGGCACGCACGAAGAGGGCTTCCGCGCCGCGCTCACGACGCTCGTCAACAAGTACGCGCGCGACAAGGGCATCCTGAAGGAGAAGGACGAGAACCTCTCGGGCGACGACGTGCGCGAGGGTCTTACCGCGGTCATCTCCATCAAGCTCGGCGAGCCGCAGTTCGAGGGCCAGACCAAGACCAAGCTCGGCAACACCGAGGCGAAGTCCTTCGTGCAGAAGGTCGCGGGCGAGCACCTCGCCGACTGGTTCGAGCGCAATCCCGTGCAGGCGAAAGACGTCATCCGCAAGGCGCTGCAGGCCTCGGCGGCGCGCATCGCCGCGCGCAAGGCGCGCGAGCAGACCCGCCGCAAGGGCCTGCTCGAGTCGGGAGGAATGCCCGGCAAGCTCAAGGACTGCCAGTCGAAAGATCCCTCGCTCAGCGAGATCTTCATCGTCGAGGGCGACTCGGCCGGCGGCTCGGCCGTGCAGGGCCGCAACCCCGAGACGCAGGCGATCCTGCCGTTGCGCGGCAAGATCCTGAACGTCGAGAAGGCGCGCCTCGATCGCGCGCTCGGCAACGCCGAGGTGCAGGCGATGATCACGGCCTTTGGTGCCGGCATCGGGGAGGACTTCGACCCCGACAAGGTGCGGTACCACAAGATCGTGCTGATGGCCGATGCCGATGTCGACGGCCAGCACATCACGACCCTGCTGCTGACGCTCCTCTTCCGGTACATGCGGCCGCTCATCGATCTCGGCTACGTGTACCTCGCCCAGCCGCCGCTCTACCGCCTCAAGTGGACGAACGCTGAGCACGAGTACGTCTACAGCGACCGCGAGCGGGATGTGCTGCTCGAATCCGGGCTGGCCGGCGGCAAGCGCATCCCGAAGGACAACGGGATTCAGCGCTACAAGGGCCTCGGCGAGATGAACCACCAGGAGCTGTGGGACACGACGATGAACCCGGCCTCGCGCACCCTGTTGCAGGTGACGCTCGAGGATGCCGCGGTCGCCGACAGCGTGTTCTCGACCCTCATGGGCGACGACGTCGAGCAGCGCCGCACCTTCATCCAGCAGAACGCGAAAGACGTGCGCTTCCTCGACATCTAGTCGCGGCAACCGCTTCCGATCACACCACCACTGAAGGACGTTCTCCATGGCAGACGACACCACCGGCACCGAGCCGGTCGACTACGGACCGGGCGGTCGCGTCAACCAGGTCGACCTGCAGCTCGAGATGCAGCGCTCCTACCTCGACTACGCGATGAGCGTCATCGTCGGGCGCGCCCTGCCCGACGTGCGCGACGGCCTCAAGCCCGTGCATCGCCGCGTCATTTACGCCATGTTCGACGGCGGCTACCGCCCCGACAAGGCGTACTCGAAGTGCTCGCGCGTCGTCGGCGACGTCATGGGGCAGTTCCACCCGCACGGCGACTCGGCCATCTACGACGCGCTCGTGCGTCTCGTGCAGCCGTGGTCGATGCGCTACCCGCTCGCCGCTGGCCAGGGCAACTTCGGCTCGCCCGGCAACGACGGCGCTGCCGCCCCGCGGTACACCGAGACCAAGATGGCCCCGCTCGCCATGGAGATGGTGCGCGACATCGAGGAAGACACCGTCGACTTCCAAGACAACTACGACGGTCGCACGCAAGAGCCGAGCATCCTGCCCGCGCGCTTCCCGAACCTGCTCGTCAACGGCTCGGTCGGCATCGCGGTCGGCATGGCCACGAACATTCCGCCCCACAATCTGCGCGAAGTCGCCTCGGCGGCGCTGTGGCACCTCGAGCACCCCGAAGCCGATCGCGAAAGCCTGCTCGAGGCGATCCTGCAGCGGGTGAAGGGTCCCGACTTCCCGACCGGCGCGCAGATCCTCGGCATCAAGGGCATCCAGGATGCGTACCGCACCGGCCGCGGGTCGATCACGATGCGCGCGGTCGTCACGGTCGAGGAGATCCAGAACCGCACCTGCCTCGTCATCACCGAGCTGCCGTACCAGGTCAACCCCGACAACCTGGCGATCAAGATCGCCGACCTCGTCAAGGAGGGCAAGCTCGGCGGCATCGCCGATATCCGCGACGAGTCGTCGGGCCGCACGGGCCAGCGTCTCGTCATCGTGCTCAAGCGCGACGCCGTGGCGAAGGTCGTGCTCAACAACCTCTACAAGCACACGCAGCTGCAAGACAACTTCGGCGCCAACATGCTCGCGATCGTCGACGGAGTGCCGCGCACGCTGCCGATCGACGGCTTCATCACGTACTGGGTCTCGCACCAGATCGAGGTCATCGTGCGCCGCACGGCGTTCCGCCTTGCCAAGGCCGAGGCCGACGCCCACATCTTGCGCGGTTATCTGAAGGCGCTGGATGCCCTCGACGAGGTCATCGCCCTCATCCGCCGCTCGCCCACGGTCGACGAAGCCCGCGAGGGCTTGATCGCGCTGCTCGATGTCGACGAGCTGCAGGCGACGGCCATCCTGAACCTGCAGTTGCGCCGCCTCGCCGCACTCGAACGGCAGAAGATCCAGGATCAGGCGGAGGAGCTCGAGCGCCTCATCGCCGACTACCAGGCGATCCTCGCGAGCCCCGAGCGCCAGCGCTCGATCATCTCCGACGAGCTCACCGAGATCGTCGACAAGTTCGGTGACGACCGCCGCACCGAGATCATGTTCGGCTTCGACGGCGACATGAACGTGGAAGACCTCATCCCCGAAGAGGAGATGGTGCTCACCGTCACGCGCGGCGGCTACATCAAGCGCACGCGCAGCGACAACTACCGTTCGCAGCACCGCGGCGGCAAGGGCGTCAAGGGCGCCCAGTTGCGCGCCGACGACGTCGTCGAGCACTTCTTCGTCACCACCACCCACCACTGGCTGCTGTTCTTCACGACGACGGGCCGGGTCTACCGGCTCAAGGCCTACGAGGTGCAGGAGGCCGGTCGCGACGCGAAGGGCCAGCACGTCGCGAACCTGCTCGCGCTGCAGCCCGATGAGGAGATCGCGCAGATCCTCGACATCCGCGACTACTCGGTAGCGCAGCACCTCGTGCTCGCCACGCGCAACGGTCTCGTCAAGAAGACGGCGCTCACCGAGTACGACACCAATCGCACGGGGGGCATCATCGCGATCAACCTGCGCGAGGGCGACCAGCTCGTCTCGGCCATGCTCGCCGACGACTCCGACGACATCCTGCTGGTCTCGCGACAGGGCATGTCGCTGCGGTTCACCGCCGACGACTCCGCGCTGCGCCCGATGGGGCGCTCGACCTCCGGTGTCACGGGCATGAAGTTCCGCGCCGGTGACGAGCTGCTCTCGGCCTCCGTCGTCGGCGATCGCGGATTCGTGTTCGTCGTGACCGAAGGCGGTTACGCCAAGCGCACCGAGGTCGAGCAGTACCGCGTGCAGCAGCGCGGCGGACTCGGCATCAAGGTCGCCAAGCTCAGCGACGACCGCGGCGGACTCGCCGGCGGGCTCATCGTCGCCGAAGACGACGAGGTGCTCGTGGTCATGCAAAACGGCAAGGTGGTACGCTCCTCGGTGGCCGAGGTGCCCGCCAAGGGCCGTGACACCATGGGTGTCGTGTTCGCCCGGCCTGATGACGACGACCGCATCATCGCGATCGCACGCAACAGCGAGCGCAACCTCGTCGATCCGGACGCGGACGTCATCGAGAACCCCGACACCACCGACGCCGCACCCGCGGTCGAGGTCGGAAAGGACGAGAACGAGTGAGTACTGTCGCCGAGAAGCTGCAACGCAAGTCGCAGCGCCAGACCCCGACGAAGCAGGTTCGCCTCAAGCTCGTCTACATCGACTTCTGGTCGGCGGTGAAGCTGTCGTTCCTCGTCGCCGTGTGCGGTGCGGTGCTGCTGCTCGTCGCCACCTTCTTCATCTGGATCGTGCTCAACTCGATCGGCGTCATCCAAGACGTCGACGCGGTGTTCGCCGACATCATCGGAGAAGACGGACCGAGCCTCGCCTCGATCCTCTCGCTCGGCCAGGTCATGTTCTTCGCCACCATCGTCGCGCTGCTGAACCTCGTCGGGGGCACGGCCATCGGCGCCATCAGCGCCCTGCTCTACAACCTGAGCGTGCGCCTCACGGGTGGACTGCTCGTCGGCTTCACCAACAACTGATCGGCCCTGTCGCCCGGATTGGGCGGCCGCGACCGGATGCAGTACAGTCGTATCCGGTCTCACGGGGATATAGCTCAGGCGGTTAGAGCGCTTCGCTGATAACGAAGAGGTCCGAGGTTCAAGTCCTCGTATCCCCACTCCATTTATTGTCACGCCGCCGCTCCTGCGGCGTGACGGCGCTTCCGCGTCGCGAGCGCGGTCGCGACGCTTCGCGTCTCGCATTCGAGCAACACGTTCGCTTGAGCGAGGGAGTGACGGGGTTCCTCCGCTCATCTCTCTCCGGGCCATTCGGTAGAGTGGAGGGCGGTTCGGGGCCTTAGCTCAATTGGTAGAGCGCCTGCTTTGCAAGCAGGAGGTCAGGAGTTCGATTCTCCTAGGCTCCACGCAGTGCCCGATCCCGGGCCACCGGACGAGGTATCCCGTACCCGGACAGCGACAAGACGGGTCAGAGAGCTGACTCATGTCGTGGATCATTCTGCTTGCCTCGGGCGTGCTCGAAGCCGTCTGGGCGACTGCCCTGGGAGCATCCAAGGGCTTCACCAAAATCGTGCCGTCGATCGTGTTCCTGGTCGCCCTCGCCCTCAGCATGGGCGGGCTCGCGTTCGCGATGCGTGAGATCCCGACGGGAACGGCCTACGCCGTCTGGGTCGGCGTCGGCGCAAGCCTCACGATCGTGTGGGCGATGATCACGGGGGCCGAGACGGCCTCCGTCATCAAGCTGCTGCTCGTGCTCGGCATCGTCGCGTGCGTTGTCGCGCTCAAGCTCGTGAGCGACGCCGAGCACTGACGCCCGACGCACTCCCGGTGCGGCAGCGCGCCGCTCCCGCTCAGGCAGGGTCGAAGGTGATCGTCGCGGCAAGGCCGCGCGGCTCGCGGCGTGCGAGCGCGACCTCCGCGCCACTCGCTCGGGCGAGCTCGGCGACGATCGCCAGGCCGAGTCCCGTGCCGGGCGTCGTGCTGCCCCCGCGCCAGAAGCGGTCGAACGCCCGCGCGAGCTCGTCATCGGACATCCCGGGCCCCTCATCGTGCACGCTCAGGGTCGGGCGCTCGCCCGCCGCCACGACGACGCGCACGGCGTTGCCCTCGTGCGAGACGGCGAGGGCGTTGTCGATGATGTTGTCGAGCATCTGGTCGACGGCCGTCGGCACCGCGCGCACCATGAGCGATCGGGGGGCGTCGATGCTCAGCGCGACGCCGCTCTCGACGGCGAGCGGCTCCCACTGCTCGACGCGCTCGCGCGCGATTGCGCTCAGATCGACGGCGACCGTGGGGGTTCCGGATGCTCCGGCCCGCCCCAGCGCGAGGAGGCCTTCGACGATCGTCACCAGGCGGTCGGCCTCGAGCTCGGCGGCGGCGAGCCGGTCGGCAGCGCCCTCGGGGTCGGACTCGATGAGGTCACGCGCCCGCTCGAGCTTGAGCCGCAGCGCCGTGAGGGGAGTGCGCAACTGGTGCGAAGCGTCGGAGGCGAACGCCCGCTGCTCGTCGATGAGACCCGACAGCCGGTCGGCCATGCGGTTGAACGAGCGGGCGAGGCGCACGAGCTCGGGGGCTCCGGTCGTGGGGTCGGCGCGCGCGCTCAGGTCGCCTGCCGCGAGCTGCTCGGTCGTCGCCGTGAGCACACTCAGCCGTCGCGTCACGGTGCCCGAGAACACGACGCCCGCGATGCCCGCCATGACCAGGGTCAGCAGCGCGACGATGCCGATGACCTGCAGCCGCTGCCCGACCTCCTGATCGACCACCGCCTCGTCGTAGGTGAGGCGCACGGCGCCGAGGATCTCGTCGCCGCTCAGCACCGGCACGGCCACATAGACGAGCTGCTGCTGCAGCGTCGTCGAGAAGCGCGAGCCCGATGAGATGGTGCCGGCGAGAGCCTCGGCGATCTCGGGTCGCGATGAGTAGTCCGAGCCGAGGGCCGACTCGTCGTCATCGCTCGTGACGAGCGCGGTGCCATCGATCGCGGTGATGACCACGCGACCGCCGCCTGCCGCGCGGTATTCGAGCGCAGCCTCCTCGACGATCGCGAGCTCGGCCGCGTCCAGCGACTCGAGCGCTTCCTCCGCTCGCCCGGCGAGCACGAAGGCATCGCGCTCGAGGCCCGTCACGAGGCGGTCGAGCTCGACCGTGCGCAGGTATTGCGCGAGCGGCACGGTCTGCACGAGCAGCACGAGCGCGGTGATGACCATCACCATGCCCATGAAGCGCCAGCGCATCAGGGCTCTCCGAGCCGGAAGCCGACTCCGCGCACCGATTCGATCCAGCCCGGGTCGCCGAGCTTCTTGCGCACTGCGGCGATGTGAGCGTCGAGGGTCTTGGCGGTGCCGAACCACGTCGTGTCCCACACATCGCGCAGGATGTCGGTGCGGCGGAAGACCGCGCCGCGGTCGCGCGCGAGGTACTCGAGCACGTCGAATTCGCGGGGCGTCAGGTGCACGGGCTCGCCGTCGAGCAGCACGCGCCGCGCACGGCTGTCGATGACGAGCCGGGAGTCGGTCTCGTCGGGTGCCCCGCGCTCGGGCGCCGCCGACCGTCGCAGGATGGCGTGGATGCGCGCGACGAGCTCGCGCATGCCGAACGGCTTGACGATGTAGTCGTCGGCGCCGAGCTCGAGCGCGACAACGCGGTCGACCTCGTCGTCGCGCGCGCTCACGATGATGATGGGCACGGCGCTCGTGGCGCGGATGCGGCGGCACACCTCGGTGCCGTCGATGTCGGGCAGGCCCAGGTCGAGCACGATGAGGTCGGGCTCGTCGTGGGCCGCGGCCTCGATGCCGGCGGCCCCGCTCGCCACGCGCGTTGCGCTAATCGCGCGATCGGCGAGGCCGTCGACGATCCCGTCGGCGACCGCGTCGTCGTCTTCGATTACGAGAACCCGCATGCGCTCATCATGCCGCTCCCGGCGCCCCGGGCGCGCGCATCCCTGGCCCCCGATGCCGATCTTGGACGAATCTTGGATGTTCGCGGGACCGGCCTGAAGTCGCGCCGACCTACCGTCGAAGCATGAGAACACAGATCATCACCGCCCTCTCGATCGTCGCCGTCCTGGGTGCCGCGGGCGGGGCCTACGCCGTCAACCAGTCCGTGCTCGGCACCGCCCTCGTCGACGAGACCGTCATCGGCAGTGCGACCCCCGTGCTCGTGCCCGTCGAGCCGAAGGGCGACGACATCCCCGAGGAGTACCTCAAGCAGATCGCGCGCGCGGCACAGGCCGAGCAGCCGGCCGCTCCTGTCACTCCGGCTCAGCCGGTGACCACCTGGGTCGGCTCGGATGACGATGACGACCACGACGAGGACGAGGATGAGGACAGCGAGCACGAGGACGAGTCGGAGGACGACGAGCATGAGGACGAGTCCGACGATGACGACTAGTCCTCGCCCCGCCGCCGTCGCCCGCACCCTCACGGGCGCCGGCACGGCGATCGCGCTCATCGGCATGGTCACGGGCTTCCAGGTGTCGGCCGCGGTCGCTGAGCAGCAAGCGCAGGTCGAGGCCCAGGCGCAGGCCGCGGTGGATGCCGCGGCGACGGGGTCCCACACCCGGTCGTTCGCCGTCCGCGTGCTCGACCCCTCGTTGCTGCCGACTCCCGAGCCCGTCGCCCCGCGCCCGGCACCGCCGGCACCGCGCGCTGCCGCCCCGGCTCCCGCGCCGGCCCCGGCTCCCGCCGACGGCTCGACGGGCGGATCGGGCGGGTGACGACCATCACGACCGTCGAGGCGACGACCGACCGCACCTGGGCGCTCATGGGGGGCAGCGCCCACGTGCGGATGGTCGGGGGCACGAGCGCAGCGCTCGATGAGGCCGAGGGCCTCGCGCTCGCGCTCGAACAGCGCTGGAGCCGCTTCATCACCGAGAGCGACCTGAGCCGTCTGGCGGTCGCCGACGGTGCCACCCTCACGGTCGACCCCGCGACCGTGCAGCTGCTGCGCGCCATGCTCGAGGGCTGGCGCGAGACCGACCACGACTTCGACCCGACCCTGCTGCCCGCGGTGATCGCGGCCGGATACCGCCGGTCGATCGTCGACCCCTCGCGGGCGACCGACCTGCCCCCGTCGATCGTCGCGCGCGGCGACCTCGAAGCGATGCGCATCGTCGGCGACGCAGTGCGGCTGCCGCGCGGCATGTCCCTCGACGCCGGGGGCATCGGCAAGGGCTTCGCCGCCGATCTGATCGCCGCCCGCCTCCTCGCAGCGGGGGCGCACGGCTGCCTTGTCGAGATCGGGGGCGACGTGCGGGTCGCGGGGCAGGCACCCGACGGCACCGCGTGGCGCATCTCGGTCGACGATCCCTTCTCCGCGAGCGCGAATCGCGGCATCGTGCGACTTCCCGAGGGCGGCATCGCCACCTCGAGTCAGCGCAAACGGCGCTGGATGACCGAGTCGGGCACGGCCGCCCACCACCTCATCGACCCCGCGTCGGGGCGCCCCGCCGCCACGAGCATCCAGACCGTCACCGTCATCGCCGCGACGGCCGCGCGCGCCGAGGTGCTCACGAAGCCCGGCTTCCTGCGGCCTGTCGACGACTACCTGGCCTGGCTCCCCACTCGGGGAGCGGCCGCCCTGCTCATCGACGCCGACGGCGTCGAGCGCACGACGTCGAACTGGAGCGACTACGCATGAACGATCCGCACCTCTGGTGGTACGTCACCCGCGCGAGCGCCGTGCTCGCGTGGGTCATCATGACCGCCGCCGTGCTCTGGGGCATCGTGCTCTCGACCCGGGTGTTCCGCGGCGCCGACAACCCCGCATGGCTGCAAGACCTGCACCGCTATCTCGGCGGAACCGCACTCGTGCTCACGCTCATCCACATGGTCTCGCTCGTGCTCGACCCGTGGCTCGCCATGCCGATCGACCAGCTGCTGATCCCGCTCATCGCCGAGTACCGCCCGTTGCCCGTGGCCCTGGGGATCGTCGCCTTCTACGTGCTCGCTGCCGTGCAGGTGACCTCGCTCGTCAAGAACCGGCTGCCCCGCCGGCTCTGGAAGGCCGTGCACTACCTCAGCTACGTCGCGGTGCTCGCTGTCGCCGTGCACGGCGCATTCGCGGGAACCGACGCGGGGGCGGCCTGGTATCAGGCCGTCGCGACCGTCGTCGTCACGGCCACCGTGCTCGCGCTCATCGTGCGCATCATCATGGCGCGGCGCCGACCGACGAGCGCCCCCGTTCCGGCCGTGGCACCGACGGGCACCGTGCCCTCCCTGAGCGAAGCGAACCCCGGCGACCCGCTCGCGGTGACCCGCATGCGCATCGTCGGTAAGCATCCCGTCGCCGACGGCATCGTGCGCCTGCGGCTCGCGCGCGTCGACGGCCGGCCGATCGAGCCCTGGTACGCGGGCGCGCACATCACACTGCGGCTGCCCGTGGGGATCGAGCGCCAGTACTCGCTCTGCAGCGACCCCGCCGATCGCGGCCACATCGACATCGCGGTGCTGCGCGCCGAGCCGACGGGTCTCGGCAGCACGTACCTGCACGACGTCGCCGGGCTCGGCGACGAGCTCGATGTCATCGGCCCGCGCAACCACTTCCCGCTCGAGGCCGCGCACGAGTACCTGTTCATCGCGGGGGGCATCGGCATCACGCCCATTCGCGCCATGATCGAGGCGCTTCCGCCCAGCCGGTCGTGGCGGTTGGTGTACCTCGGCCGCACCCGCTCGGAGATGGCGTTCGCGCGCGAGCTCGAGCAGCGCTACGGCGACCGGGTGCGCGTCATCGCCGGCGACGAGCGCGCCCAGCGGCTCGACGTCGCCGCCGAGATCGGGGCGACCGACGCCGACGTCTACGCGTGCGGCAGCAGCGGCCTGCTCGACGACGTCGTCGCGGCGACTCCCGTCGAGCGGTGCCATGTCGAGCGCTTCGTCGCGATCGACCGCGCAGCGGGCACCGAGCGCGCGCCCGTGACGGTCATCACCCGGCGCACCGGGGTGCGGGTCGATGTGCCGGCGGAGCAGAGCATCCTGACCGCGCTGCAGCACGCGGGCGTGCCGGTTGCCACCTCGTGCGGAACCGGCGTGTGCGGCACGTGCGAGACGCGCGTGCTCGCCGGAACGCCGCAGCACCTCGACTCGGTCATGGCCGATGCCGACAAGGACGAGATCGGGGTGTTCTACCCGTGCGTCTCGCGGGCGACGAGCCCCGAGCTCGTGCTCGACCTCTAGACCGCGGGCGCCTCGGCGTCGGGGTCGACCTCTTCGACCCAGAGGTCGTCGTCGGCGCGCAGGGTCTGCCACGCCGCGTAGGCGATCGCCGCGGTCGCGACGACGCCGAGGCCGATGAGGATGTAGCGGCCGGGGCCGGGGGAGGGCTTGACCTCGATGAGGCCCACCTTCTGGCCGGCGCGCGTCGCGAGGTCGCGGCCCGAGGCCGAGACCTGCCGGATCGCGTCGCGGAGGCGCTTGTCGCGCGCGACATCGAGCACGGCGATGGCCGAGCCGATCGCGCCCGTCACCGCGGGCATCACGTCGTCGACGAAGCGGTCGCGCGTCGCCGAGGCGGCGTGCCGCACCGAGCCGACGCCCGCTTCGACGCCCGGCACGATGCGCTTCTCGTAGGTGTCGCGCACCCGGGGGGCGACATCCTCCCGAGCGACCGAGGCGGCCTGCCGGCTGGCATCGCGCAGGATGCTCGCAGCGCGCTCGAGCACCTCGCGCTGCTCGTCCCACACGTCGCCGGCCTGACGGCGCAGCTTCTTCAATTCGCGCTGGCGCTTGCGTGACAGTTCCATGAGGTCCTCCTGCATCGGCGATCGGCGAGTTCCCATCCTGGCACCATCCCGGCCAGCACCCAACCGATGCGCCCCGAATGCTCAGGAAGAGGCCAGGCCGCTCCATGCCAGAATGGGCGCATGTCGATCCACACCGCCGTCGCCACCATCCACACGAACAAGGGCGACATCGTCGTCAACCTGTTCGGCAACCACGCGCCGAAGACGGTGCGCAACTTCGTCGGTCTCGCGACCGGAACCCAGGAGTGGACGCACCCCGCCACGGGCCAGAAGACCACCGACCCGCTCTACAACGGCGTCATCTTCCACCGCATCATCACCGACTTCATGCTGCAGGGCGGCGACCCCCTCGGTCAGGGCATCGGCGGCCCGGGCTACGAGTTCGACGACGAGATCCACCCCGAGCTGCAGTTCAGCGAGCCGTTCCTGCTCGCGATGGCGAACGCCGGCAAGCGCGGCGGCCGTGGCACGAACGGCTCGCAGTTCTTCATCACGACGGTGGCCACCCCGTGGCTCAACGGCAACCACACGATCTTCGGCGTCGTGGCCGACGAGTCCTCGAAGGCGGTCGTGAAGGCCATCGAGGCCGTTCCCACCAACGCCAACGACAAGCCGCTCGACGACGTCGTCATCTCGAGCATCGAGGTCGTCGAGGTCGCGTGACCGATCCCCAGGCGGGCGCACCGCGGCCCGGGGCGGGTGCTCGCTCCTTTTGCCATCGGCACCCTGACCGTCCGAGCGCGGTGCGCTGCCAACGCTGCGAGCGTGCGATCTGCCCCGAGTGCCAGACGCCGGCGGCCGTCGGCGTGCAGTGCCCCGAGTGCATCGCGGCCGCGCGCGCGGCGCTGCCGAAGCGCCCGTCGGCTCTCGCTCGCGCCTTCCGGCCCGGCAGCAGCGTGCCCGTCGTCAGCTACAGCATCCTGGCGCTGACGCTCGTCGTCTTCGCTCTGCAGTGGATCACGCAGGGCGCCGTGACGAGCGCGCTCGCCTACTTCCCTCCGCTCACCGCGTTCGAGCCGTGGCGCATGCTCACGGTGGCGCTCGTGCACAGCGACAACTCGATCTTCCACATCGTGTTCAACATGTACTCGCTCTGGGTGCTCGGTCCGCTGCTCGAGAGCCTCATCGGCCGCGCGCGCTTCGCCGCGGTCTACGTGCTCTCCGCCCTCGGAGGGTCGGTGGCCGTGCTGTGGCTCGCGCCGCTCTCGGTCGTGGTGGGCGCGTCGGGGGCCATCTTCGGCCTCCTCGGCGCGTTCTTCGTCATCCAGCGCCGGCTCGGCGGGCGCAACGTGCAGCTCGTCGTGATCATCGCCATCAACCTGGCACTGGGCTTTCTCATCCCCGGCGTCTCGTGGCAGTCGCACATCGGCGGACTGCTGGTCGGGGCCGTGCTCGCGTGGATCATGCTGCGCACGCGCCGCGCCGATCAGCAGCGGCGGCAGGCCGTGCTCATCGGCCTCGTCGGCCTCGCGCTCATCGCGGCGACCGCGGTGCGGCTGGCGCTGTTCTAGACCGCTCGATCAGGATGCTGAACGCGCGTCAGAAAAGGTGACGAGAAGTTATCCCCAGGTGATTCCACAGTGGGGATAATCACACCGCTGTAGTTCTCCGGAACTCCCGGTCAGCGCCAGCGCGTGGTCATGAGGAAGCCGATGAACATGATGCCGAAGCCGACCATGATGTTCCACGGGCCGAGGCTCGGCACGGGCCACGATGCCTGGCTCACGTAGTACACCAGGATCCAGATGAGCCCGATGAGCATGAAGCCGAACATCACGGGCTTGAACCAGACCGGGTTCGGGGCGTCAGCGCCACGGGGGGTCTCGGGGTTCTCGGCGTTGCGCGCAGTAGACCGTGCCATGCCGTGAAGTCTAGCCGCAGAGACCGCCCGGTGCCTGCGCGTACAATCGTGCCGTGACCCAGCCCGACCGTGCCGCGGCGCCCGACGAGGCGACCACACGGCGTTCGCAGCGCGAGCGCAGCACGCAGACGTCGGTGGCCCGGCCGCGCGCGCGGCTCAGCGTCGTGGGCGTGCTCGGCGAACTGCTCATCACCGCCGGGGTCGTCGTCATGCTGTTCCTCGGCTGGTACGTGTGGCTCAACGACATCGTCGCCGGCGGCGAGCAGCAGCAGGCGGCCGAGCAGGTGCAGCAAGAGCTGCAAGAGCGGTGGGAGCGCGGCGAGGGCATCGCCGAGCGCCCCGCCGACCCGGGCATGCCCGTCGTCGCCGAGCCCGCCGTGGCCGGCGAGGTGTTCGCGACGCTCATCGTGCCCCGGTTCGGAGAGAACTACGTGCGGCCCATCGCCGGCGGCGTCGATCTGCGCACCGTGCTCAACAACCGGCAGATCGGCATCGGCCACTATCTCGAGACCCAGATGCCCGGCGAGGTCGGCAACTTCGCCATCGCCGCGCACCGCACCACCTACGGGGCGCCATTCGCCGACATCGCGAGCCTGCGACTCGGCGACCGCATCTACGTCGAGACGGCCGACGGCTGGTACGAGTACGTCTTCCGCGGACTCGAGTACGTGTGGCCGACCGCGGTCGAAGTGCTCGCCCCGGTGCCGCAGGCCCCGCAGATCGAGGCGACCGACCGACTGCTGACGATGACGAGCTGCAATCCGAAGTTCTCGTCGGCCGAGCGCATCATCGCCTACGCCGCCTTCGAGACGTGGTACCCCCGGTCCGACGGGCCCCCCGCCGCCCTGAGCGGCCTCGTCGAGGCCGCGGCCGGCTGATCGCGAGGGCGGAGTCACCATGTACGCAGCGCTGTGGCGCATTCTTCCGGGCCCGACGTGGGTGCGCATCCTGATGCTCATCGTGCTCGCGGCGCTCGTGCTCGCCGCGCTCGTCGAATGGGTGTTTCCGTGGGCGGCCGATACGCTGCTGCCGCAAGAGTCGACCGTGGGAGAGTAGCCGCATGCGCGTGCTCGTGATCGACAACTACGACAGCTTCGTCTACACGCTCGACGGCTACCTGCAGCAGCTCGGCGCCGAGACGACGGTCGTGCGCAACGACGTCGTCGACGACGCGGGGGCCGCGGCCCTCATCGCCGAGTACGACGCGGTGCTCGTGTCGCCCGGGCCGGGCAACCCGGCGTCGGCGGGAATCTCCATCTCGGTCGTGCGCGCGGCGCTCGCCGCCGGGCAGCCGCTGCTCGGGGTGTGCCTCGGCCACCAGGCGATCGCCGAGGCGCTCGGCGGTGTCGTGACGCACGCCGACGAGCTCATGCACGGCAAGACCTCACAGATCGAGCACGACGGCAGCGCCTTCTTCGAGGGCGTGCCGCAGCCGTTCCGGGCGACGAGGTACCACAGCCTCGCGATCGTCGAGGGCACCGTGCCCGACGAGCTCGAGGTGACCGCCCGCACCGAGGGCGGCATCATCATGGGCGTTCGTCATCGCAGCGCCCCCATGCACGGCGTGCAGTTCCACCCCGAGTCGGTGCTGACCGAGGGCGGCTACCGGATGCTCGGCAACTGGCTCGCGGAAGCGGGGCTGCCGAGCGCACGCGAGACCGCCGTCGGCCTCAGCCCGCTCGTGAGCATCACGCCGCACGCCTGAGCCACGGCGCCGCGCGGGCGCTCAGTCGTTGCGCCCGCCGCCCCGATTGTTGCCGGGGCCGCGCAGCGTGCTCGACGAGGAGTCGTCGGCGCCCGATGCACCCGCCTCGCCGCTGCAGTAGCGCAGGGTGACCTCCGAGCGCTGGGGCTGATCGCCCGGCGGAAGCGACTGCGCCGTGACGAGCTGGCCCGTGCAACTGGAGTCGCCCTGCACCGAGACGGTCAGCCCGAGCGCCGTGAGCTGCGATGACGCCTCGCCGATCGGCAGATTGCGCACGTCGGGTACCCGCACGCGCCCCGTCGAGACGATGAGGTTGACGGGGTCGCCGGCGCGCAACTCCGTGCCCTGCTCGGGGTCGGTGCGGATGACGACGTCTTTCGCCACCGAGGACGAGTTCTCGGCTGTGACGGTGCCGAGCACGAGCCCGCGCTCGATGAGCGCCGCCTCGGCCTCGCGAAGCGAGAGCAGGTTCAGGCTGGGCACCGTGATGCGCTGGGCCCCCGCGGAGACGACGACGTCGATGACCTGCCCCGGCGACACGGTGATGCCGGCGGGCGGGTCGGTGCTGATGATCTGGCCCTCGGGCACGGTCGCGCTGACCTCGGTGCTCGGCTCGGGCCGCAACTCGGCATCGAGCAGAATCTGCCCGCCCTCCTCGTACTGCAGCCCGATGACGTCGGGAACCTCGATCGCGACCTGGTTGGTGAGCGGAGTGCGCTCGAGGTTGAAGGCCCAGAAGAGCACGGCGGCGATGACGACCGCCATGACGGCGATGCCAGCCCAGATCCACGCGACGGGGGGGCGTGACTGCGTGCGGCTGCGGCGCTCCTCGTCGTCGACGCTCAGCTGCCGCATCGCGGCCTCGGTGTCGGCGGTCGCCTGCGGGTTGACGCCGAAGAGCGTCGAGGTGAAGTCGGCCGGCGCATCGACGCGCTTCGGCGGAACCTGACCGCTCGCGGCCGCGGTCACGTCGTCGCGGAACTCGCTCGCCGTCTGGAACCGCTCGAAGCGGTCTTTCACGAGCGCGTGCAGCACGACCGCGTCCATCGCGGCCGAGACCTGCGGGTTGAGCGTGCTCGGCGCGACGGGCGGCTCGCTCACGTGCTGGTACGCCACCTCGACCGCCGACTCACCCTGGAAGGGCGGGCGGCCCGTGAGCATCTCGAAGAGCACGACGCCGCTGGCGTAGAGGTCGGTGCGGGCATCCACCGTCTCGCCGCGCGCCTGCTCGGGCGAGAAGTACTGCGCGGTGCCGAGGATCGAGCTCGTCTGCGCGACGGTTGCGGCGGAGTCGGAGATCGCGCGCGCGATGCCGAAGTCCATGACCTTGACTTGGCCGGCCGAGGTGACCATGACGTTGCCGGGCTTGATGTCGCGGTGCACGACACCCGCGCGGTGCGAGTACTCGAGGGCGGTGAGGATGCCCTGGGCGATGCGCGCAGCCTCGGCGATCGGCAGCGGGCCGTCGGCGATGATGTCTTTCAGCAGGCGGCCCTCGACGTGCTCCATGACGATGTAGGGCACGATCGTCTCGTCGCCGCCGGGGCCGCGCACGATCTCTTCCCCCGCATCGAAGATGCGCACGATCGTGGGATGCGCCATGCGCGCCGCGGCCTGCGCCTCTTGGCGGAACCGGCTGCGGAACACGGGGTCGGCCGCGAGGCTCGACTTCAGCAGCTTGACCGCCACGCGGCGGCCGAGCTTGGCATCGGTGGCGAGGTGCACGTCGGACATGCCGCCGCGGCCGATGAGCGGCCCGAGCTCGTAGCGCCCCGCGATGAATCGCGTGCCCTCTGCAACCTCGTCCATCGGCGCCTCGGTCTCCTCGATGATGCTGTGCTGGTGCTCGTCAGTCTAGGCCGTCGAGCGGTGCTCGACTTGAGGCCTAGCCGATGGGGACGGCGAGTTCGTTGGAACGCTGCGACTGCAGCGCGCCGCAGAGCGCGACGTAGGTGACGCGCAGCTGGCCGCTCGCCGAGAGCGTGACGGGCAGGTCGTTGTCGTCGGCCGAGCGCGGCAGCGACTCGCCCGGCGAGCCGCCGACGATCGTGAAGTTGTAGCCCGACAGCGGGAAGCCCGCGGGGCAGTCGGTGTAGGTGGGCCAGCTGAGCACGACCTCGCTCGAGCCGGGGTAGGGCCCGGCGCCGGGGTCGATCGCGAGGTTGGCCGGCTGCGGGGGCGTCGGGATCGGCGCGTAGAAGAACACCGTGATGACGGCATCGCGCTGCACGACGCCGCCGCGCGGGTTGATCTGGTACGACAGCCCCACTTCGGCCTGGCTCGGCGCGATGTTGCCCTCGACCGGGTCGAGCCGCAGACCCAGCTCGGCGACCTTGGCGTCGATCGCGGCGCGCGTGCGGCCCAGCCACTCGCTCTCGACGATCGTGACGGTCTCGATCGTCGGCGTGGGGCTCGGGGTGTCGCTCGGGGTCACCTCGCTCGACGGGGTGTCGCTCGGTTCGGGCTCGGGCGCGCTCGGCTGAGCGAAGATCGCGATGAGCGCCCCCACGAGCAGCACGACGAGGATGCCGATGAGAGCGACGAGCGGCCAGGTCCACGGGCTGCGTCGCGCCTCGGTCGGCAGCGCCGGCGTCGGGACGGCCCCCATGCTCGGCAGCACCCGGGTCGACTCGTCGCCCGCGGGCATGACGCGCGTCGCCGCGGTGGCGGCGGCGCCCGAGGCGATGGCGGGAACGATGGCCGCAGCCCCGCCGACGTCGCCGCGCCGCAGCGCCTGCGCGGCGCGCGCGAACAGCTGCGCGCTCGCGGGGCGGTCAGCGGGCTTCTTGGCGATCGCCGCGAACACGAGATTGCGCACGGGCTCGGCGACCGTGACGGGCAGCTCGGGCGGCGCCTCGTTGATCTGCGCCATCGCGATGGCCACTTGCGACTCGCCCGTGAAGGGGCGACGGCCGGCGAGGGCCTCGTAGGCGACGATGCCGAGCGAGTACACGTCGGTCGACGGCGATGCGGGATGCCCGCTCGCCTGCTCGGGAGACAGGTACTGCACCGTGCCCATCACCTGGCCGGTCGCGGTGAGCGGCACCTGGTCGGCGATGCGCGCGATGCCGAAGTCGGTGATCTTGACGCGGCCATCAGGCGTGATCAGCAGGTTGCCGGGCTTGATGTCGCGGTGCACGAGCCCCGCCTGGTGCGCGGCGTGCAGCGCTGAGGCGGTCTGGGCGACGAAGTCGAGCACCTGGTCGGCGGGCAGCACGCGTTCGCGCTCGAGGATCGTCGAAAGCGCCTCGCCCGGAACGAGCTCCATGACGAGGTAGGCGCTGCCCTCCTCTTCGCCGTAGTCGTAGACGTTGGCGATGCCCTCGTGGTTGACGAGCGCCGCGTGCCGCGCCTCGGCGCGGAACCGCTCGAGGAACCCGGGGTCGCCGAGGTACTCGTCCTTGAGGATCTTGATGGCGACGGTGCGCCCGATGACGAGGTCGGTCGCCTGCCAGACCTCGCCCATGCCGCCGATCGCGACGCGCGACAGCAGCTGGTACCGGCCCCCGAAGGTCAGCCCGCTCATGGGTCTCATCTGCTCAGCACCGCCTCAAGTACTCGCTTCGCGATCGGGGCCGCGATCTGGTTGCCCGACCCTGACTGGCCTCGCCCGCCACCGTCTTCGACGACGACCGCGATCGCGACCTGGGGGTTGTCCGCCGGCGCGAAACCGGTGAACCACAGGGTGTACGGCGCCGTGTCGCCGTTCTCGGCCGTGCCTGTCTTTCCGGCCACGTCGACGCCTTCTATTCTGGCATTCCCGGCCACGCCGTTCGACACGCCATCGACCATGAGCCGCGTCATCGTCTCGGCCGTGATGCGCGTGATCGGCTGACTCGAGAGCACGGGCTCGGACTGCTGCACGATCGACAGATCGGGCGCGATGATGCGGTCGAGCAAGGTGGGTTGCATGAGGTTGCCCCCGTTCGCGATCGCGGCGCTCACGAGCGCCATCTGCAGCGGGGTGACCCGCACGTCGTACTGCCCGAACGACGAGAGCATGAGCTGCGCGTCGTCCATCCCGGTCGGGAAGCTCGAGGGCGTCGCCGTCATCGGGATCTCGTAGGCGGTGCCGAAGCCGAAGGCCTCGGTGTAGCGCGCCATCGTGTCTTCGCCGAGGGCGAGGCCGATTTCGGCGAAGGGGATGTTGCAGCTGAGTCGCAGGGCCGTCGCGAGCGTCACGGTCGACCCGCCCCCGCACGTGCCGCCGCCCGAGTTGGTGATCGAGTCGGTGCTGAGCGGCAGGGGCAGGCGGGCCGGGTTCGGGAACGCATCCTCGGGCGTGAAGCGGCCCGAGTCGAGGGCCGCGGCGGCGACGAGCAGCTTGAAGGTGGAGCCGGGGAAGTAGAGGTCGCCGCTGATGGCGCGGTTGACGAGCGGGTCGTCGGGGTCGGCCGTGAGCTGGTCGTAGGCCTCGAGCACGCTCGCGGTGTCGTGCGAGGCGAGGCGATTGGGGTCGAAGCTCGGTGTCGAGACCAGGGCGAGGATGCGCCCGGTCGCGGGCTCGATCGCCACGATCGCGCCCTTCAGGTCGCCCATGGCCTCGGCGGCCGCCTGCTGCACGACGGGGTCGACAGTGAGTTGCACGGCCGCGCCGCGCGGACGCTGGCCGGTGACGAGCGCGCCGAGCTGGTCGAGGAACTGCTCGTTCGCCGTGCCCGTGAGGAAGTCGTTGTAGGCGCCCTCGATGCCGGTGTTGCCCTGGTTGAGCGTGAAGTACCCCGTGATCGGCGCGTAGAGCGCCGGCTCGGGGTAGACCCGCAAGAACTCGAAGGGCGAGTCGACCGCCGTCGACTGGGCGATGGGCCGACCGTCGAGCAAGATGGGGCCGCGCTCGGCCGAGTAGCTCGCGTACAGCGTGCGCACATTGCGCGGGTCGGCGCGCAGGTCGTCGACCGCGAACACCTGGATCACGCTCGACGACACGAAGAGCGCGAGGAACATCGCGAGTGTCGCGATGCTGATGCGCCGCAGCTCTTTATTCATCGTCGGTCACCACCAGTCGGGGCTGGTTGCGCACGGTGTCGCTGAGACGCAGCAGCAGCGCGGCGATGATCCAGTTGGCGACGAGCGACGAGCCGCCCGCGGCGAGGAACGGGGTCGTGAGGCCCGTGAGCGGGATGACGCGCGTGACGCCGCCGATGACGACGAAGACCTGCAGCGCGATGACGAACGCGAGCCCGACCGCCAGCAGGCGCCCGAAGTCGTCGGTGCCGTTGAACCCGATGCGGAAGCCGCGGGCGACGAACAGGAGGTAGAGGCCCAGGATGGCGAAGAGGCCCACGAGCCCGAGCTCCTCTCCGAGGCTCGCGACGATGAAGTCGCTCTCGGCGAGGGGCACGATGTCGGGGCGCCCCTGCCCGAGCCCGGTACCGATGAGTCCGCCGTTCGCGAGGCCGAACATCCCCTGCACCAGCTGGTAGCTGCCGCCGGTCGCCTCGTAGTTGGCGGGATCGAAGGCGCCGAGCCACGCGGCGAAGCGGCCGTTGACGTACGAGAGCGCCTGGCTCGCAATGAGCGCGCCGCCGAGGAAGAGGGAGAGCCCGAGCACGACCCAGCTGAGGCGTCCCGTCGCGACGTAGATCATGACGAGGAACAGCCCGAAGTACAGCAGCGAGGTGCCGAGGTCGCGCTGGAAGACGAGCACGGCCATCGCGGCGAGCCACACGATGAGGATCGGGCCGAGGTCTTTGCCGCGCGGGAAGCGCATTCCCAAGAACGAGCGCCCGACGATCGAGAGCGACTCGCGCGCCGTCACGAGGTAGCCGGCGAAGAACACCGCGAGCGCGATCTTGCCGATCTCGCCCGGCTGGAACGAGAACGGGCCGAGCTGAATCCAGAGACGGGCGCCGTTGATCGTCTGCCCGATGCCGGGCAGCATCGGCAGCAGCAGCAGCCCGATGCCGACGAGCATCGCGACGTAGCGGTAGCGGGCCAGGATGCGGTGGTTGCGCACGACGAGCAGCACTCCGAGCGCGATGACCATCGCGATCGCCGTCCACACCATCTGACGCACGCCGAACATCTCCCAGCCCGTGTACCCCTCGGCCAGGTCGAGCCGGTAGATCATGGCGACGCCGAGACCGTTGAGGGTGACGACGATCGGCAGGATGAACGGGTCGGCGTCGGGAGCCGTGATGCGCAGCACGACGTGCATGCCGAGCGCGAGCATCCCGAGCCCCGCGCCGTAGGCGAGGATCGTGGCGTCGAGCTCGCCGAGCGCTCCGAGCTGCACGAGTGCGACGGCCGCCCCCGTGATGCCGATGGCCACGAGCAGCAGCATGAGCTCGAGGTTGCGCAGCTTCGCGGGCGTGCGCAGCGTGATGGTGATGGCCTCGGTGAAGCTCGGACGCGGGGCGCCCAGGTCGACGACGGCGCCGACCGCCTGCGTGCCGGGTTCGGGGGCGCTCATCGCTCGACCTCGGCGGTCAGGCGCTCGATGATCGAGAGCGCCTCGGGCAGGTCGTCGGCGTTGATCGTCGACTCGACGCGCTGCCGGCTGAAGGGCGAGAGGTCGTCGACGTCGATGTCGCTCTCGAAGTAGACGCTCGAGAGCGGGAACGGTCCGATGCCCTGCTGCACGCCCTGGAAGATCGCGACCTGCCCGTTGGAGACGCCCACGAAGTAGCGCGACTGGGTCCACTGGTAGCCGGCCGCGAGAGCGGCGACCAGCAGTCCCGCGACGAGCAGGATGCCTACCGACCAGGTGATGCGGCGACGCACCTTGCGACGCTCGTCTTCGGCGATGAGCTCGCGCAAGAACTCTTCGGACTCGGGCTCGAAGTGCTCGTCGGCCGGCACCGAAGTCGCCGTGAGGGGATGCAGCAGCAGGGAGGGCAGCCGCACACTGCGCTTGCTCACCGCGGCCGTGTAGCTGAGCGGCTTCGCGGCCGAGCCGACCATGACCGGGGCACCGATCGAGCTCGAGCCCGAGTCGTCGATGCCGACGATGACGACCGTGACGTTGTCGGGCGCGCCGTGGTCGAGGCTCTCGTCGATGAGGGCTTCGACGGCGGCCGCCGCATCGGGGTGCTCGTCGAGCAGCTCGCCCACGCGCTGCTCGGTCACGTAGCCGCTGAGGCCGTCGCTGCAGAGCACCCAGCGGTCGCCGGGGCGGGCGTCGAGCACCTCGATGTCGATCTCGGGCGTGAGGTCGACGTCGCCGAGCACGCGCATGAGCACCGAGCGGCGGGGGTGAACGGCTGCCTCTTCGGCCGTGATGCGACCGCTGTCGACGAGCCGTTGCACGAAGGTGTGGTCTTTCGTGACTTGCGTGAGCTCGCCGTCGCGCCAGCGATAGACCCGGCTGTCGCCGATGTGCGCGAGGGCCAGACGATCACCCACGCGCACGAGTCCGCTCACGGTCGTGCCCATGCCGGCGAGCTCGGGATGCTCGAAGACCGTCTCGGCGAGCTCTTGGTTCGCCTCGAGCAGCGCGCTGCGCAGCGCCTGCGCGGCGTCGGAGGCGTTCTCGAAGGCGCGGTCGATGTGCGCGATCGACTGGATCGCGAGCGCGCTCGCGACGTCGCCGCCCGCGTGCCCGCCCATGCCGTCGGCCACGACGAAGAGGTGCTCGCCCGCGTACCCCGAATCCTGATTGTTCGAGCGCACCTTGCCGACGTGCGAGCCGGCGGCCGAGAGCAACGTCATGCGGCTACCGTCGCAGCTCGAACGTCGTCGTGCCGATGCTGACGGGGGTGTTGAGCGGCACCGCGGTCGGGGCGCCGACCTTCTTGCCCTTGAGGAACGTGCCGTTGGTCGAGTCGAGATCTTGGATCATCCAGGTCGAATCCCACAGCATGAGCCGCGCGTGGTGGGTCGAGGTGTAGTCGTCGCGGATGACGAGGCCCGAATCGGCCGAGCGGCCGATCGTGAGCTGGTCGCCCTCGAGCGGCAGTTCGAGCCCTTCCTTCGCCCCCGAGGTGATGACGAGGCGACGAGCGGGCTCGCCCGGGGTCGTCGGCGCGGCGGGGCTCGAGGGCGTCGCGGCGGGGGCGACCGAGGGCGTCGCGAACGCGGCGGCGCCGGATGCTGCGGCCGGGGCCGGCATGCGCCGCACCTTCGTGCCGAACAGGTCGGAGCGCAGCGCGTAGACGATCGAGAACACGAAAGCCCACATGAGGATGAGGAACCCGATGCGCAGCAGCAGCAGGGTGAGCTCGCTCAACGGCCGCCTCCTCGAGTCGGGTTCCGGGGGTTTCTCGGGTCGGCCACCTCGCCGCGCTGGGCGAGCACGCGAAACAGGATGCGCGTGCGCCCGATCTCGATCACGCTATCGGGCGGCAGCACGGCGCGCGTCACCGGCTCACCGTTGAGCAGCGAGCCGTTCGTGCTGCCGAGGTCGGTGAGCTGAGCGCGCTCGCCGTCCCAGAGGATCTCGATGTGCTTGCGGCTCGTGCCCGTGTCGTCGAGCGTGATGTCGGCTTCGCTGCCGCGGCCGATGATCGTGCGCGAGCGCGTGAGCGGGTGGCGCACGCCGTCGATGTCGAGCACCGGGCTCCAGACGACCGATCCCTTGACCGTCTCCGACTCGACCGCGAGCACGCCCTCGGCGAGGGTCGCGTCGCTGCGCAGCGTGAGCCGGATACCGCCCGGGAACGTGTAGCGCTGGGCCGCCGCGTGCTGCTGCAGCAGCTGGGTCAGTTCGTCGATGAGCGACTCGCCCAGGGCATCCATGCGGGCGAAATCGGCCGGGGCCAGTCGCACCCGCAGCTCGTTCGGCACGAGGATGCGCTCGCGCGAGACGACGGCGGCCTTCGTGTCGAGCTCGCGGCGCAGGGCGGCCGAGATCTCGAGGGGCTGCACGCCGCTCTTGAAGGTCTTGGCGAAGGCTCCGCCCACGGCGCGTTCGAGTCCGCGCTCGAAGCTGTCGAGAAGCCCCACCTGCGTCCTCCCTCGGCCGATGACCCTCTGATGGTAGTCGGCCGGGCTTGCCGGTGCCGCACAGGGTCGCGGGCCCGCTGTGATAATCTCGCTGAGTTGACGGGGCCTGCCCCGTCGCGCGCGAGTGGCGGAATGGCAGACGCGCTGGCTTCAGGTGCCAGTGCCCGTAAGGGCGTGGGGGTTCAAGTCCCCCCTCGCGCACCAGGGATGACTTCTTGGTGCGATTCGCTTCGGCGCGCCGCGTCTCGGCGTCGGGCTAGGCTCGGGCCTCATGGCAGCCGGCGCAGTGGTCTACACGTTCACGGGGTCGCTCGCCGATGTCGACCGCGGCGTCTACGACGAGCTGAGCCTGCGCGTCGCGCGCCACCCGAGCGAGACCGACGCCTTCATGATGACGCGGGTGCTCGCCTACTGCCTCGAGCTCGAGGAGGGCATCGCGTTCAGCGAGGGTGTCTCGTCGACCGACGAGCCCGCCGTCATTGTGCGCGATCGCACCGGGCGCCTGACGGCCTGGATCGAGGTGGGGGCTCCGGATGCGGAGCGCCTGCATTTCGGCAGCAAGAAGGCCGACCGCACCGTGATCTACACGCATCGCGACCCGAACAAAGTGCTCGCCCTCTGGGCGGGCAAGAAAATCCACGAGGCGGAACGCATCGTGCTGCACAGCTTCGACCCCGGGTTCATCGACGCCGCGGTCGCCGTGCTCGAGCGGCGCAATGCGATCACCGTCTCGGTGACCGAGCGGCAGCTGTACCTCGACCTCAACGGGGTGACGCTGAGCTCAGTCGTGCACGACCATCCGCTGGGGTGAGCCTCAGGCGAAGACCTCGAAGCTCATGTTCGTCGCCGAGGGTTCTGGGCCGAGGATCTCACGGAGCGCTTCGATGATCCGCTCGCTCTCGCGACCATGGACCGTGATGTCAGAACCGAGGTCTTCGCGGACACGCCACGACCAGACCGTGCCGACGTCACCGAGGCGCTCGCCGACGAGGGTGACGAGCCTGGTCAACTCCGCACTGAAGTACACGTACCGCTCGTCTTCTCCGTCGACGTCGACCAGGTCGGGAAGTCGCACGCGGACACCCGCCATGCGTCCGACCGGCGTCGGTTCGAGTCCCTTGATCGTCACCGTGCTTCCTCGCGTCATGCCGATCCGATCGCATTCAGCGACGAGCAGTCGCCCCGCGCGGTACGCGGCGATCGGCGGTACGGCGAAGACCACGTCGCAACTCACCAAGCGGTAGTCCTCGCCCGACAGGGTTCCGGCATCGACGATCTCCACTCCGTCGATCTCTGCGGAGAGGGCGGCGAGCAGAGGGTCTTCCACCACGTCCCCTCGATGCATCGGCTGCAGGGGCGAATTGATGTGGAGGTGAATGAGCACCACTGCTCGACGACGACGGGGCCAGGGGAAACCTCTCATGCCGCAACCGTATCGAGCCGGGTCGAGGCTTCAGCGGGTGGTCGTCACGGGCGTCCCTCGCAGGGCGCGATCGCCGAGGGTGACGAGCGCCATGTGGGGCACCGTCAGGGCGGCGAGGCCGATGAACACGACGCGCAGCAGCTGGTCGTCGAGGGAGGCGGTACCGGCCGTCGCCCAGAGGAACGCCCCGGCCATCAGCAGGGGGGCGAGCGTGTAGGTCGCGACGATGAGCACGGTGAGGCGGCGGCCGTGGCCGTGCTCCTCGCGGAAGCCCTCGCGCAAGTGCCGCGCGCTGTGCAGCGCGCAGAAGTAGACGATGAAGAACATCAGGGGTGGGGCGAGCAGGGCGAGGGCGGCGGCCGCGAGCAGCTCGATCCCCTCGTGGGGTGCTCGGCGGGCGGCGACGACCGCGGCCGCCGCCAGGGCGACGAGCAGCACGGGACCGAACGCGGCCTGGGTTTGGGCGACGAGGCGAGCGCCCTCACCGGCGAGGGTCGCGTAGAGGTCGGCCACCGCATCCTGATCTCGCAAGGAGGGGAGGCTGAGCAGGGCCGCGCCCGTGACGAAGCGGAGGGCGAGGGGGCGCTCGCGGTTCCAGTCGCTGCCGAAGTGGGCGGCGGAGATGAGCAGGAAGGCGATAAGGCAGGGAACGGGAGCGAGGAGCCACAGGGCGACGACCGCCGCGGCGACGCCGGTGTAGGCGAGGTTGAAGACCGCGAAGGTCAGCGGCGTGCGCCAGTAGCCGAGGCGCCGGGCGATGAGCGGGTCGAGCGCGCCGTGCGGCATGCCCAGCACGGCGGCGAGGATCGCGATGGCCGCGATCTGCACAACCAGGGGCGGCTCGGGGTTCGCGAGCAGGAAGGCGAGCGCGGTGAGCAGGGCGAGGGTCAGGAACAGTCGGGTTTCGAACGGCGCGACGGCGGAAGCCTTCGTGTGCCTCGGGAGGGTGGCGTCGGTCGACCGAGCAGGCGTGGTCGTCACCGCGGCAGGTTCGGTCGCCGTCACCGCGCGACCCGGTCGGCCCGGGCGGCGCTCGCCGCAGCGACGAGCCGAGCGCGGCGGTCGGGCAGCTGGGCGAGGAAGGGCAGCAGCGGCAGGCTCACAATGATGCTCGCGAGGTCGCCCGCCGTCGCCCGATCGGTGAGGAACCGCAGCAGGCGATGCGGGGCGACGCCGCGCGCCATCGCCATGAAGTAGTCGGCCGTTCGCTCGGGATGCGCGCGCAGAGCCTGCAGGAAGATGCGGTCCATCTGCCGCCGAACCCACGGCTCGGCCGGATGCGGCGCCGGGTCCTCCCCGCGCGCGAGCGCCCCGGCGCAGGCCCGCGCCCACTGCTGGATGCGCAGGAACGCGTACCCCGAGGCATCCCGCAGCGCCCCGCCGGCGTTGCCCGCGAGCACGACGCCGGGCATCGGCTGCTCGTCGAGGGGCATTCGACCCATCGGCAGGATGCCCCCCTCCTCCCGCACGACCGTCGCCCCCGCGAGGCCCAGGGCCGCGAGCTCGGCATCCCGCTCGGCCACGACGACGCTCTCGGCAAGGGGCACCGGGCTGAAGCGCGTCCACTCCACGAGCGCGCGGGTCGGCGAGAGCGGGAGAACGTAGACGAAGCCGAGGCCGTCGGCGCCGCTCCGCATCCTTGTCATTAGTCCGACGGCGTCGGCCTCGGTGGCAAGGGCACCGCCGTGCTCGACCTCGACCCCGCTGAAGCACTGGTAGAGCAGTGCGGCCGTGCGGCGCGGGCGGGTGTCCACGACGCGGCGGGCGATCAGCGCGCCCTCGTCGGTCGTGACGCGCACGCCGGACGACCCGTCGGCCAGCGTGACCGACGACAGGTCGCGGGCCGCGACGCCGAGGCGCAGGTCGATGCGCTCATCGCCGGCGATCTCGGCGAGGGCCCAGCGGTAGAAGTCGACGCCGCGGATGTACTGGTAGCTCATGCCCGGCACGCGATGGGTGGCCGAGCGGCCGGCGAGGTCGGCGTAGGTCCAGCCGCTCCACTCGTGGGCGACGATGTCGCGCAGCGGGTGGTGGTCGTGCTGCCAGAAGCTCCAGCTGCGGTCGTCGGCGAACTCGGTGCGCGTGTCGACGAGAACGACACTCAGGTCGCCGTCGCCGCTCGCGAGGCGGGCTGCGAGCGAGAGCCCCGCGCATCCGGCGCCGAGAATGACGAGGTCGACGAGGTCGAACTCGCTCTCGGGCGGCAGCGCGGTCATCGGCGACTCCACGGCGGAACAGAGGGGGGCGGGCGCCGAAGTCGACGCGGTATCGCCGACGCTAAGCGCGCAGTCTGGAGGTCTGCCCCACACCGGATGGGGGAACGCTGGTGAACGGCTCACGGTCGGCGTGTCGGTCGACGCGGTACCGTCAATGCATGACGACCGCTGAAGCAGACACGTCGGCGGCCGCTGACTCCATCCCAACGACGACGTTCTCTGACCTGGGGCTCAGCGATGCCGTGCTCAAGGCGCTGCGTGATGTCGGCTACGAGACGCCCTCCGCGATTCAGGCCGCGACCATTCCGACCCTGCTCGCCGGTCGCGACGTCGTGGGCCTCGCGCAGACGGGCACGGGCAAGACGGCCGCCTTCGCCCTGCCGATCCTGTCGCGGCTCGACGTGTCGCAGAAGAGCCCCCAGGCGCTCGTGCTCGCGCCGACGCGCGAGCTCGCCCTCCAGGTGTGCGAGGCCTTCGAGAAGTACGCCGCCCATCTTCGTGGCGTGCACGTGCTGCCCGTCTACGGCGGCCAGGCGTACGGCGTGCAGCTCTCGGCGCTGCGCCGCGGCGTGCACGTCGTCGTCGGCACACCGGGCCGCATCATGGACCACCTCGCGAAGGGCACCCTCGACCTCAGCGAGCTCAAGTACCTCGTGCTCGACGAGGCCGACGAGATGCTCAAGATGGGCTTCGCGGAGGACGTCGAGACGATCCTCGCCGAGACGCCGAAAGAGAAGCAGGTCGCGCTGTTCTCGGCGACGATGCCCGCGACGATCCGCCGGCTCTCGCAGCAGTACCTCACCGATCCCGACGAGATCACCGTGAAGTCGACGACGACGACCTCGGCCAACACGACGCAGCGCTACCTCATCGTCGGCTACCCGCAGAAGGTCGACGCCCTTACCCGCATCCTCGAGGTCGAGAACTTCGAGGGCATGATCGTCTTCGTCCGCACCAAGAACGAGACTGAGACGCTCGCCGAGAAGCTGCGCGCCCGCGGCTACTCGGCCGCCGCGATCAGCGGCGACGTGGCGCAGGTGCAGCGCGAGCGCACCGTCAACCAGCTGAAGTCGGGCAAGCTCGACATCCTCGTCGCGACCGATGTCGCCGCGCGCGGCCTCGACGTCGACCGCATCAGCCACGTCGTCAACTTCGACATCCCCGTCGACACCGAGTCGTACGTGCACCGCATCGGCCGCACGGGCCGCGCCGGCCGCTCGGGCTCGGCCATCAGTTTCGTGACGCCGCGCGAGCGCCGCCTCCTCACGGCGATCGAGAAGGCCACGCGCCAGCCGCTCACCGAGATGCGCCTGCCGAGCGTCGACGACGTCAACGTCACGCGCCTCGCCCGATTCGACGACGCCATCACGGCGGCGCTCGGCCAGAGCGACCGCATCGCCGAGTTCCGCGACATCGTGAGCCACTACGTCGAGCACCACGACGTGGCCGAGCTCGACGTCGCGGCGGCCCTCGCGCTCGTCGCGCAGGGCGACACCCCCCTGCTCCTCTCGGCCGAGGAGGAGCGCGCGCAGCGGTTCGCGAACGACGCGCGCGCCGACCGGCCGGCTCGGGATGACCGCTCGGCCCGCGGCGGACGCGACGACCGCGACGGCGCGCGCCCGGAGCGCCGCGCCCGCCCCGCCTCGGGCACGCTCGCGCCGTACCGCATCGAGGTGGGCCGTCGCCACAAGGTCGAGCCGCGGCAGATCGTCGGCGCGCTCGCGAACGAGGGCGGCCTCAGCCGGGAGGACTTCGGGGCCATCACCATTCAGCCCGACTTCTCGATCGTCGAGCTGCCGGCCGACCTCTCGCCCGCCGTGCTGCAGAAGCTGCAGGGCACGCGCATCAGCGGCAAGCTCATCGAGATCGCGCCCGATCGCGGTCGCCCGCAGCGTCGACGGTAGCCCACAGCACCCTCGGGACCTCCGGCCCTGGAGTACCCCAGGGGGGTTTGCTACCATCGCCCCATGGAGACCTCGCAGCCCAGCCGACTCAACCTGCTCACCGGAGCATCCGTCACCGACGCCACCGCTGATGCGGGCGGATGCTGCGGCGGCGGCTCGTGCATGTGCGGCGGCGGTGCCGCCGCGGCCCCGGCCTTCGACCTGTCGGGCAGCCGTGGGCTCGTCGACGTCGTCGACACGGCGGATGACACGACCGTGCCGGCCGGCACCGAGTTCCTCGTCACGGGCATGACCTGCGGCCACTGCGTCTCGAGCGTCAAGGAGGAGGTCGGTGCGATCGACGGCGTCGACGCCGTCGAGGTCGTGCTCAAGAAGGGCGGCGCCTCGCGCGTCACCGTCAGCTCGTCCGGCCCCGTCGACGTGGATGCCGTGCGCGCCGCTGTCGAGGAGGCGGGCTACCAGCTCGCCTGATCCTGTGACCCTCACCGAGTCCCGCGAGGAGCTGCAGCTCGAGCTCACGGGCATGACCTGCGCCTCGTGCGCGAACCGCATCGAGCGCAGCCTCAACAAGCTGCCGGGCGTCGAGGCCACGGTCAACTACGCGACCGAGAAGGCCTCGGTGCGCGCGGCCGAGGGCGGGCCGCTCGACGGAGCTCCGCTCGACGCGGACGCGCTCATCGCGGCCGTCGAGAAGGCCGGGTACGGGGCGGCCGTGGTCGTTCCGCGCGAGGTGAGCGCAGCATCCACCGCCCCCGTGGCGGCCCCGGTCGACGAGCTCGCGCCGCTGCGGCAGCGGCTCATCATCTCGGCGGTGCTGACCATTCCGGTGCTGCTCATGTCGATGATTCCCGCGCTGCAGTTCATGAACTGGCAGTGGCTCGCGCTGACCCTCGCCTCGCCCGTGGCGGTGTGGGGGGCGTGGCCGTTCCACCGCGTCGCGCTGCACAACGCGCGCCGGCTGATCGCGAGCATGGACACCCTCATCTCGGTCGGCGTCAGCGCCGCCTACCTGTGGAGCCTCTACGCGCTGTTCTTCGGCGAGGCCGGCATGCCCGGCATGACCATGACGCTGCAGCTGCTCGGGCGGCCCGAGGAGGGCGCGCACGAGATCTACCTCGAGGTCGCCGCGGCGGTCACGGTCTTCATCCTGCTCGGCCGCTACCTCGAGGCGCGCGCCAAGCGGTCGTCACGGGAGGCGCTCGACGCCCTGCTTGACCTCGCCGCGCGCGACGCGGCCGTGCTGCGCGACGGCGTGGAGGTGCGCGTGCCGGTCGGACAGCTGCAGGTCAACGACCGCGTCGTCGTTCGTCCCGGCGAGACGATCCCGACCGACGGCGTCGTCGTCGAGGGCACCTCGAGCGTCGACGCCTCGCTGCTCACGGGCGAACCGCTGCCCGTTGATGTCGAACTCGACAGCCGCGTCGTCGGCGGCACCATCAACGTCGGTGGCCGCATCGTCGTCGAGGCCTCGCGCGTCGGTGCCGACACCGAGCTCGCGCGCATGGGCCGCCTCGTCGAAGAGGCGCAGACGGGCAAGGCCGAGGTGCAGCGTCTGGCCGACCGGGTCTCGGGCGTCTTCGTGCCCATCGTCTTCGCGCTCGCCCTGCTGACGCTGCTCGGCTGGCTGCTGCTCGACGGCTCGGTCGAGATCGCCTTCACCGCCGCCGTCGCGACGCTCATCATCGCCTGCCCGTGCGCGCTCGGGCTCGCGACCCCCACCGCCCTGCTCGTCGGCACGGGCCGCGGCTCGCAGCTCGGAATCCTCATCCGCGGCCCGCAGGTGCTCGAGCGCACACGCCGCATCGACACGATCGTGCTCGACAAGACGGGCACCGTCACGACGGGGCAGATGGCTGTCACCGCGGTCGTCTCGGTCGCGGGCGTCGATGCCGATCGGATGCTCGCCCTGGCGGCATCCGCCGAAGACGGGTCCGAGCATCCGCTCGCCCGGGCGGTCGTCGACCACGCCCGCGCGGCCGGCCTGTCTCTCTTCGCGGCCGAGTCGTTCGCGTCGCACGCGGGCGCGGGCGTCACGGCCGTGGTCGACGGCCACGCGCTCGCGATCGGCCGGGCGTCGTGGCTCTTCGAGTCGTGGGCCATCGAGGTGGACGCGGCGCTCATCGTCACGCACGAAGACGCGGGCGCGACGCCGATCGTGGTCGCGATCGATGGCGCCGTGGCCGGGGTCATCGTGCTCGCCGACACCCTCAAGCCGACCTCGGCGCTCGCGATCGAGCGCTTCCGGGCGCTCGGCCTCGACCCGGTGCTGCTGACCGGCGACAACGCCGGCGCCGCGCGAACGGTCGCCGCGAAGCTCGGCATCGACGACGTGCGCGCGGGGGTCACGCCCGCGGGCAAGCTCGACGTCATCCGGCAGCTGCAGGCCGACGGGCACGTCGTGGCGATGGTCGGCGACGGCGTCAACGACGCGGCGGCGCTCGCCGCGGCCGACCTCGGCATCGCGATGGGTGGCGGCACCGACGCGGCCATGGCCGCCTCCGACCTGACCGTCGTGAGCGGCGACCTGCTCGTAGTGGTCGACGCCATCCGGCTGGCGCGCCGCACGTTGCGCACCATCATCGGCAACCTGTTCTGGGCGTTCGGCTACAACGTCGCGGCGATCCCGATCGCGATGGCCGGGCTGCTGAACCCGCTGCTCGCCGGGCTTGCGATGGCGTTCTCGAGCGTGTTCGTCGTCACGAACTCGCTGCGGCTGCGCGGGTTCAGGCCCCAGCCGCGCTAGACCGCGGTGGGTGCAGCGTCACTCGACGATGTGCCTGGCGAACAGCCGTTCGAGCACGGTGCGCAGCGCGACCACGCCCTGCGGTGACGGGAGCCGGGCGATCGTCGAGGCGTCGCCCTCGAACTCTGCGCCCTCGACTGCGAGAAGCTCGGCGACGGTGACGCCGTCGAGATGGACGTTATGGAGGCGAGACCCCGGCCCGACTCCCGCGGAGATGTTGAGGTCGGTGCACCCGCCGATGTTGTCGGGGTCGATCGACGGCGCAAGCCGAGGGAATCGCGCGCGGAACTCCGCGTGTGGCATGCAGTAGACGATGCCGACGTCGTCTCCGATGCCCGCTTGCCCAGCCTGGAAGCCGTGCCGGGTCATGAGCGGGTCGAGCTCGGCGCACAGCAGCGCGGCGAGCTCCTGCGGCGTCAGGGCGTGAGCGGTCATCTCGACAGGGGCGGCGGCGCTAGTGCGCCGCGCGAGCGCGCACGCGGGGCAGACCCAGCGACACCGGAAGGCGCAGCTCGCCGACCGCGCCGGCCGGCACCACGGGCGACGCCGGGGGCACGGGCGGCACGGGCACGTAGGCGGTGCCGAGCGCAGGGCGGGCATCCGCCTCGCCGCGGTTCGGCCACAGCGCGAACGCGCGCTCCGCCTGCGCGGTGATCGTGAGCGAGGGGTTCACGCCGAGGTTCGCCGAGATGGCCGCGCCGTCGACGACGTGCAGTCCCTCGTGCCCGAACACGCGGTGATAGGCATCGACGACACCCGTCTCGGACGAGTCGCCGATCGGGCACCCGCCGAGGAAGTGCGCGGTCATCGGCACGTCGAAGACCTCGCTGATGCCCGTCTGCGCGTAGCCGTTCATGTGCGTCGCCATGAGTTCGTACGCCTCGTTTGCCTGCGGAATGTAGGTGGGGTTCGGCTCGCCGTGGCCCTGGCTCGACCGCAACCGGAAGCCGCCGAACGGCCCGCGACCGGCGCGCACCGTGAGCGAGTTGTCGCGGTTCTGCATGACGAGCCCGACGATCGACCGGCGGCTCCAGCTGCCGATGCCGAAGATCATTGAGAACACGCGTCCGGGGTGGCGCAGCAACTGGCCGATCCAGCGCAGCCAGCGCGGGGTGCGGCCGCCGCCCGGCACAGCGACCGTCGCCAGCAGGGCGAGGGCGTTCGAGCCGTGGCCGTAGCGGCAGGGCTCGACGTGCGTGTGCTCGTCGGGATGGATCGACGAGGTGATCGCGACGCCGCGCGTCATGTCGACGCCGCGGGAGTGCCGCAGGCCGGTGGATGCTCCGCCGAGGGCCTCGGAGTTCGTGCGGGTCAGCTCGCCCAGCCGATCGGAGATGCCCGGCAGATGCCCCTCGGCCTTCATGCGGTGCAGCAGCTGCTGCGTGCCCCACGCGCCCGCGGCGACGACGACCTGGTCGGCGCTCCACGTGCGCTCGGTGCGACGGCCCTTGCCGGTGCGGCGGGTGGTGACCGTGTAGCTCCCGCCCGCACGCGGCTCGACGCGCGTGACCGTCGTGAGCGGGTGCACGACCGCGCCCGCCGACTCGGCGAGGTGCAGGTAGTTCTTGACGAGCGTGTTCTTGGCGTTGTGGCGGCACCCCGTCATGCACTCGCCGCACTCGATACAGCCGCGCCGTGCGGGCCCCGCGCCGCCGAAGTAGGGATCGGGCGCCTCGACGCCCGCGCCCTCGCCGAAGTAGACGCCGACGGGGGTGAGGTGGAAGCTGTCGGAGACTCCGAGGTCGGCGGCGACCTTCTGCATGATCTCGTCCGCGGGCGTGATCGTGGGGTTGAGCGCGACACCGAGCATGCGGCTGGCCTGGTCGTAGTAGGCGTCGAGCTCGGCCTTCCAGTCGGTGATGTGGGCCCACTGCCGGTCGGTGAAGAACGCGTCGCTCGCCGGGCGGTAGAGCGTGTTGGCGTAGACGAGCGAGCCGCCGCCGACGCCCGCCCCGGCGAGGATCATGACGTCGTCGAGCAGATGGATGCGCTGGATGCCGAGCAGCCCGAGCGCGGGCGCCCAGAAGAACTTCTTGAGGCTCCACGAGGTCGTCGCGAACTCGTCGTCGGCGAAGCGCCGCCCGGCTTCGAGCACGGTGACCGAGTAGCCCTTCTCGACGAGGCGCAGCGCGGCGACCGAGCCGCCGAAGCCCGAACCGATGACCAGCACGTCGGTGTGCGTCGTCTCGCTCATGCTCAGCCCTTCCGGTAGCTGTCGATCGCCGCGGCGCCGATGGGCGCGGCGATCGCCCACGAGTCGATGCCCGCGAAGCGCGTCAGGCGGCGCGCGGTGACGTTCGCGGTCGTGTTGTCGACGTACCAGAGCGGGGTCGGCGAGGGCTTCCACACTCCCGTGCCGACCGTTCGCTCGACGTGCTCGGGGTCGAGCAGCAGCGCGTTGTGCACGACGCCGATGCCGCTGCCGACGTCGTCGAGCGTGTGCCCCGGGAAGGCGCCCCAGCTCGCACCGGGCATGCCGAAGATCGTGCCCGTCCAGGCGTTCACGCCGATGGCGCCGTAGCGCAGCTCCGCCACCGCGCGGTCGAACCGGCCGCCCAGCTCGTCGCGGGTGCGGGGGTGGATGTGGATGCCGGCGCCCAGATGACCGACCAGGCGGTCGTTGGCGAAGGCGACCGCGGCATCCAGGAACGCCTCCGGATCGCGCGAACCCGGCAGCCGCACGATGCCGAGCACGGGCGCGAAGGCCTCGACCGTGAACAGGTGCTCGTCGACGCTCTCGGGGTCGAGGTGGTCGACGAGCGTGCGCGGCACGTTCGGGTCGCCGCCGAGCACGGCCGCATCGGGGTGCATGGTGACGACCGCGAGCTGGCGGCTGGATGCGCCCGGGTAGTACGCGGGGCGTTCGGGTGCGGCGGTGAGGTATCGGCGCACGGCGGCGACGAACTCGTCGGCCCGCTGCCACGCCTCGGGGATGACGACGACCTGCGTGGCGATGCAGTTGAAGCCGCTGTTGTGCAGGCGCTGCGTGGCGATGTTGCGGGCGACGTCGTCGACGTTCTCACTCGACCAGCCGTCCTCCGGCACGACGATCGCCGGGCCGACGCCGCCGAGCTCGCTCGTGATGGGCTTCGTCAGAAGGGGCGTGCCCGCGGCGCGCCGCTTCTCGGCGTCGACGTCGGTGCCCCACACGATCGCGTCGTGGGTGTGGCGGCTGCCGGTGATGTGCACGGCGTCGACGGCCTCGTGGTGGATGAGCGCCGCCCCGACCTCCTGCCCGCCCTCGGTGACGAGCAGCACACCGAGCTCGATGAAGGGCGCGAACGCCCGCTTCATGGCCGCGCCGACGCCCGCGTTGACGGGGTTGAGCTTGACGACGACGGCGGATGCCTCCTGGTACAGCGCCGTGAGCACGTCGAGCGCCGGGATGCCGGTGATGTTCCCGGCCCCGAGCACGAGGGTCACGCGCGGTGCGCGGTTCGGGTCGCGCAGGGCCCGGGCGACGCCGCGCCGTGCCTGGTCGAGCGAGACGCCCGGCCGCAGCCAGAGGGTCGCCTCGTAGCCCTGCAGCACGACGTCTTTCGTCAGGTACGGGAAGACCTTCAGCGTCGTTCGGCCTCCGGGTGCCGTGCCGAGCTCGACCTCGTCGATGGGCGACCGCCCCTTCTCGACGAGCTTGAGCGTCTTCTCGATCGCGCTTGTCGCGGTGATCACCGCGTAGGGACCGCTCGACCACTCCTCGCCCGCCGCGGGGCTGCGCGGATCGATGCCCTTGAGCGCACACGCGGCCTCGACCCAGGCTGGCGCGGCCTCGAGCGTTGCGGCCCGCACCGCCTTCAACACCGCTCGTCGCTCGCTGATCGTCATGCGCACCCAACGCTCGGCTCCCGCCTGCAGGGCGCGCAGCGACGGCTCGAGTTCGGCGATGATGGCAGGCACGCGATTCCTCCAGGAGCAGTTCGACGGCGAACGATCCGACCCTTCGACTGTAGCCGCCGGGCGGCCGTGTCAACCCTGCGCGTGAGCGCAGGGGCGTGTGCCATCATTCGCGCATGGCTCGGATTCTGGCGGTGGCACCCGTACTGCCCGGGCACGTGGCCACGCAGGCCGAGATCACGGCCGAGCTTGCCGCGGGCATGACCGACGATCTGGCGGCTCGCGCGGTCATGCAGCGCATCCATGCCGCGAGCGGCATCGAGACCCGGCACCTGGCTCTGCCGCTTGCCGAGTACCGCGGCATCGAGGGCTTCACGGCCACCAACGCGCTGTTCGCCGAGCTGGCCCTGCCCCTCGCCGAGCGCGCGGTGACGGCGGCGCTCGCCGAGGCGGGCCTGCGGGTCGACGAGGTCGACCACCTGTTCTTCACGACCGTCACGGGTCTCGGCGCCCCCTCGCTCGACGCGCAGCTCGCGACGAGCATGGGGTTCCGCCCCGACCTGCGGCGGGTTCCGAGCTTCGGCCTCGGCTGCGTCGCGGGCGCCGCCGGGCTCGCGCGCGTCGCCGACTACCTGGCCGGGCATCCTCAGGGCGTCGCCCTGCTCGTCGCCGTCGAGCTGTGCTCGCTCACCCTGCAGTGGGACGACCCCTCGATGGCCAACGTCGTCGGTACCGGCATCTTCGGCGACGGCGCCGCCGCGGTCGTCATGGTGGGGGATGCGCACCCCTTGCTGCCGGCATCGCCCGGGCCGCGCGCCCGAGTCGTCGCGAGCCGCAGTGCCCTCTACCCCGAGAGCGCCGAGATGATCGGCTGGCGCATCGGCGAGAGCGGATTCCGCCTCATGCTCGCCGCGGGCGTGCCGGCGCTCATCGACGGCAACTTCGCCGGGGCGGTCGACGAGCTGCTCGCCGAGGTCGGCTGGACCCGCGCCGACGTCGACGACTGGATCGCGCATCCGGGCGGGCCGCGCGTGCTCGAATCGTTCAGCGCCGCGCTCGACCTCGCGCCCGCCGCGCTCGCGTCAAGCTGGGCCGTGCTCGCCCGCGCCGGCAACATGTCGTCGGCCGCCGTGCTGCACGTGCTCGCCGAGGTGGGCCCGCGCCCCGCGGGCACGCGCGCCGTGCTGTTCGCCCTCGGGCCGGGGGTCACGGCCGAGATCGTCGCATTGGAGTGGTCATGAGCGTCGTGCTGTACATCGCCCTCGTGCTCGCGACGGGCGTCGAGCGCCTGGTCGAGCTCGTCATCTCGAAGCGCAACGCGGCACACGCCTTCGCGCAGGGCGGGGTCGAGCACGGCAAAGGCCACTTCCCGTTCATGGTCGTGCTGCACACGGGGCTGCTGCTCGCGTGCATCGTCGAGGTCGTGCTGCTCGACCGCCCGTTCATCGGCGCGCTCGGCTGGCCCATGCTCGTCATCGCCCTGCTGTGCCAGGCGGGCCGTTATTGGGTCATCGCCTCGCTCGGCCGGCAGTGGAACACGCGCGTCATCGTCGTGCCGGGCGCGACGCGCGTGACGCGCGGCCCGTACCGCTGGCCGTGGCTGCGCCACCCGAACTACTGGATCGTCGCGATCGAGGGCATCGCGCTGCCGCTCGTGCACTCGGCGTGGATCACCGCGATCGTGTTCACGGTGCTCAACGCCGTGCTGCTGCTCGCCTTCCGCATCCCGACCGAGAATCGCGCGCTCGCCGCGCTGCGCTCGACATGAGGGCGTTCGACGCCGATGTGCTCATCGCCGGCGGCGGCCCGATCGGCCTCGCCACGGCGCTCGAGCTGAACGCGCGCGGGCTCACGGCGATCGTGCTCGAGCCCCGGTCCGGCACGATCGACAAGGCCTGCGGCGAAGGGCTCATGCCCGGGGCGCTCGCTGCCCTCGGCCGGCTCGGCGTGGACCCGGCGGGGCACCCGCTGCGGGGCATCCGGTATCAGGATGCGCGCCGCGCCGTCACCCACCGCTACCGCTCGGCGGCCGGCCGGGGAGTGCGCCGCACGGTGCTACACGACGCGCTGCGGGCCCGCGCGGCCGAGGTCGGTGTCGAGACGCGAGCGCTTCGCGTCGACGAGGTCGCCCAGCACGACGACTACGTGACCGTCGACGGGATGCGCGCCCGCTGGCTCATCGGCGCCGACGGGCTGCACTCGACCGTGCGCACGGCCGCGGGCCTCGACCGGCCCGCGCGCGCATCATCGCGCGACCGGCGCCGGTACGGGCTGCGGCAGCACTTCGCCGTCGCGCCGTGGAGCGACCTCGTCGAAGTCACCTACCTGCCCGAGGCCGAGCTGTACATCACCCCCGTCGATGAGGGCACGGTGGGCGTGGCGGTGCTCGCGCCGCGGCCCCTCGACCTGGAGGCGGCGCTCGCGCAGGCCCCTTCCGTGCGTGAGCGGCTCGCGGGCGCGGCCGAGGCGAGCACGCTGCGCGGTGCCGGTGCCCTGCGGCAGCGCACGCGCGCCCGCACGGCCGGCCGCGTCGCGCTCGTCGGCGACGCCTCGGGGTACGTCGATGCGCTCACCGGCGAGGGGCTGCGCGTCGGTCTCGCGCAAGCCGAGGTGCTCGCCGACTGCCTCGCGCGCGACGACCTGCGCGGTTACGAGCGCGCGTGGGCGCGCTCGACGCGCGACTTCCGCGTGCTGACCGCCGGGCTGCTCGCCGCCGCGACCTCGCCCGTGCGCGGGCTCATCGTGCCCGCGGCGGCCGCGCTGCCGCGCGTCTTCGGCGCGGTCGTCGAGCGACTCGCGCGCTGACGGGTTCTGACTACGCCAGACCGAGCAGGGCGCGCAGCTCGTCGGTGTCGTGCACGACGGCGCGGGCGTGCGCGAACTCCTCGGGGGTGCCGTAGCCCCACGACACGGCGATCGTCGGAATACCGTGGGCCGCGGCCCCTTCGACGTCGTGCACGCGATCGCCGATCATGACGGGGCGCGTGAGATCAGCATCCATCGCCCGCAATCGCACCAGCGCCTCGGCGACCACGTCGGCCTTGGCGCTGCGCACCTCGTCGGCCGACGCCCCCGTGATGATGTCGAAGTGGTGGGCGATCGTGAAGTGCTCGAGCATCAGCGTCGCCGGCAGCTCGGGCTTCGAGGTGGCGAGGCTGAGCGGGATTCCCGACGCGGCGATGTCGCGCACGAGTTCGCCCATGCCCGCGTAGAGGGTCGCGTCGTAGGCGCCGCGGTCGAGGTAGCGCTCGCGGTAGACCTCGAGGGCGCGCTCGCGCTCGGCAAGGGTCATGCCGGCGCGGTCGCGGAACGAGTCGAGAATCGGCGGGCCGACGTAGCGCAGCAGCTCGTCCTGGTCGGGAATGGGCAGCCCGAGCTCGGCGAACGTGTAGGCGAGCGTGTCCGTGATGCCGGGAGCCGAATCGGTGACCGTGCCGTCGAGATCGAGCAGGATCGCCGTGTAGGGGTGCATGGGGTCGAGCCTAGGCGCGCCGGCTGTGCTCATCGAGGAGACTCAGAAGAGCCGGGGCACCCCGTCGTCCATGCCGCGCATGGCGTCGTAGTCGAGCAGCAGGCAGCGGATGCCGCGGTCTTCGGCGAGCGTGCGTGCCTGCGGCGTGATCTCCTGCGCCGCGAAGACTCCCGCGACGGGCGCGAGCAGCGGGTCGCGGTTCATGAGCTCGAGGTAGCGCGTCAACTGCTCGACGCCGTCGATGCCGCCCCGGCGCTTGATCTCGACGGCGACGGATGCTCCGCTCGCGTCGCGCGCCAGAATGTCGACCGGGCCGATCGCCGTCATGTACTCGCGGCGCACGAGCGAGAAGCCCTCGCCCAGCAGCTCGATGTGCTCGGCCAGCAGCTTCTGCAGGTGGGCCTCGACGCCGTCTTTCTGCAGGCCGGGGTCGACGCCCAGCTCGTGCGCCGAGTCGTGCAGCACCTCGTGGATGCTCACGACGAGCAGGTCGGCGGTCTTCGCGTGCGTGACGCGCCAGAGTTCGAGCACGCCGGCCTCGCGCTGGTCGTCGTCGGGCTCGTCAATGACGAGCGTGCACGGCGGGCTCATCCAGTTGAGCGGCTTGTAGCTGAGTGCGTCGGCGTGCACGAGCAGGCTGCCGTCGCTCTTGTGGATGAGCAGGCGCGTCGCGAGCGGCAGGTGCGCACTGAGCCGGCCCGCGTAGTCGACGGAGCAGCGGGCGATGACGAGGCGCATCCTCTCAGCCTACGGTCGTACGTTTCTGCCGAATGACGGAAGATCGGCACCCAGCAGCCCGCTATCCGACCTCGAACAGGCTAATCTCCGTCATTTGGCGGGCGGGCTCAGGCCCAGAGGCCGGGGCGGCGCTCCTCGGCGATGCCGTTGCCGCCGTCGACAACGAGCAGCTGGCCGGTGATGTAGCTCGCGCCCGGGCTCGCGAGCCAGGCGATCGCGCTCGCGATCTCGTCGGGCCGGCCGCTGCGCCCGAGCGGCACGAGCGCGCCCTCCTCCGCCTCCTGCGGCAGCTGCGAGCCGGTCGCGATCCAGCCCGGGGCGACGGCGTTGACGGTGATGCCGGTGCGCGCCTCGTCGACCGCGAGTCCGCGCGTGAAGCCGAGCACGCCGGCCTTCGCCGTGGCGTAGCCGAGGTCGTCGCGCGCGGCCTGCACGGCCCCGGTCGTCGAGGCGACGCTGATCACACGCCCCCAGCCCTGCGACCGCATGCCCGCGATGACGGCACGCGTCACCAGGAACACGCTCGTCAGGTTCACGTCGACGGCGCTGCGCCACTCGTCGATGCTCATGCCGATGTCGCCCCGCGGCATCTCTTCGCCGACCGCCACCATGCCGGCGTTGTTGACGAGGATGCTGAGCTCGCCCACCGCCGCGACGGCAGCCGCGACCGCCGCGGTCGCGCCCTGCTCGGTCTCGAGCCGCGCCACCACCCCGTGCGCCTCGAAGCCCAGCGCGGCCAGCTCGGCCACGCGCTCGTCGATACGGGAGGTCGTGGCGGTCATGACGACGCGGGCTCCCCGCTCGGCGAGCGCGCGAGCCGTGGCGAAGCCGATGCCCGAGGCTGATCCGCACCCGGTGACGAGGGCCGCGCGGCCTGTCAGATCGAGGTCGGCGGGGAGAGCGGGGCGTGCGGAGGCGGAGCTCGTCATGCGGTGAGCCTAGGGGCGGGCATCCTGAGCCGGGGCGGCGGCCTCGGCGGGCACGGCTGTGTCGGAAGCGGGCGTGGCCGTGTCATCAGCCGACCCGCGCGCCGCCGAACCGCTCTCGCGCGCTGCGGGCGTCGCGATGAAGGCGACCCCGATGAGCACGAGCACGACCCAGAACGCCGAGAGCAGCCCGATGGCCTCGCCGAGGAACCCGATGAGCGGCGGGCCGACGAGGAAGGCGAAGTAGCCGACCGTCGCGACGGCGGAGACGCGCGCGGCGGCCTTCGCCGGGTCGTCGGCTGCGGCCGACATGCCGACGGGGAATCCGAGCGAGGCGCCGAGGCCCCACGCGACGATGCCGATCGCGGCAGCGACGGGGGAGTCGATGAGGATGAGCACGGCGAGACCGGCGATCGCGAGCAGGGCCGAGGCCCGCAGCACGGGTACGCGCCCGAAGCGGTCGAGCACCCACACGCCGCCGATGCGGCCGATGGTCATAGCGGTGGCGAAGAGGGTGAAGTACAGCGCGCCCGTGGCCTCATCGACGCCGCGGTCGTCGACCATGGCGAGGGCGAGCCAGTCGTTCGCCGATCCCTCGGCGAAGGCCATGCCGAGCACGATGAGGCCGATGATGAGCGTGCGCGGCTCGCGCCAGATCGCCATGCGCTCGGCGAACGTCGTGCGGGCGGGGCCGTCGCCGTCATCGTCAAGGCCCGGCAGGGCCCGGTGCTTCGGCAGGAAGCGGACGACGACGAGCGCGCCCGCTCCGAGCAGCACGGCCATGAGCACGGTGTGCACGTCGACGCCGAGGCCGAGGGCGCTGACGCCCGCCGCGATGCCCGCTCCCGTGATGGTGCCGAGGCTCCACGAGGCGTGGAACCACGGCATGATGCTGCGGCCCTGCGCCTGCTCGACGGCCGCACCTTCGACGTTCATGGCCACGTCGGTCATGCCCGAGGCGGCTCCGAAGACCATGAGACCGATGAACGTCACGGCGAAGCTCTGCAGCGTCGCGGCGCCGATGCCCATGAGGGCGAGGGCGCCGAGGCTCGAGAGCAGGGCGACGAGGATCGTCGTGCGCGAGCCGATGCGTGCGATGACGTGCGACGAGGCGAGCAGCCCGATGATCGACCCACCGGCCATGCCCATGATGAGGATGCCGAACTCGTCGGTGCGCACGTCGAGCGCGTCGCGCACGGCGGGGGTGCGCGCGAACCAGGTGGCCATGGCGAGGCCGTTGATGGCGAAGACAGCGAAGACGGCGATGCGCCAGGCGGCGAGGGTGGGCAGGGTGCCGGTGGAGGTGGACACAGCGGCCTTTCGAGAGCGTGGGGTGGGGCGGAGGCCCGGGGTGGGGCTGGCGAGTCGAATCGATTCGATAGCAGAGTTCGACTACAGTAACAGCCGATGACGACCCCGGCAACGCGCGCTCTCCCCGCAGCCGACGAGACGGCGCGGCCGACCCTCGCGGCCGTCGCGGCGCGCGCCGGCGTCTCTGCATCCACGGCCTCGCTCGCCTTCAGCGGATCCGGCCCCGTCGCCGACGACACCCGCGAGCGCGTGCTGGCCGCCGCGCGCGAGCTCAACTACGGCGGCCCCGACCCCCGCGCGCGCAGCCTGCGCACGGGGCGCAGCGGCATCATCGCCGTCGTCATCGAAGACCGCATCCGCGATGCCTTCAGCGACCCCATGATGGTCGCCCTGCTCGACGGCATCGCCGACGAGCTCGGCCAAGCCGGCTACAGCCTCCTTCTCCTCACCGACAGCGACGACCGCCCGGTCGGCGGCCTGCGCGACGCCTCGATGGATGCTGCGCTCCTGCTCGGGTGCAGCACCGACCTCGACCCCGCCGTCGCGGTGCTGAGCCAGCGCCAGGTGCCGCTCATCGGCGTCGAGGCGCGCGAGCGCGAAGGCATGCACCGCGTCGACCTCGACAACCGCGCAGGCATGCGCACCGGAGCCGAGCACCTGCACGCACTCGGCCACCGCCGCGTCGGCGTGATCACGCTGCCGATGGATCGCGCGCACACGCGCGGCCCGCTCACCGCGGAATGGGAGGCCGAGAGCGATGCCTACACGGGGCTCGAGCGGCTCGCCGGCGTGCGCGACGTGTACCCCGACGCCCCCGCCGAAGTCGCCGCCGGCAGCCTCATCGACGAGGGCCACCGGGCGGCGCTCGCGCTGCTGCAGCGGAATCCCGAGCTCACCGCGATCGTCGCGCAGAGCGACCTGCTCGCCCTCGGCGCGATTCAGGCCGCCGACGAGCTCGGCCTGACCGTGCCCGACGACCTGAGCGTGCTCGGCTTCGACGGGGCGCGTATCGACGGGCTCAGCATCCACCGCCTGACGACCCTCGTGCAGCCGATCGTCGAGAAGGGCCGAGCGGCGGCGCGCATGGCGCTCGCCGCCCTCGCGGGCGAACCCGTCGCCGACGTGGCCTTCACGAGCGAGCTGCGCCTCGGCACGACGACGGCGCCCCCGCGCGCCGACTCGGCCCGGTAGACGTCTCGTCACGACCTGTCAAGGGGGTGCGCGTTCGTGCCGGTGGTGCGACCGTGGAACGAGCCGGTTCACGAGATCGGCGCGAACACCGACGACGACAAGGAGTCGACCATGAATGATGCAGCAGACAAGATGAAGCACCAGGGCGAAGAGCTCGGCGGCAAGGCGAAAGAGGCCGCGGGCAAGCTCACCGGCAACGAGCGCCTCGAGGCGGAGGGCAACGCCGACCAGGTGAAGGCCAACCTCAAGCAGGCGGGCGACGACGTGAAAGACGCCGTCGGCCACTGAGCCGCACCGCACCGCGAACGGGCGCTCGGGCTTCGGCTCGGGCGCCCGTCGCCGTCTGCGTCTGCCAGCGGACTTGCATTGCAACGCAACAGGACTAGAGTCTGCGGGTGCCTCTTACGAGGGCGCCCCAGCGACGCTCGAACCACCGCATCCGATTGAACCCGCCCCAGGCCGTCGTCGTCGGATTCCTCGGGGCAATCCTCGTGGCGACGCTGTTGCTGGCCCTTCCGATCTCGCACGCGCCCGGTGTCGAGGTCACGCTGCTCGAGGCGGCGTTCACCGCGGTCTCGGCGGTGTGCGTCACGGGCCACATCGTGGTCGACACGGCAACGGTCTGGTCGCCCTTCGGCCACGCGGTCATCGTCGCCTTCATTCAGGTGGGCGGCCTCGGCATCATGCTCGTCGCCTCGCTCATCGGCCTCGCCCTGCTGCGGCGCGTCTCGCTGCGCGGGCGAATGATTGCGGGAGCCGAGAACCGCGCGGTCACGACGGGCGACGCCGTGCGGCTCGCCCGCGGCATCGTGCTGACCTCGCTCATCATCGAAGCGGTCGTGGCGGTCATCCTGACCCTGCAGTTCTGGTTGTCGTACGGGGATGCGCTGCCGACCGCACTCGGACGCGGCGTCTTCCTCTCCATCTCGTCGTTCAACAACGCCGGTTTCGCCCCGTTCAGCGACAACATGATCGGCTTCGCGACCGACCCGATCATCGTGCTGCCGATGTGCGCGGCGACCATCCTCGGCGGTCTCGGGTTCCCGGTGCTGCTGCAACTTCGCCGCGAACTGCGCAGGCCCCTGCACTGGAGCATGAACACCAACCTCGTGCTCGCCATGACCGTGCTGCTGCTCGTGCTCGGCACCGTCGTCGTGGCCGTCTTCGAGTGGAGCAACCCCGCGACGATCGGCGAGCTCTCGGTCACCGACCGTGTGCTCGTGTCGTTTTTCCACTCGGTGCAGGCGCGTACGGCGGGGTTCAACTCGGTCGACATCGGGCAGATGACGAGCGAGACCTGGCTGAGCCTCGACGTGCTCATGTTCATCGGCGGTGGACCGGCCGGCACCGCGGGCGGCATCAAGGTCACGACCTTCGCCGTGCTGCTGTTCATCATCATCACTGAGCTGCGCGGCGAGGGGGCCGTCAACATCTTCGGAAAGCGTCTCTCGCGCGCCGTGCACCGCGAGGCCATCACGATCACGCTGCTCTCGATGGCGGCGGTCATGAGCGCGACCATCGCCCTCATGGTCATCACCCACCTCGACCTCGACGTGCTGCTGTTTGAAGTGGTCTCGGCCTTCGGCACCGTCGGCCTCAGCACCGGCATCACCGCTGACCTTCCGCCGGCCGCGCAGATCATCCTGATGATCCTCATGTTCCTGGGCCGCCTTGGCCCTTTGACGCTCGGCACCGCCCTGGTGCTGAAGCAACGCAAGGTGCTCTACGAGCTCCCCAAGGAAAGGCCCGTCATTGGTTAACTCCCGCCTCTTCAGCCGCGATCGCGCCACCCGCATCGCCGAGGCCGACTCGGTCGCCGTCATCGGCCTCGGCCGCTTCGGCCGCGCGATCGCGCTCGAGCTCATGGCGACGGGCACCGAGGTTCTCGGGATCGACACCGATGAAGACATCGTGCAGTCGCTCAACGGGCAGCTCACCCAGGTCGTGCGCGCCGACACCACGAAGGAGGAGGTGCTGCGACAGCTCGCGGTCAACGAGTTCGACCGCGTCGTCGTCGCCATCGGATCCGACGTGCAGTCGAGCATCCTGACCACGTCGATTCTGCTCCGCATGGAGATCCCCCACCTGTGGACGAAAGCCGTGAGCGACGCGCACGGGCAGATCCTCACGCAGCTGGGCGTGCAGCACGTCATCTACCCCGAGCACGAGATGGGCCGTCGCGTCGCGCACCTTGTGCGGGGTGCGGCACTCGACTACATCGAGGTCGATGACGACTACGCGATCGTCAAGATGGGCCCCAACAAGGTGGTGGAGGGCAAACGACTCGGCGACACCGACCTGCGCAAGCAGCACGGCGTGACGGTCATGGCGGTGCAGCGCGGCGATGCCGAGTGGTGCAACGCCGACGCCGACACCGTCATCGAGCCCGGGGATACGATTCTCATCGCGGGCCCGATCAAGAAGGCCGAAGCGTTCGGCCAGTTGCGCTGAGCGCGCACGAGAAGGAGGACACCTGATGGGGTCAAATCTCACCGGCTGGCACGGACTGATCCTGCTGCTCGTCGTGCTGCTGTTGTTCGCGGCGCCCAAGCTGCCGATGCTCGCCCGCAGCCTCGGGCAGTCGATCACGATCTTCCGTGGCGAAGTGAAGAAGCCCGCGGGCGACGAGCAGGCGACGGCCGACAACGACGCCGCGAAACCGAGCGCGTGACCGTCGCCGATCAGAGGGTCGCCCGTGGCCGTCGTCGATAGCGCCGTCTACGTCGAGGGCGTGCGTCGCCCCGGCGTCGTCGGCCTCGACGAGACCTACGAGGTCGTGCGAGCAACGGGCGGCGTTGCCTGGATCGGGCTCTACCGCCCGACCGTCGACGAGCTCGAATCGGTCGCCGCGGAGTTCGGCCTGCACCACCTCGCGGTGGAAGACGCCCTCAAGGGCCACCAGCGCTCGAAGCTCGAGCGCTACGGCGACACGCTCTTCTTGGCGCTGCGCACCGCGCGCTACATCGACGAGACCGAGACGGTCGAGTTCGGCGAGCTGCACGTCTTCGTCGGCCCGCAGTTCGTCGTCACCGTCCGGCACGCCGAATCGCCGGACCTCGCCCTCGTGCGCGACCGCCTCGAGGCCGACCCCGAGCTGCTCGCGAAGGGCCCCGAAGCCATCCTCTACGCCGTGCTCGATGAGGTCGTCGACGAGTACGAGCCGGTCATCGCGGGGCTCGAGAACGACATCGACGAGATCGAGGACCAGCTCTTCGGCGAGGCCGAGCACGACATTCTCACGCGCCGCATCTACGACCTCTCGAGCGAGGTCATCGGGTTCCAGCGCGCGGTGCAGCCGCTCATCGGCATCATCGGCGCGCTGCAGCGCGGAGGCGACAAGTACGGCGTCGATCTCGACCTCAGCCATCATCTCGGCGACGTGCTCGACCACGTCAATCGTGCGGGCGAGCGGGCCGACGCGTTCCGCACGCTGCTCGACAAGGCCCTGCAGGCGCAGTCGACGCTCATCACGCGCCGCATGACCGAGGTGAGCGTGGCGCAGAACGAGCAGATCAAGCGCATCACCTCGTGGGCCGCCATCCTCTTCGCCCCGACGCTCGTCGGCACCGTCTACGGCATGAACTTCCGGTACATGCCCGAGCTCGAGTGGGTGTTCGGCTACCCCTTCGCGATGGGGCTCATGCTGCTGCTCGGCGTCGGTCTGTACGTGGCCTTCAAGCGCCGCGACTGGCTGTAGCCCTCGCCGTCAGGCCACGCCCGTCACGATCCACGCCGACCCGCGCGCTCGCAGCCCGAGGGTGAGCGCGCGGGCGCCGAGGTAGGCGAAGGTGAAGGCGGCGAGCAGGGGAGCGAGTCCCGCGACAAACGGCAGCACCGCCAGGTACACGAGCAGGTTGAGCACGCCCGTCCACGCCAGGTAGCGGGCATCGCCCGCGCCGATCAGCACGCCGTCGAGCACGAACACGAACCCCGCGAGCGGCAGGCCGGCGGCCAGGATTCCCAGGGCGAGGGGCAGCGCCGACCGCACCGCAGCATCCGACGTCATGACGATCGTCAGCAGCGGGATGCCCGCCGCGACGAGCACCGCGAGCACGGCGCCCGTCAGCACGCCCCAGCCGACGAGCCGCCGGGTGATGGCGTGCACGCGCTCGACTTGCGCCGCCCCGAGCCCGTGGCCGATGAGCGCCTGGCCGGCGATGGCGAGCGCGTCGAGGGCGAGCGCGAGCAGGCTGTAGACCGCGAACCACACGTGCGTCGCGGCGAGCTCGGGCGTGCCGAGCCCCGTCGCCACGACGACCGTCGTGACGAGGGCGATGCGCAGGCTCAGCGTGCGCAGCAGCAGCCACGACCCCGAGCGCGCCGCCGCCTCGATGCCGGTGCGGCCCGGCCGCAGGGCAGCGCCCGCCGCGCGCGCGTGCCGCACGCACACGGCGACGAGCGCGACCGCCATGCCCCACTGCGCGATGACCGTGCCGATCGCCGAACCGGCGATGCCGAGCCCGAGCCCGTAGATGAGCACGGCGTTGAGGGCGATGTTCGCGCCGAAGCCCGCGGCGGCGACGAGCAGCGGGGTGCGGGCATCCTGCAGCCCCCGCAGCATGCCGGTCGTGGCGAGAACGAGCAGCATGCCCGGGATGCCCCACCACGCGATGCTCAGATACTCGAGCGCCGCGTCCCCGACCGCGGGGTCGGCCCCGAACGCGTCGATCACGAGCGGACTCAGCGGCACCATGAGCGCGAGCAGCAGCACGCCGATGCCGAGCGCCAGCCACAGCCCGTCGATGCCGGCCGCGAGCGCGCCGCGCGCATCGCCCGCGCCGAGCCGCCGAGCGACGAGCGGCGTCGTGGCGTAGGCGAGGAAGACGAGCAGACCGATCGCGGTCTGCAGCACCGTGCTCGCAAGCCCGAGGCCTGCGAGCGGCTCGGCCCCGAGGTGCCCCACCATCGCGGTGTCGGTGAGCACGAAGAGCGGCTCGGCGACGAGTGCGCCGAGCGAGGGTACGGCGAGGCGCAGGATGTCACGGTCGAGCGCGCGGCGGCTGGTCACCTCGCCACGGTAGCCGCCCGTAGCATCGGCTCATGCTCTCGGTGCTGCGCGACCGCCGCTTCGCCGCCCTGTTCGCCTCGCAGGTCGCGTCGCTGCTCGGCACGGGCATCCTCACCGTCGCGATCGCCCTGCTCGCCGCCCGTATCGCGGGCGACGACGCGGGGCTCGTGCTCAGCATCGCGCTCACGATCCGCATCGCCACCTACGTGGTCGTCTCGCCGATCGCGACCGCCCTGCTCGCCGGCCGATCGAGCCGGGCGGTGCTCGTCGGTGCCGACGCCGCGCGCATCGTCATCGCGCTCTCGCTCGTGCTCGTAACCGAGGCGTGGCAGCTGTACCTCGCGATCCTGCTGCTGCAGTCGGCCTCGGCGGTGTTCACGCCGACCTTCCAGGCCGCCATCCCCGAGGTGCTGCCCGACGAGGCCGACTACACGGCCGCGCAGTCGCTCTCGCGGCTCGCCTACGACCTCGAGTCGCTCGTGAGCCCACTGCTTGCGGCGGCTCTCGTGCTCGTGCTGCCGCCCGCGTGGCTGTTCGCGATCACGGCCCTCGGCTTCGCCGCCTCGCTCGCGGCGGTTCTGCTCTCGCGGCTCGAGCTGCGCACGACCGTGACGGGCGAGCCGTTCGTCGCGCGCCTCGCGCGCGGCGTGCGCCTCATCGGCACCATCGAGTCGACGCGGTTCCTCGCCCTCCTCGACGCGGTCGTGGCCGCGGTCTACGCGACCGTGCTCGTCAACACGGTCGTCATCGCGCTGCGGTTCGAGGGCGGGGCCGACGAGGTCGTGGCGCCGCTGGCCGTCGCGCTCGCGCTCTTCGGTCTCGGGTCGATCGTGCTCGCCCTCGTGCTGCCCGCGATGCTGCGCCGAGTGAGCGATCGCGCGGTCATGACCGCGGGCGCCGTGGCGGTCATCGTGGCGCTCGGCCTCGTCGCTGCCGTCGAGGCGGGCCCGGGGCTCGACCTCGTCGCGCTCGGCGTGCTGTGGTTCGCCCTCGGCGCCGCGTCCTCCGCCGTCAGCACGCCGAGCGCTCGGCTCATCCGTCGCGACGTCGCGCCGGGCGACCGGCCGGCGGTGTTCGCGGCGCGCTTCTCGACCTCGCACGCCTGGTACGCGGTGGCGTATCCGCTCGCCGGCGTGGGCGGCGCGCTCTGGGGGGTCGCGGCAGCGACCGGGGTGCTCGCGGCGCTCGCGCTGGCCGTGCTCGTGGGGGCGGCCGCGGGGGCGCGGCGGGCATCCACCCCCGTTCACGGCTGATGCTGTGCAGGTGAACCGCCCTCACCGCAGGCCGTGCGGTTAGGCTCTCCCGCGTGACTGACGTGCTCGCGAGCGGCATCGACCGCGCTGAACTCGACCCCGACATCCGGCCGCAAGACGACCTCTACCGGCACGTGAACGGGCGCTGGGTCGCGCGCACGCCCATCCCCGCCGACAAGGCGCGCTACGGCTCGTTCATGATCCTCGCGGAAGAGGCCGAGAAGGCCGTGCGCGAGATCATCGAGCAGGCGCAGGCCGCCGAGCCCGGCACGCTCGAGAAGAAGGTCGGCGACCTGTACGCGAGCTTCATGGATGCCGACCGCATCGAGGCCCTCGGCGCCGCGCCGTTGGCGCCCCTGCTCGCGGAGGTCGACGCGATCGATTCGGTGGATGCCCTGCTCGCCACGCTCGGACGCCTCGAGCGCCGCGGCGTCGCCGGCGCCGTGCAGCTCTTCGTCGACAACGACCCGGGCGACCCCGAGCGCTACCTCGTCTTCGTCGAGCAGGGCGGCATCGGCCTGCCCGATGAGTCGTACTACCGCGACGAGGCGCACGCCGAGACCCGCACCGCCTACCGCGGGCACGTCGAGCGCATGCTCGGGCTCGCGGGCCTCGACGACGCCGGTGCACGGGCGGAGCGCGTCATCGCGCTCGAGACCGCCCTCGCCGGGCACCACTGGGACAAGGTGCGCAACCGCGACGCGCAGGCCACCTACAACCTGACCACGTGGGACGCGTGGGCGGGCAGTGCCGTCGGCGTCGACCTCGCCACCTGGCGCGACGGCTACGGCATCCCCGCCTCGGCGCTCGCCGAGGTCGTGCTGCGCCAGCCCGACTTCACGAGCGGTCTCGCCGCCGAGCTCACCGGCCGCGACCTCGCCGAGTGGCGCGACTGGTTGCGCTTCGCCGTCGTGCGCTCGATGGCGCCCTACCTCTCGAGTGCGTTCGTCGACGAGAACTTCGCCTTCTACGGCCGCACGCTCACGGGCGCGCCCGAACTGCGCGCGCGGTGGAAGCGCGGCGTCGCTCTCGTCGAGCGCGCGATGGGCGAGGCCGTTGGCGCGGTGTACGTCGAGCGGCACTTCCAGCCCGAGGCCAAGGCGGCGATGGACGATCTCGTCGCGAACCTCATCGAGGCCTATCGGCAGAGCATCGAGACTCTCGACTGGATGACGCCCGAGACCCGCGAGCGCGCCCTCGACAAGCTGCAGAAGTTCACGCCCAAGATCGGCTATCCCGAGCGGTGGCGCGACTACTCGACGCTCGAGATCAGCGCCGACGACCTGCTCGCCAACGTGCAGGCGGCGGGCGAGTTCGAGTTCGCGCGCGAGTTGAAGAAGATCGGCTCGCCCATCGACCGCGACGAGTGGTTCATGACGCCGCAGACGGTCAACGCCTACTACAACCCCGGTTTCAACGAGATCGTGTTCCCTGCGGCGATCCTGCAGTTCCCGTTTTTCGAGGCGGGGCGGGATGCGGCGGCCAACTACGGCGCGATCGGCGCGGTCATCGGCCACGAGATCGGGCACGGCTTCGACGACCAGGGCTCGCGCTTCGATGGCGACGGCCGGCTGCACGACTGGTGGACCGAGGAGGATCGGGCGGCGTTCGAGGCGCGCACCGCATCCCTCATCGCCCAGTACGACGCTCTCGAACCGGCCGAGACGCCCGGCCACCACGTCAACGGCGCGCTCACGATCGGCGAGAACATCGGCGACCTCGGCGGCCTCGGCATCGCGTGGAAGGCCTACCTGCTCTCGCTCGACGGCGCCGAGCCGCCCGTCATCGACGGGCTCACGGCCGCGCAGCGATTCTTCCTGTCGTGGGCGCAGGCCTGGCAGATCGCGATCCGTCCCGAGGAGGCGCTGCGCCTGCTCTCGATCGACCCCCACTCGCCGAACGAGTTCCGCTGCAACCAGATCGTGCGCAACATCGACGCGTTCTACGAGGCCTTCGGCGTCACGCCCGACGACGGGCTGTGGCTCGCCCCCGAGCACCGGGTCACCATTTGGTAGATGTGCCGCTGACGCGTGACCGGGGCGCTCGGGCGGGCACCCCCCGCCGAGCGCGCCATCTCGCCGCGGTGCGGCAGCCGACCTTCCGGTCGGCCTACCGGGCGCTGGGCGCCGTGGCCTTCGAGGGCGCGCGCGTCTCGGTGGCGGTCGTCGACATCGAGACCGGCGAGAGCGTGTTCGCGGTCGATGAGCGCATCGTGCTGCCGACGGCGAGCATCGGCAAGATCCTCCTGCTCATCGAAGTGAGTGCGCGCCTCACCGATCGCACTGTGAGCGATTTCGCGATCGCCGATCGTGCGGCGGCGGACGCGGTGGCCGACAGCGGCATCTGGCAGCACCTGCAGGCGCCCGCGTTTCCCATCGCCGATCTGGCGGCCCTCGTCGGCGCGACGAGCGACAACCTCGCCACGAACGTGCTGCTGCGCCACGTGGGGCTCGATGCCGTGCGCTCGCGCACCGAGAAGCTCGGACTCGTGCGCACGGCCCTGCTCGATCGCGTGCGCGATGTTCGGGGCCCCGACGACGCTCCCCAGCTCTCGGTCGGATCGACCGCCGAGCTCGCCTGGCTGTTTCAGGCCCTCGCGAACGGCCACATCATCGATCCCGTGACGAGCCAGCGCGTGCTCAGCTGGCTCTCGCTCAACGCTGACCTGTCGATGGTCGCGAGCGCCTTCGGCCGCGACCCGCTCTCGCACCGCGGGGTCGAGCACAACACGTGGATGGTCAACAAGACGGGCACCGACGTCGGTGTGCGCAGCGAGGCCGGCATTCTGCGCGGTCCGCGTGCGGGTCTCGCCTACGCGGTCTCGGTGCACTTCGACGACACCGATCTGCCCCGCCGATTGCGGGTGATGGATGCTCTGCGCGCGTTCGGCGTCGACCTCCTGGAGTTCGTGCACTGAGCATCCGGCGCCGGTCGACCGAGCGCGTCGCGTGCCCCCTTTGAGGGTAGACCGTTCTGTCTATATTGTCGGATGTCGGCGTTCGCGAGTAATCTTCCACCGCACGCAGGCTCGACATACCCGAAGTTCGTCGAGGGTTGCGCGCGACACCCCGAGATACTCGAAGTTGTGCCCGAAAAAGATTCACACCCGCGGGCGCGATTTCACCACCCGAATACCCGAATACCCGAACGGCCCTCGCCAAGACCTTGCGTGGATCTTTGGGCTCCGACCCCCAGGAGCACACCATGTTGCGTACCCGAATTCTGGCGGCAGCGACAGCTGCCCTACTGATGCTCGGCATGAGCGTCGGCGGCGCAGGAGCCGCCATGGCGACACCGCCGACCGATACCGGCGTCAAAGTGTTCGTCTGCAAGTACGTCGGCACCCCCGGTGACGACGAACGGCTGCAGACGGGCAACAACCCGATCAGCGTGAGTGTGAACGCGATCCCCAACTACCAGGGAGTGGGCTCCTACTTCGCTGACGCTCAGGGCCGCTCGTACGTGCTCGCGCTCGACGAGCGGCAGGGCGGCGGTCAGCAGGGCGAGCCCGACGTCTCCGAGTGTCCCGACCCCGAGGGTCCGCCACCGCCCCCGGAGCCGACGAACGTCACGGCGCGCGTGACCTTCATCTGCAAGGTCACGACCGCCGGCACCGTGACGAACGTGCCGGGCACCTACGCGGCCGGCGACTACATCTTCCGCATCCGTCATGAGGCCGGCCCGGCGACCGACTACACCGCGGGTGTGGGCGGCTCGGGGCTCTTCTCCGGCAACCTGACGGTGGGCGAGGTCGAGTACAAGACAACGCAGACCGCTGTGGCAGGAGTCAGCGTCAAGACGACTCCGCTGCCGAACACGTACAACGGCACGGCGTCGACCAACGAGACCGCATGTGGAACTCCGCCGCCCCCGCCGCCTGCCCCGACGTGCGTCGTCGTGGTCTGGAAGATGCCCGGCTGGGCGAACAGCACGACGCCGACGTGGCCGCAGACGTACGTCTCGGTGCACGACACCGACTGCGACACCCCGATCAGCCAGGACGTCATCCCGCTCGGGAACGACTGCTACCAGCTCGACAAGTACTTCGAGGGCGAGACGACGACGAACCTCATCGCGGGCGGCTTCCTCAACGGGCCCAACAACCCCGAGGAAGACCTCGTCCCCGGCGGATGGGGAGTGGCCTACCGACTGGCTCAGGGTCCGAACTGCGACCCGCCGACGCTTCCGGCGATCGGTGTCGTGGCTGACTCCGCCGCGATCACGTGCGACCTCGACGGCTGGTTCCGCTTCGGCCCCGGGCTCGGCGTGAGCGCTGAAGACGCCGCTCTGCTCGACTGGACGGTCGGCCCCGCGGAGTACGCGGGCGACACCGCCACGGGTGTGCAGCACGCTGTCTCGGAGAACGTGACCATCACGATCACCGTGAGTCTCGACGAGAGCGCCGAGGGCGACTATGCCCTCGTCGATGAGTCGGGTGAGAACGTCATCCCCGATCCCGTCACGGGCGACATCACCTACACCTTCGAGTTCACCGAGCCCACGGACTGCCCGACGCTCGAAGGCTCGACTGCCGCCAGCCAGTGCGAGCAGGATGCTCCGTACCTCGAGTGGACGATCGACCTCACCGACGCTGGCGAGTCGATCTCGTTCCCGACGAACGCGACGCTCACGCTGCGCTCGAAGACCGACCCGTCGAAGTTCTACGAGTTCCCGGCGTACGAGCTGACGGGCACGGGGGCATCGACCGGATCGGCCCTGTGGCCGGGAGCGGCGGTCGATGACGACGGCAACGGCACGGCGTGGCCGGGCTGGGCGTTCGTCGATGGCGAGTGGGTCATCGATGACAGCAACTTCGGCTGGGTGCGCGGCGGAGACGTCGAGCTCTTCATCCAGGTGAACCCGGAGATTGCGATCGACGTCTCGTACCCGAACGCGACCCCCGATTGCGCGAACCCGCCGGTCGTCGTGCCCGAGATCACGGTGGTCGACGAGTGCGTGGGCACGGGCCGCGAGGCGGTGCAGACGGCCACCTTCACGGTGACCTCGGCGCCGAACCTGCGGTACGTCTACACCGTCGGCGATGGCCCGGAGACGGACGTCGTGTTCCCCGACGGTGAGACCGAGGTGACCATCGCGGTCGCGCCGCTCGCCGTCGTGACGGTGACGGCGATCCCTGATGCGGACTTCCGCCTCGCGGAGGGCACGGAGCCGTTCACCTACACCTTCATCGGTGCGGCCTTTTGCCCGGGTACCTTCCCGGCGACGGAGGCGGACGCGGAGCTCGTGCTGCCCGACTGCCTCGGCAACCCCGGGTCGGTGACCCTCACCAACGAGGGTGGTGTCATCTGGACGCTCAACGGCGAGGTCGTCGCGGGCAACAGCTCGTACGACATCACGCCGGGAACGCTCGTGGAGCTCACGGCGGCCCTCGAGGGTCCGAGCGATGAGTTCCCCGGCGGTTGGACGTGGAGCGATCCGGAGCAGCAGACCGAGTGGAGCGAGCTCTTCCCGGTCGCTGATGACGACTGCCTCCCGACCCTCGCCCTCACGGGCGCGGGCGCCGTCACCAACTGGCTCGGCGTCGCCGCCGTGCTGATGACCCTGGCCGGCATGGGCTTCGTGCTCCGCCGCCACCGCGTCGAGGTGTAACCCGCACCTCTCTGCGAAAACGGATGCGCCGGGCCGACCCGAATACGGCCCGGCGCATCCGCCTGCGCGACCCACCACGGTGCGGCTCGGCCGCACCCCCCAGAGCGCGGGTAGACAGACCGGTCCATGATGAGGGTCGCTCGACCTCCCGCTAGGATGACCTCACATCGTGAATCGGGCACACCCGACGTTCGCCCGAGGTCACGATCGCACCACCTACCCGAATACCCGAACACCTGCACTCTCGTCACCCGCGAGAGCACGGGCTCCCTCCCCCAGGAGCACATCACTATGCTGCGCAAAGAGCAGCGGCGCCGTGCGCGCCGCGCCCTCGTCCGTTCCCGCGTCATCGCGGCTGGTACCGCCGTCCTCCTCGCCCTCGGCGCCGTCGTCGGCGGTGCCGCGGCAGCGACCGCGAGCGGCGGTTCGACGAACACCAACAACGAGGCCTACTGGCAGCAGCTGCCGGGTGAGATCTGCGTCAAGCCGTCGTTCTCGACCGAGGACTCGGCGGCGACGCCGTACACCCTGCCGTCGATCGCCGCCGATCGCACGTACTCGAAGGTCATCGTCAAGGCGGGCAGCTCGGGCCGCAGCGTCGTTCAGGAGAACGCCGTCTTCACGACAGACAAGAGCGGTGGAACGCTGACCGCGGGCGACACATTCGTGCACCCCGAGAAGGGCAGCATCAGCCACGTCATCTACTGCACCGTGCCGACCGTGCCGGCGGCCAGCACCGACGTCGACTGCACAACCATCGAGTTCCTGGTCGGCCGTGCCCTCAACGGCTCCGATCACATCAATGTCGACATCGTGTACAACGGCAAGCGCGGTCAGATCAACGTCGAGATCAACGAGGTTCAGACGGCGAACGGTGACCCGGCGAGCACCTCGGGCCTCTACGCCCTCTACAAGTTCGACGCCATCGGCCTTCCGAACGTCAAGGTGCCGATCTCGGCTGCCGACGCGGCGGCCGGTCGAATCGTCTTCGCCTACAGCACCTACCTCACGGGTCAGTGGACGATCGAGTGGATCCAGTTCAACAGCACCTTCTTCAACAAAGAGCGCGTGAGCGCCAACTTCGTGGTCTGCGGCGACCTGCCGACCGACGAGCTCGTGACGCCGACGGCCCGCATGGTCGATCTCGGCTGCGACACCGCCGGCTCCTACACGCTCGACCGCGTCGAGGGCATTCGCTGGTACATCGGTGACACCGAGGTGCAGCCGGGCACCTACACCGTGGACACGGCGAGCACGGTCACCGTGCGCGCCGTCGCGATCGCGCCCGACTACGGCATCGAGCCCGGTGCGCAGTCGGAGTGGACCTTCACGTTCACCGAGCCCGACGACTGCGTGCTGCCCTGCCTGCCGTCCAGCGCAGTCAGCTACACCTACTACAACCTCAGCAACGCCTCCATGGCGAACCCGGCGAACTCGGGTCTCATCACCGTTGCAGCCCGCGAGGGTTTCAGCACCGAGCTGTGCAACGACTTCTGGGTCGTCGCGGCGGCGTGGAACTACAGCTCGTCGACGAGCATCTGGCCGCAGACGCTGCGGTCGACCGACCCGGCGGGCGACCACCCGCAGGGCTACATCGGCTCGGTGGGCACCTACTTCTTCCACGCGCCGGTCGCGTGCGGCCAGGGTGACGTCTACGCCTCGTTCACGGGCATGCCCTACGTCGGCCCCGAGCTCTACGGCCCCAGCAACCCGTTCAGCGAGACCTTCCTGCACAACATGGGCTTCACCGGCCCGAACCCGACGTACCTCAACACTGCGCCGGGCTGCAACGTCGTGAACCCCATCGCGCCGACCGCCAACCCGATCGTCGAGTGCGGCACCGTCGGCTCGATCGACATTGACGACGTCGCGAACCCCTACGTCGGCTACACCGTCTACCGCGGTGCGGCGCAGAACGGCTCGGTGGCCGGGCTCGAGCCGGTGAACCTGCAGGATGCGACCGAGGGAGTCTTCACGGTCGTCGCGACGCCGTTGGGCGGCTACATCTTCCCGAACGGCACCGTGCGGCAGTGGCAGTTCGACCTGGGCGAGCGCTACGAGTGCCCCGTCGACGTCGATCTGCGGCTGACCTACATGGAGGAGTGCGCGCCCGACAGCACGTACTCCTTCCGCGTGCGCAACGCCGAGTCGTTCAGCGTTCCCTACACCTACACGGTCTCGGGCAACCCCGCGCTCAATGGTTCGGGTGTGGCCGCACCGGGTGACTCGTTCTTCGACCTGACCGTGCCGCGCACCAATCCCGCGCAGTCGTATACCGTGACCCTGCACTGGGGCGACGGCTCCACGATCATCGCCGAATCGACGACGAAGGCCAGTGGTCGTGACAAGGTCTGCGCCCTCGCCGTGCAGCCCGTCACCGACATCGCCTGCGCGACCGACGGCAGCTACACGGTGCCGTCCGTCGCGGGCGTGGTCTGGTCGATCGGTGGGCAGACCGTGCAGCCCGGCACCTACAGCGTCGACACGGCGGGCACGATCGTGCTGCGTGCGACGGCGGCATCGGGATACGTGCTCTACGAGGGCGGGCAGCTGAGCTCGACGCGAGACTTCTCGCTCACCTTCACCGAGCCTGCTGACTGCGCCGAGCCCGAGTTCGACGGGCGCACGTCGACCGCCTCGCAGTGCGACAACGACACCCCGTGGATCAACTACTCGGTCGTCGTCAACGACCCCGACGGTCAGCTGACCGGCACCACGGCGTCGATCACCTTCGTGCACCCCACCGACGCGACCAAGAACCACACCATCGTGCTCGGCGAGGTGACGGCGGGTGAGGCCCTGCAGGGCCGCGTGCTGTGGCCCGGTGCGAGTGTCGACCCGATCACGAACGAGCCCACTGGCTGGCCGGGCTGGGCCTTCGTCGATGGCGAGTGGGTCGAGACCGCTGACGACGTGAACTTCCGCTGGACGCGCGCGCTCACCGAGGTCACCCTGTCGGTGAACCCCGAGATGCAGATCGCGATCGCCTACCCGCCCGCGAGCGAGGAGTGCGTGGCCGGTCCGGTCGAGCTCGAGCCCGTCGCGACGAAGAGCACCTGTCTCGATGGCGGTTCGGCGTCGTACACCCTGCCCGCGATCGCCGGGGTCACCTGGTTCGTCAACGGCCAGGAGCGCGCGGCTGGCACGGTGCCGGTGCTTGCTGCCGGAACGGTCGACATCACGTTTGCGATCGACGCGGACGCCGAGGGAGGGCCCTACGCCCTGAAGCCGGGAGCCGCCGAGTCGTTCAGCTTCACCTTCACCGACGACGACATCTGCGAGCCGCCGACGCTGCCCATCACCGACGCGTCGATCGGCTTCATCGCCCCGACGTGCGACCTCGGTCAGCAGCTCGACCCGACGAAGTTCGTGGTGGCGGATGCCGCGCTTGCGCGCTACGCCCCCGAGCTCTCCTCGCTCACGGGCCCGACCTACTCGGTGGTCTTCGTGACGATCGATGAGGACGCCCGGTTCTTCGACTCCTCGACCCCGGTGCCCGGGCGCACGGTCTCGAACAACGGCACCGTGCTCACCTTCACGGGCACGCTGCTGGGTCCTGACCGCAGCGAGGCGTGCGTGACGACGATCGAGCTGAAGGACCCGGTCTCGTACGTCGACAGCTGCCTGCTCGGGGCGAGCTTCACGATCACGCGCGTCGAGGGAATCGTCTACACGGTCGTGATCAACGACGACGAGCCCTTCGAGGTGGTCTGGAACGACGGCGAGACGACGCGCACCTACGACGTCAATGAGGGGGACAGCGTCAACGTCATGCCCGCGCCGGCGAGTGATCGCTACACGATCTCGCCCGACCCGGCACCGTTCGAGCGCACCTTCACGGTGTACGAGGACGACTGCCTGCCGACCCTGCCGCTCACCGAGGGCAGCGCCGAGTTCACCCCCGCGAGCTGCCTCGACATGACCAACCGCGTCTCGCTCGAGAGCGTCGAGGGCGTGCAGTGGTGGATCAACGGAACCGCCGTGACCGCGGGCACGAAGCCGGTCGAGGTCGGTGAGGTCGTCGTGACGGCCACCCCGCTCCCCGGCTACGGCTTCCCGGCCGAGGCGCAGACGCTGTGGGAGTTCACCGCCGTCGAGCTCGACGACGAGTGCCTGCCGACCCTTGCCCTCACGGGTGCGACGAGCACGCTCGCCGGGCTCGGTGCGGCATCGCTGCTGCTCGTGCTGGTGGGCTTCGGCGTCATGGTCGCCCGCCGCCAGCGGGCCTGACCCCCGCGCCTCACGGCGCGCATCCGAACCAGTGCACCGGGCCGACCCGAAAGCGGCCCGGTGCACTGCTCTGCTCGCGCCCAGGTCGGCGCGCAACGATGACGGCATGATCAGCACCGGACTCGCCCGACAACTGCGCGACTCGGGCCTGCGCTGGAAGCCCGCCTCGGGCGACCGATTCCAGATCGACCGCCACGAGTTCGACGCCGAGGTCTTCACGGTGAGCGAGCTCACGATCGAGGCCCACGAGTACCCGACCGGCACCGCGCTCGGCTTCAACGGCACGACCGAGTGGGCGCTCGATTCGGTCGAGGTCGACGACACGCTGTGGCTGCCGCGCGAAGACCAGTTGCGCGACCTGCTGCGCGCGGCGTTCCGCGCCCTCGAGCGCACCGACGATGGCTACCGGGTGACGATCGGCATCGACCAGGCCGAGCGCGCCTTCGAGAGCGTCTCGGCCCCCGAGGCCTACGGCTTGGCGCTGCTCGCGCTGCTGGAGCGCGCGACCGTCTGAGCGTCCCCCTCGGCCGGCATCGCAACGACCTCGAGACCGTAGAGCGTTCGCACGGCGTCGAGCACCTGGTCGCCGCGGCCCGCGGCGGCGTGCCGTCGGGCGAGCGTCGAGGGAGTGTGCAGCAGCACGCTCGTGAGGTGCCGCAGCGCCTCCTCGACCCGCCCGTCGTCGCCGCGAGCGCGGGCGCGGTCGATCTCGGCCTGCACGACGCCGAGCACGTGCTCGCGCAGCGCGACGACGGCGGGTTCGACGGATGCCGCGGTGACGTAGGAGTGCGCCGCAGCGTCGACGACGGCCCGCGCATCCTCTTCGGCCGACCAGTGCACGAGCGGAGCGTGCAGGCGGATCGTCTCGAGGTCGAGCAGGGCGATGCCCTCGAGGGCGCCGACGGCCGGGTCGACGTTGCGCGGCAGGCCGAGGTCGACGACGAGCGCGCGAGTGCCAGCGGGCACGTCGTCGACGCCGATGCTCAAGCGCGTCGTGCAGGTGATGACGACCGCCGCCCGCGCGAGGGCGGACGAGAGGTCGTTCGTGGCGGTCACCCCCTGCCGCTTCGCGAACAGCTGGGCGCGGCCCGTGGGGGAGTAGACGGTGATGCGCTGCGCCCCGCGTTCACGCAACGAGGCGGCCGTCGTCGTGGCGTAGCGACCGGTGCCGATGAGCAGCACCTCGGTCGACGCCCAGTCGGTCAAGCGGCTGCCGACGAGGTCGAGCGCCAGTCGGGCGAGCGAGCGGCCGGTGCGACTCGCATCGCCCTGGGCTCGGGCGGCACGCGCCGTGCGGATCGCCTCCTGCAGGACATGGTCGAGGCGACCCGAGCTCGTGCCGGTCGCCCGCGCGTGGGCGGCAGCTCGGCGCACCTGGCCGGCGATCTCCTCTTCGCCCACCGCGACCGAATCGAGGCCCGCGCAGACGGAGAACAGGTGGTGCACGGCCGCGGCGTCGTCGAGCACCTCGGCACTCGTCGTCAGGCCGCGGGCTTCGTCGCCGCCGAGCGCGGCGAGAGCGCGCTCGAAACCCTGGCGGGCGACGGCGTGCGCGCTGATCGCGGGTGCGTCGACGTCGAGGTAGAGCTCGACGCGATTGCAGGTCGACACGGCGACGGCGCCGCGCACGGCCTCGCTGCCCGCAGCGACTGTCTCGGCGAGGAGGCCCGCGTCGACGGAGAGCCGTTCGAGGATCTCGAACGGCGTGTTCCGATGGTTCGCAGTGACGCACAGCAGCACGAGGCACCAGTGTAGGCGCGCGGCCGACGCGGATCCTGGACAACCCCCGGGGGGTACAGATGAGCCGGATTCGACCTGTGTCCCGGCCGGGAGTCCTCTCCAGGAGGCCGCCCTATTCTGTGGGGGTGACCTTGCCCCCCGCGCATCCCCTCGTCGATGGCCGCACCGCGCAATCCCACCTCGTGCGGGCCCTGCGCGGCGATCGGCCCGAACGGCCGCCGGTGTGGTTCATGCGGCAGGCCGGGCGCTCGCTGCCCGAGTACCGCGCGCTGCGCGCGGGCGGCGACATGCTGCAGGCGTGCCTGACGCCCGAGCTCGCGAGCGAGATCACGCTGCAGCCCGTGCGTCGCCACGGCGTGGACGCGGGCATCTTCTTCAGCGACATCGTCGTGCCCGTGCTGCTCGCCGGCCTGCCGATCCGCATTGAGCCGGGTCGCGGGCCCGTGCTCGACGAGCCCATCCGCACCGCCTCGGACGTGCTGCGGCTGCGCCCGCTCGACCCGGCCGCGCTCGAGCCCATCCGTGAGGCCGTGGCCATGACCGTGGCCGAGCTCGGCTCGACGCCGCTCATCGGCTTCGGCGGCGCCCCCTTCACGCTCGCCGCCTACCTCGTCGAGGGCGGGCCGTCGAAAGACCAGCAGCGCGCGCGAGCCATGATGCACGCCGACCCGCGCTCGTGGGCGGTACTGCTCAACTGGTGCGCCGACGTCACGGGCCAGTTCGTGCGCGCGCAGGTCGAGGCAGGGGCCTCGGCCGCGCAGCTCTTCGACTCGTGGGTGGGCTCGCTCTCGGCCGTCGACTACCAGCGCCGAGTTGCCCCTCACACCAAGCGGGCGCTCGACCACCTGCGCGGGCTCGAGGTGCCGCGCATCCACTTCGGGCTCGGCACCGACCGCATCCTGCCCCAGATCGCCGCTCTCGGCGTCGACGCCGTCGGCATCGACTGGCGCATCCCGCTCGACGAGGCGAGCGCGACGCTCGGCGACGCGCTGCCGCTGCAGGGCAACATCGACCCCGCGCTGCTGACCGCACCCTGGCCCGTGCTCGGCGCGCACGTCGACGACGTGCTGCGGCGCGGTCGGCGCGCGCCCGCCCACATCGTCAACCTCGGCCACGGCGTGCCGCCTGAGACCGACCCCGACGTGCTCACGCGGCTCGTGCAGTACATCCACGCGGGCGAGACGACCCCGACGAGGACCGACTGGTGACGACGCCCGACCCCGCTGAGAGACCGCCAGCGGAGACCCTCGTCGTGGGCGCGGGCATCGCAGGGCTCGTGCTCGCCCGCGAGCTCGTGCTGCAGGGCCGACAGGTGCGCGTGCTCGAGGCCTCCGACCGCGCGGGCGGGCAGGTCGCGAGCGTCGAGCTCGACGGCCTGCGCCTCGACGCCGGCGCCGAGGCCTTCGCGACCCGCGGCGGCACCGTGCGCGAGTACCTCGAGCGCCTCGGCCTCGCCGACCGCATCATCGCCCCGCGCGACGCCCCCGCGTGGCTGCACGCCGCCGAGGGGCAGACCGTGCCGCTGCCCGCCGTGAGCCTGCTCGGCATTCCGGCCGCGCCGCTCGCCGACGATGTGGTCGCGGTGGTCGGTCGCCGCGGCGCCTGGCGCGGCCTGCTGGATGCCCTCCTCCCCGGCCCCGTCGGCTCGCGCCTGCCCACCGTGGGTGCGCTCGTGCGGCGGCGCATGGGCGACGCCATTCTTGAGAAGCTCGTGGCCCCGGTCGTCGAGGGCATCCATTCGACGCACCCCGACGACCTGCCCGTCACGGCCGTGCCCGGGCTCGTGCACAACCTGCTGCGCGAGAACTCGCTCGGCCGCGCCGTCGCCCGCATGCGGATCGACGCCCCGGCGGGGTCGCTCGTCGCGAGCCTCGAGGGCGGCATGGCGACGCTCGTCGACGCGCTGCTCGCCGAGCTCGACCGCTTCGGCGTGCCCGTCGAGTACGGTGTGCGCGTCGCCGAGGTGCACGCCGACCACGTGGTGCTCGCGAGCGAGCGCGACGACGCCGAGCCCGAGGTGCGGCACGGCCACGTCGTCGTCGCGGCCCCCGGGCTCGTCGACCCCGCCGACGGCTCGAGCGCCGTGCAGACGGCGACCCACCTCGCGCTGCTCGTGCTCGCGCCCGATCCGGCCCTCGCGGCCGCGCCACGCGGCACGGGCGTGCTCGTCGCGCGCGGCACGAGCGTCGTCGCGCGCGCCCTCACGCACGTCACCGCCAAGTGGGCCACGGTGCGGGCCGCGGCCGACGGCCGCGAGGTCGTGCGGCTCAGCTACGAGCGGCCTCCGTCGCTCGAGCAGGCGCGGCTCGACGCGGAAGCGCTGCTCGGGGTGAGCATCCCGAGCGATCGTGTGCTCGCCGGCGAGGTCGTGACCTGGTTGCGCGCCGCGCGCATCGCCGTGACCGACGACGGCATCCCCATCGTGGGCGAGCAGGTGGCCGGAACGGGCCTCGCCGCTGTGATCGCCCACGCCCGCGCGACCGCCGAGCGCCTGGGTGCGCCCGACGACGCTGATTCTCCGACGAAAGAGAGCACCCCGTGAGCGAGACCCTCGCCTACACCGTCTACGTCGTGCTGCGGCGCGACCCCCAGCGACGCGCCGCAGGCGGCGGCGTGCAGGAGGCCGTCGAGGCGGTCACCGCGCAGGGTGTCACCGTGCGCGGCATCTACGACGTGAGCGGGCTGCGCGCCGACGCCGACATCATGCTGTGGCTGCACGGCGAGACGGTCGACGGGCTGCAGGCGGCTGTGCGCACGCTTCGCCGCTCGCCGCTGCTGGAGGACACGCTGCCGACCTGGAACGCCATGGGCGTGCACGTGCAGGCCGAGTTCAGCCGCAGCCACGCGCCGGCCTTCATGCTCGGCAAGGAGCCGAAGGGCTGGCTGTGCGTCTACCCCTTCGTGCGCTCGTACGAGTGGTACCTGCTGCCGGAGGACGAGCGCCGCGAGATGCTCGCTGAGCACGGCCGCAAGGGCAGCGCCTTCACGGGCGTGCTCGCGAACACCGTGGCGAGCTTCGCGCTCGGCGACTACGAGTGGCTGCTGGGGCTCGAGAGCGATGACCCGCTCGAGCTCGTCGACATGATGCGCGACCTGCGCTACACCGAGGCGCGCCGGCACGTGCGCGAGGAGGTGCCGTTCTTCACCGGTCGTCGACTCGACGACGCGGCGCTCGACGCCGAGATCTTGGAGGTGCTGGCATGACACTGAATTCATTCGAACAGGCGAACGGGAACTACCCCCTGGCGGCGACGGATGCGGCGCTCGCCGAATCCGCGGGCGGCCACGTCACCGTCCCGGTCTCCTACGACGCCGTCATCCTCGCGGGCTTCGGCGGGCCGGAGGGGCAGGACGACGTCATCCCCTTCCTGCGCAACGTCACGCGCGGGCGCGGCATCCCCGACGAGCGCCTCGAGGAGGTCGCCCACCACTACCGCCACTTCGGCGGTGTGAGCCCCATCAACCAGCAGAACCGCGAGCTGCAGGCGGCGCTGCAGGCCGAGGCCGACCGCCGCGGGCTCGGGATTCCGATCTACTGGGGCAACCGCAACTGGGATCCCTACCTGCCGGAGGCCCTGCAGCAGGCCTTCGACGACGGCCACCGCACGATCCTCGGCCTCGCGACGAGCGCCTATTCGAGCTTCTCGAGCTGCCGCCAGTACCGGGAGGACTTTGCGAACGCTCTCGAGGCCACCGGACTCTGGGGCCAGGTGCGCATCGACAAGGTGGCGCAGTTCTTCGACGCGCCCGGTTTCGTCGCGCCCTTCGTCGCCGGGGTCGTGGATGCCCTCCGCACGCTTCTCGCTGACGGCGTCGACCTCACCGGGACGCGCGTGCTCTTCGCGACCCACAGCATCCCGACGACCGATGCCGAGCGCAGCGGGCCGCGCGACGTCGAGTGGGGCGAGGGCGGTGCCTACGCCGCGCAGCACCTCGCCGTGAGCGGGGTCATCATCCAGCGGGCGATCGCGACGCTGCGTGAAGAAGGGGCCGACGTGCCCGACGTCGAGTGGCAGCTCGTCTACCAGAGCCGCTCGGGCCCTCCGACGCAGCCATGGCTCGAGCCCGACATCAACGACGCGATCGCCGAGCACGCCGCCGCGGGTGCGACGACGATCGTCATGGTGCCCGTGGGCTTCGTGAGCGACCACATGGAGGTCATGTGGGATCTCGACACGGAGGCGATGGAGACGTGCGAGGAGCACGGCGTGCGCGGCCTGCGCGTGCCCACCCCGGGCGTCGACCCCGTCTACGTGAGCGGACTCATCGACCTCGTCGAGGAGCGCCTGCGCGGCACGGCACCTGCCGACCGCGTGCGCGAGACGACGCTCGGCCCCTGGTACGACGTGTGCCGCCCCGGCTGCTGCGAGAACGTGCGCGCCGGCTTCAAGCCCGCCATCTCGGGGCTCGAGCCGTGAGCCCCAGTTCGTCATCAGACTCCGCCGCCCCGATCCGGCTCGGCACCCGCGGTTCCGCGCTCGCCCTCGCGCAATCGCAGCGCGTCGCCGACTCGATCGCGGCCCGCACCGGCAGCCCGGTCGAGCTCGTGACGATCTCGACGCTCGGCGATCGCTCGACCGCTCCGCTCGAGAGCCTCGGCGGCGCGGGCGTCTTCGTGACGGCCGTGCGCGAGGCCCTGCTCGCCGGGGAGTGCGACGTGGTCGTGCACTCGCTGAAAGACCTGCCGACGGGCCCGCACCCCGAGCTGCGCATCTCGGCGATTCCCAAGCGGGCGGATGCGCGCGATGCGATCGTCGCGCGCGACGGCCTGACGCTCGAGCAGCTGCCGGCCGGCGCTCGCGTCGGCACCGGGTCGCCCCGGCGCCGCGCGCAGCTGCGGAGGCGGCGCGACGACCTCGAGGTCGTCGACCTGCGTGGCAACGTCGACACGCGCATCGGCCGCGTGCTCGGCTCTGAACCAACCGGCGACCGCGAGGGCATCGAGGCCGACCTCGACGCCGTCGTGCTCGCGGTCGCGGGCCTCGAGCGCCTCGGGCGCGACGACGTCATCACCGAGCACCTCGGTATCGCGGGCTGGCCGACCGCGCCCGGGCAGGGCGCCCTCGCGGTCGAGACGCTCGCGAGCGTCTCCGGCCCGCTGCGCTCGGCCCTGCAGGGCATCGACCACGCCGCGACGCGCACGAGCGTCGAGGCCGAGCGCGCCGTCCTGCGCCTGCTCGAGGCCGGCTGCTCGGCCCCGCTCGGCGCCAACGCCTTCATCGACGGCGGCATGCTCTTCCTCGCCGCGCGCGTCTACTCCGACGCGGGCGAGCAGGTGTCGGCCGCCCACGCGCTCTACGTCGACGACACGCGCACGCCCGGCGAGGATGCCGCGAAGCGCGTCGTCGACGAGCTGCTCGAGCTGGGCGCCGCCGACCTCGCGCCGCTCGGCGGTGCGCGATGAGCGCGCCGACATCGGACACGCCGGGCGACCTCGGCCCGAGCATCCGCCCCCGCCGCCTGCGCTCGACGGCCGCGATGCGCGGTCTCGTGCGCGAGACCGAGCTGCGGCCGCACCAGCTCGTGCTGCCGGTGTTCGTGCGCGAGGGCCTCGACGCCCCGCAGCCGATCGCCTCGATGCCGGGCGTCGAGCAGCACTCGCTCGACAGCGTGCGTGCGATCTCGGCGCGCGCGGCCGCCGCGGGGCTCGGCGGCATCATGCTCTTCGGCGTGCCCGAGCGGCGCGACGCGGTCGGCTCGGGCGCGACCGACCCGCAGGGCATCCTCAACGCCGCCGCGCGCGCGGTCGTCGCCGAGGTGGGCGAGTCGCTCGTGGTGCAGACCGACCTCTGCCTCGACGAGTTCACCGACCACGGCCACTGCGGGGTGCTGGATGCCCAGGGCCGCGTCGACAACGACGCGAGCCTCGAGCGCTACGCGGCGATGGCCGTGGCGCAGGCCGAGGCGGGCGCGCAGCTGCTCGGCCTCAGCGGCATGATGGACGGCCAGACGCGGGTCGCCCGCGCCGCCCTCGATGCGGCCGGCTTCACCAACGTGGCCCTGCTCGCCTACTCGGCCAAGTACGCCTCGGCGTTCTACGGGCCCTTCCGCGACGCGGTCGAGTCGCCGCTGCAGGGCGACCGCCGCACGTACCAGCTCGACCCGGCCAACGCGCGCGAGGGCGTGCGCGAGGCCGCGCTCGATGTGCAGGAGGGCGCCGACATCGTCATGGTCAAGCCCGCGCTCGCCTACCTCGACGTGCTGCGCCGGGTCGCCGACGTCTCGCCCGTGCCGGTCTGGGCCTACATGGTCTCGGGCGAGCACGCCATGATCGCCGCGGCCGCCCAGCGGGGCTGGATCGACGGCGACCGCGCGCAGCTCGAAGCGCTCGTCTCGATCCGCCGCGCGGGCGCCGACGCCGTGCTCAGCTACGCGAGCCTCGACCTCGTCGAGAGAGGACTCATCGCATGACGCGCTTCGTCTCGGGGCGCACGCCCACCACCAACGCCGAGGCCTTCGAGCGCGCGCTCCTCGTGACGCCCGGCGGGGTGAACTCGCCCGTGCGTGCGTTCCGCTCGGTCGGTGGCACCCCCGTCTTCCTGGCGAGCGGCCGCGGCCCCTACGTGACCGATGTCGAGGGCACCGAGTACGTCGACCTCGTGGGGCAGTGGGGTCCGGCGCTGCTGGGGCACGCGCATCCCTCGGTCATCGCCGCCGCGCACGCCGCGGTCGACCGGGGGCTCGGCTTCGGCGCCGCCTCGACGGGCGAGGTCGAGCTCGCCGAGCTCGTGCTCGACCGGCTGACGCTGGGCGAGGGCCACGCCGAGCGCCGCGCGATCGAGAAGCTGCGGCTCGTCTCGACGGGCACCGAGGCGACCATGACGGCAATCCGGCTGGCGCGCGGTGCGACCGGACGACCACTGCTCGTCAAGTTCGCGGGCCACTACCACGGCCACTCCGACGCGCTGCTGTCGGAGGCCGGGTCGGGCATCGCGACGCTCGGCATCCCCGGCTCGGCGGGCATCACGCCCGAGACCGCGGCGCAGACCGTCGTCATCCCGTACAACGACGAGGCGGCGCTCGCCGCCGTGTTCGCGGCGCACGGCGACCGCATCGCGGCGGTCATCACCGAGGCCGCGGCCGCCAACATGGGCGTCGTGCCGCCCAAGCCCGGCTTCAACCGGCTGCTCGCCGACACCGCGCACGCGCACGGCGCGCTGCTCATCAGCGACGAGGTCATGACGGGATTCCGCTCGACGGCCGCGGGCTGGTGGGGGCTCGAAGAGCGCGAGGGGATGCCGTACGACGCCGACCTCACCACCTTCGGCAAGATCATCGGCGGTGGCCTGCCGCTCGCGGGCCTCGGCGGTCGCGCCGAGCTGCTCGACCTGCTCGCGCCGCTCGGCCCGGTCTACCAGGCGGGCACGCTGAGCGGCAACCCGGTCGCGGTCGCGACGGGCGCAGCGATGCTGCGCGGCGCGGGGCCCGAGGTCTACGAGCACCTGCGGCGTGCGGCCCGCGCGATCGGCGACGGGCTCTCGGCCGCGCTGGCAGCGGAGGGCGTCGAGCACATCGTCGCGTGGGCCGGCTCGCAGTTCTCGATCTTCTTCCGGGCGGATGCCCCGCAGAACTACGCCGAGGCCCAGGATCAGGCGACCTGGCGCTTCGGGCCGTACTTCCACGCGATGCTCGAGCACGGGGTCTCGCTGCCGCCGAGCGTGTATGAGGCGTGGTTCGTCTCGGCCGCGCACGACGACGCGGCGATCGACCGCGTGCTCGCGGCGGCGCGGCCAGCTGCCCGCGCCGCCGCGGCGGCGGTGCGCCCCTAGCCGCGGGCGGCGACCGCCTCGGCGAGCTGCGCCACGACCTCGTCGAGGCCCCAGGTGAGCGAGAGCGCGCTCGGCGGCGAGACGGCGGCGATGAACTCGACGCCGACGAGCTCGGCCACGGCGCCCTGCTCGATCGCGGGCAGCGACTGGGCGTAGCCGCCCTCGGTCACCGCGCGCACCTCGTCGTCGCTGTTGCCGTAGACGACGAGCACGTCGCTCTCGAGTTCGTTCACGCGCTCGTAGCTGAGGGTGAAGTAGAACGGCGACTCGTCGGTGTCGAGCGTGTCGACGGCGGGGGCGTTGACGAAGCCGAGGTCGAGCATGAACTCGACCCGGGGGTCTTCATCGGCGTAGACGTAGAACACGCCTCCGACGTCCCACGCCGTCGCGAGCGTGAGGCCGGCGAACTCGGGGTGGGCGGCGGCAGCCGCGGCGATCTCGGCGTCGATGCCCGCGAGCACGGCCTCGGCCTCGGTCTCGAGCCCGAGGGCCGTGCCGGTGATGCTGATGACGTCGCGCCACGGGGTCGTCCACGGCTGGTCGGGGTAGGCCACGGTCGGGGCGATCGCGCTCAGCGTGTCGTACTGCTCCTGCGTGATGCCGCTGTACTGGGCGAGGATCACGTCGGGGTCGGCGGCCGCGATCTCCTCGTAGGGAATGTCCTCCCCGGTGTTCGTGAGGATGATCGGCGTCTCGGCGCCGGCGTCGTCGAGCGCCTCGCGCACCCAGGGCAGCACGCCCTGCTCGTCGCCGCCGTAGCTCTGGAACGGCATCGCCACGGGCGTCACGCCGAGGGCGATGACGGCGTCGGCGGTGCTCCAGCCCCAGGTCGCGACGCGTTCGGGCTGCTCGGGGATGACGGTCTCGCCGAAGGCGTGCTCGATCGTGACGGGGAACCCGTCGGCAGGAGCGGAGGACTCGGGGGCGGCGGGCGGGGCGGCGCATCCGGTGAGCGCGGTGAGGGCGAGCGCGGTGATGAGGGCGGCGCTGCGGGCGGCGCGGCGGGGGCGTGTCACGAGGGGCTCCTTGCGAGGGGTCGGTGCGGGCGGGGGATGCTCGAGCCGCGTGGCTCGCTCAGTAAGGTTAGCCTAACCTAACTAACTCAGTGTCGCTGACCCCGCTCGCGGCAGCACGACGGGTCGGCCCGTGTCGGGGTCGGTGAGGATGCGCGCGTCGACCCGGAACGCCCGCTGCACGGTCTCGGCGGTGAGCACGGCGCCCGGCGCGCCCTGCGCGATGAGCCGCCCGCCTGCGAGCATCGCGAGCTCGTCGGCGTAGCGCGCCGCGAGCGTCAGGTCGTGCAGCACGATGACGACGGTCATGCCCGCCGCCGCCTCGCCGCGCAGCACGTCGAGCACCTCGACCTGGTGGGCGACGTCGAGCGCACTCGTCGGCTCGTCGAGCAGCAGGATGCGCGGCTGCTGCGCGAGCGCCATCGCGATCCACACCCGCTGCCGCTGGCCACCGCTCAGTTCGTCGACGCGGCGGTCGACGAGCCCGAGCGCGTCGGTGGAGGCGAGCGCTCGAGCCACGACGGCATCGTCGTCGCTGCGCTGTCCGCGGAACAGCCCGTGGTGGGGGTACCGTCCGCGCGCCACGAGGTCGCCGACCCGGATGCCCTCGGGCGCGAGCGGCGACTGCGGCAGGATGCCGATCGTGCGCGCGAGCCGCCGGCGCGGCACCCGGGCGAGATCGTGGTCGTCGAGCAGCACGCGCCCCGCGCTCGGGGCGATGAGCCCGGCGAGGGCGCGCAGCAGCGTCGACTTGCCGCTCGCGTTCGCCCCGACGAGCGCCGTCAGGCGACCGGGGGCGATCGCGAGGTCGACGCCGTGCACGACCGCTCGGTCGCCGTAGGCGAGATGCACCCCCTCGGCGCGCAGCTGAGGGCTCTCGGTGTGGGGCAGGTCAATCATGCGCGGGCCTCCGTGCGTCGGTCGCCCCGCACGAGCAGCGCCAGCAGCACGAGCGCGCCGAGGGCGCCCGTGATGAGGCCGACCGGGGGCTGGAAGGTCGAGGGGATGAGGTGCTGAGCGATGAGGTCGCAGCCGAGCACGACGGCGGCGCCGACGAGCGCGGCCGTGCTGAGCGCGGGGCCGCGACCGCGCAGACCTCGGGCGATCGGGCCCGCGGCGAAGGCGACGAAGGCGATGGGTCCCGCGGCACCGACCGCGACCGCGGTGAGGGCGCTCGTCACGACGATCGCACCCGCGCGTACGGCCACGGGATACCCGCCGAGCGCCCGCGCGGTGGCGTCGTCGAAGGCTTGCACCTCGAGCAGGCGCCGCCCGGCGAGCAGGAGCACCGCGCACAGGGCGAGCACGCCGCCGACGATCGCGATGTCGGGCCACGAGGGGGAGCCGACCGAGCCGACGAGCCAGAAGTAGGCACTGCCCGCGTCGACGAGCGCCGCGCGCGTCAGGGCGTAGCCGAGCACCCCGTTGGCGAGGAAGGCGAGGGCGACACCGACGACGACGAAGCGGGCGCCGCTCACCCCCCGCCCACCGAGGGTGACCGCGAGGGCCGCCGCGAGCAGCGCGCCGATGATCGCGGCCCCCGTGACGGCCGCGCCGCTCGCGCCCGCGACGATCACGAGCACGCCCGCGGCGCTCGCGCCCTGCGCGATGCCGACGATGTCGGGGCTCGCGAGGGGGTTGCGCACGACCGACTGCAACAGGGCTCCGGCCAGGCCGAGTGCGGCCCCCACGAGCAGGGCGAGCACGAGGCGCGGCAACCGCACGCCCTGCACGATGAACGCGGCACCCGGAGCGCTCTCGAGGCCGAGCAGCGCGGCGACGACCTCGGCGGGGGAGAGGGCGACGGCGCCGAGACCGAGCGCGAGCATCCCGAGCACGGCGATCGTCAGGAGCAGGCCGCCGTCGACGGCGAGCGCACGGCGGCGGTCGCGTGCCCGCATGCCGGCGAGCTGCCGCATCGGGTCGACGGGATGCTCGAGCCGGCTCACAGCGCCGCCCCCGCCCGCGAGCGCACGAGGGCGATGAGCACGGGGGCTCCGAGCACGGCGACGACGATGCCGGCCTCGATCTCACCGGGGGGTGCGACGAGGCGGCCGAGCACGTCGGCGGCGAGCACGAGGGTCGCGCCCGCGACGCCCGCGAGGGGCAGCAGCGCGCCGTGGCGCGGCCCGACGAGCCACCGCGCGAGGTGCGCGCCGACGAGGCCCACGAAGACGAGCGGTCCCGCGAGCGCGGTGGCCGCGCCGGCGAGCAGCACGATGCCGAGCAGGCTCAGCGCGCGCGTGCGGCCCAGCCGGACGCCGAGCCCGCGTGCCACATCGTCACCGAGCGCGAGCGCGTCGAGGGGCCGAGCGAGCAGCAGCGCGACGACGAGGCCCGCGGCCAGCAGGGGAGCGAGCGCGACGGCTTCGTCGAGGCCGCGGGCGGTGAGGGCGCCGACGGTCCAGAAGCGGTAGCGGTCGAGCGTCTCCGGATCGCTCAGCAGCAGCAGCGAGGTCGCCGAGGTCAGCGCCGCCGTGACGGCCGAGCCCGCGACGACGAGCAGCACGGGCGCGTCGGCGATGCGCGGGCGCGCGGCGAGGGCGGCGATGAGCGCGGAGGCGCCGAGGGCACCCACGAGTGCGAGCCCCGCGAACGCGAGCGGGCTCGATGCGCCGAGCACGGCGATGCCGAGCACGACGGCGAAGGCGGCGCCCGCGGTAACACCGAGCAGTCCCGGGTCGGCGATGGGGTTGCGCGTGACGCCCTGCATGATGCCCCCGGCGATGCCGAGCCCGGCTCCGGCGAGCAGGCCGATGACGGTGCGGGGCACGCGTAACTCACGCACGACGACGAGGTCGACGGGGTCGAGCCCCGGGTCGCCGGGTCGCAGCACCGCCGTCAGCACCGTGCCGAGGTCGATGCCGCGCGCGCCGAGCGCGAGGCTCGCGACGACGGCGAGGAGCAGCGCGACCACGAGGGCGGTCGCGCCGAGGGCGCGGCGGCCCTGTGCTTCAGCGCGCCTCACTGCGCTTCGCTGCGCCCGCGCCGCCAGTAGCCCATGAAGGCCACGTTCGTGCGGGCGATGCCGAGCTCGCTCACGAGGTGTCGACGCAGCTGCTTGACCATCGCCGCCTCGCCGGCGATCCAGGCGTAGAACTCGCCCGACTCGGGGTCGAGCGGTGAATCCCACAGCAGCGCGCTGTCGACATCCACGTCGTCGAGAACGTCGGGCGTCGCGCGCACGACCGAGGAGAGCTCGCGCATGTGCCGCGGCAGCCAGCGCTGCACGGCGCGCGTGAGCAGCTCGCCGTGCGGCGCGATCGCCTCGAAGCCCTGCGCGGTCTCGCACCCGGCGTCGCGCGCGAGCCAGGTGAGCCGCGAGCGCCCGCGGGGCACGACGTTCTGCACGTCGGCACTCGAGGCGACCTCGATGAAGGCCTGCGCCGTCACCCCCGGGTCGAGCGATTCGAGGATCGAGCAGATCGCGGGGGCTGCCGTCTCGTCGCCCACGAGCAGCACGTGGCGGGCCGCGCCCGGGCGCCAGTCGCATCCGATCGTCGGGTCGGCCGTGCGGGCGTCCGGTCCGATGACGATGAGGCGATCGCCGAGGGATGCCCGCCGCAGCCACCGCGCGGCCGGGCCGTCATCCACCCCGGGGGTCGGCTCGTGCAGCACCATGTCGATGTCGAGCTGCCGCCGGTCGGGGCGGATGCCGCGCACGGTGTAGGTGCGGAAGGGGTTGCGGCGAGCATCCGGCAGCGCCCGCCAGCGGGCGTACCAGTCGCCCGCCCGCTGCGCCGCCTCGTCGTGCTCGCCGAGGTCACACAGCGAACCGTCGTCGAGGGGCAGTACGAGCTTGATGCGCTGGTCGAGCCCGCGCGTGCCGAAGACGACGAGGTCGTCGCCGGTCACGGTGACGCGCACGAGGTGGGGGCTGAGCGGCAGCACGCGCTGCACCGTCACGGCGTAGGGGCGGTAGGCGGGGTGGGTGACCGCCTCGGTCGCCTCGCCAGGTAAGGTAAGCATTACCTAAGTATGCATGGTGCCGCGAGGGTAGCACCACGCCCCCTCCCCTGGGAATCCCCTCAGCATCACTCGACCCCTCGAGGGCGGGGCGCACTACGCTGGGGGAGTTGCCGCGGCCGATCCGCCACGGTCGGGCAGCGTGAGGAGTGCGTCATGAGAGGCAAGATCCTGTTCGCCGCCGGCCTCGCCGTCGGCTACGTGCTGGGCACCCGCGCCGGCCGCGAGCGCTACGAGCAGCTCAAGAACGCCGCGATGGGCTTCTGGAACGACCCCCGCGTGCAGCACCGGGTCGACCAGGTCGAAGACTTCGTGAAGGAGAAGGCGCCCGAGGTCGCCGAGTTCGTCTCCGACGGCGCCAAGAAGGTCGTCGACCAGGTGACGGGTCGCGGGGCGGCCAAGAAGCCGGTCGCGTCCAAGCCCGCTGCGAAGAAGCCGACCACCGCTGCGAAGAAGCCCGCCGCGTCGTCATGAGCGAGCCCGCGCCGGCCACGACGCGCGAGCGCCGCGGCCTCTTCCAGCTGATCGCCGACATTCCCGGGCTTATCCGTGAGCTCATCGAGGCCGAGATCGAGGCGCTCAAAGCCGAGATCGTCGGCAAGCTGAAGGCCGCCGGCATCGGCGCCGGGTTCCTCGTCACCGCCGGCGTGTTCGCGTTCTTCGCGACGCTCGTGCTCACGGCTGCCGGAATCCTCGCGCTCGCGCTCGTGCTCCCGCCCTGGGCCGCGGCCCTCATCGTCGGCGGAGCCCTGCTCGTGCTCGCGGGCCTCGCCGCCGCCATCGGCGTCGCGCAGCTCAAGCACGGGGTGCCGCCCACCCCCACCCAGACCATCGAGAGCGTCAAAGAAGATGTCCGCGTCGTGCGCGGACTGAGAAAGCGAGGAGCATCATGAGCGATACCGTCGCAAGCACCGTCTCCGCCACCCGTGCCCGCCTCGAGCAGACGCTCGACGCGATCGACGAGAAGCTCGACGTCAAGAAGCAGGCCGGTGAGCTCACCGAGCGCGTCAAGACCTCGTACCAGCAGAACCCCGTGCCGTGGATCATCGGGGCGACCGCCGCGACCGTCGTGGTCGTGGGCCTCGTCGCCTGGGCGATCTTCAGCGACGACTGAGCTTCCGGCCGATTATGACTCTCGCGCGAGCGGAGTCATCATGGAGGAGATGTTCTCCTCCCTGCACGACGTGACGATCGAGCGCACACCCACGGGCGCGCTGCCCGTCATCAAGCCCCTGCTCGGCTGGACGGTGCTGGTGCCGCGCGGCGGCAAGTGGGGCGACGGCGTCGCCGCGCAGTTGCGCGCGCTGGGCGCCGTGCCGGTCATCGCGCCCCTCATCAACTTCGCCGGCACCGAGCATCCCGAGCAGCTCTCCGCGGCGCTCGAGCGCCTGCAGTCGGGCGCGTACGGCTGGCTCGTCGTGACGAGCGCCACCACGGTCGACGTGCTCGTCGGCCACGACGTGCGCGTCCCCGCGACGACGCGCATCGCCGCGGTCGGCGAGACCACCGCGCACGCCCTGCAGCTGGCCGGCTACTCGGTCGACTTCGTGCCGAGCGACCACTCGGCGCGCGGGCTCGTGCGCGAGTGGCCGGGCACCGCGGCGCAGGGTGCCGTGCTCGTGCCGCAGAGCGAGATCGCCGAGCCCACGCTCGTGAGCGGCCTCGCCGACCGCGGCATCGACGCGCAGTTCGTGAGCGCCTACCGCACGGTCGGAGTCACCGCCCCCGCCGCGGTCGTCGCCGACGTCGCCGCCGGGCGCATCCGGGGCCTCATCGTGAGCTCGGGCAGCGTCGCGCGCCAGATCGCCGAGCAGTTCGCGCCGCTGCCCGAGGGCACCGTCGTCGTCTGCATCGGCCCGCGCACGGCCTTCGACGCCCGCGCGGCCGGCCTCACCGTGCACCGGATCGCGGACGAGCGTTCGACCGCGGCCCTCGTGCGCGCGCTCGCCGAGTATGCGATGAACCCCGACGACAGCGTTCCGCCGGTCGTCTCCTAGCCCCCCGCGAGCAGCGCGACGATCGCGAGCAGGGGTGGCACGCCCTGCGCCAGCGCGATCGGGATCATGCGGGGCGGCGCCGTGAGCGCGAGGCCCGCGCCCGCGAGCCCCATGATCGCGCATCCGGTGACGATGACGGCGACGCCCGCGATCGAGCCGGCATCGATCGCCACGAGCACGATGCCGAGAAACACGACGATGCCGAGCCCGAGGTTGTAGAGCCCCTGGTTCACGGCGAAGAGGCGCAGCGGCGGCGAGTCGTGCTCCGCCCGCACCCCGAACAGGCGCCGGCCGAACGGCAGCCGGAACAGCACGCTCTCGAGCACGAAGAACGCCACGTGCAGGGTCGCCGCCATGCCGGCGAGCACGAGGCCGATGAGGGTCAGTCCGATCATGCGGTCTCCGTCTCGATGCGGGCGGTGGGGGATGCGGAGCTCGCGCCGACCCGCACGGCCAGTCGCCCGGCCACACGGCCGGCGAGCACCTCGGCGGCCTGCTCGGCGGCCTCCTCCAGCTCGACGACGCGCGCGATGTCGTCGACCACCGCCGGGTCGAGGTCGCGCGCGAGTCGCGCCCACGCCTGCTCGCGGCGGGCGAGCGGGGTGAGCGAGGAGTTGACGCCGAGCAGCGCCGCGCCGCGCAAGATGAAGGGCATGACGGTCGTACTCAGCGCGGGCGAGGCCGCGTTGCCGCACGCAACCGCCGCGCCCTCCTGCCGCAGCTGGCTGAGCGCGGTCGCGAGGGGTTGCCCGCCGACGGCGTCGATGACGCCCGCCCAGCGCTGCGACTCGAGCGCGCGCGGGGGTCGGTCGGGCTCTGAGCGGTCGAGCTCGCGGCGGTCGAGGATGCTCGCGGCGCCGAGCGCCCGCAGGCGCGCGGCGCTCTCGGGCCGCCCGGTCGCGGCCGTGACCGTGAAGCCCGCGCGCGCGAGCAGGGCGACCGCGAAGGATCCGAGTCCGCCACTGGCGCCCGTCACGAGCACGTCGCCCTCAGTGATTCCGTGCCGCTCGAGGGCGAGCACGGCGAGCATGGCAGTGAAGCCTGCGGTTCCGATGCCGGCGGCCTGTGCATCCGTGAACGCGGAGGGCGTGGCCACGAGCGTGCCGCCGTCGAGCAGCGCGCGCTCGGCGAGGCCCCCGGCCCGCGTCTCGCCCGCCCCGGCGCCGTTCAGCAGCACGCGATCGCCCGGGGCCCAGCGCGCGTCGCTCGAGGCGATCACGGTGCCGACGACGTCGATGCCGGGCACGAGGGGCGAGCGGCGCACGACGCCGGGGGTGCCGGCGAACGCCAGGGCGTCCTTGTAGTTGAGGCCCGAGTAGCTCACCGCGACCTCGACATCGCCGCGCTCGTCGGCGGCGGGGCTCAGCACGGTCTCGTCGAGCTCGATGAGCTCGACGCGCGGGCCCGCGTCATCGAGGGTGATCTGCCAGCCGCGCGTCATGCCCGCCAGCCTAGGCCGCGCGGCGTCGCCCGGCGAGGGCTCAGCCGAAGAGCAGTGCGGCCTCGTCGTAGCGCGCTTGCGGCACGGTCTTGAGCTTTCCGAGCGCGGCCTCGAACGGCACGCGCACGATCTCGGTGCCGCGCAGGGCGACCATCTCGCCCCAGCGCGCATCGTCGACGGCCGAGATCGCGGCCATGCCGAGGCGCGTCGCGAGCACGCGGTCGAAGGCGCTCGGGGTGCCGCCGCGCTGGATGTGGCCGAGCGTCGTCGCGCGCGTCTCGATGCCCGTGCGCTCCTCGATCATGGGCGCGAGCATCTCGCCGATTCCGCCGAGCCGCGGGCGGCCGAAGGCGTCGAGGCCGCGCTCGGAGTGGGGCTGGTCGGCCCCGTCGAGCGTGAAGCCCTCGGCGACGACGACGAGCGGCGCCCGCCCGCGGTCGTAGGCGCTCTGCACCCACGCGCACAACTGGTCCATGCTCGTGTTCTGCTCGGGGATGAGGATGGCGTGGGCGCCGGCCGCCATGCCGGAGTGCAGGGCGATCCAGCCGACGTGGCGGCCCATGACTTCGGCGACCATGCAGCGGTTGTGGGCGTCGCCCGTCGTGCGCAGGCGGTCCATCGCCTCGGTCGCGATGCCGACGGCCGTGTCGAAGCCGAAGGTGTAGTCGGTGGCATCGAGGTCGTTGTCGACGGTCTTCGGCACTCCGACGATACGGATGCCCGCATCCGTCAGCCGCTTCGCCGCCGCGAGCGTGCCCTCGCCGCCGATCGCGATGAGCGCGTCGAGGCGGTTCTCGGCGAAGACGTCGTTGATGCGGTCGACGCCGCCGCGGCCCTCGAAGGGGTTCGTGCGGCTCGTGCCGAGGATCGTGCCGCCCTGCTTCGAGATGCCCTTCACCTCGTGCCGGCCGAGCGGCAGCGTGTCGTTCTCGACGAGCCCCTTCCAGCCGTCCTTGAACCCGACGAACTCGTGGTGGTGCACGGTGGTGCCGGTGAGCACGGCCCCGCGGATGACCGCGTTGAGGCCAGGGGCGTCTCCGCCGGAGGTGAGCATTCCGATGCGCATGGGTTCCATCATGGCCCGTCGCGGCGGGCGGCGCGAAAACGGGCGGGCTCTCGGCGCGCGCCCGGGGCCCGGCGCTATCGTGAACGCCGCACCCCGCCCCTGCTGGAGGACTCATGACCGACCCCGTCGTCGCGCTCGCCGACGAGCAGTACGTACTGCTCACCACCACTCGCCGCTCGGGCGTCGCCGTCGCGACACCCGTGTGGGTGGCGCGCCATGACGAGGCGCTGCTTGTGACGACGGGCGCCGAGGCGGGCAAGGTCAAGCGCATCCGGCACACTCCGCGCGTCACGCTGCAGGCCTGCGACCGGGTCGGGCGCCCGCTCGACGGAGCCCCCGTCGTCGAGGCCATCGCGAGCGTGCATGATGACGAGGCCTCGCGTGCGCACCTCGACACGGCGCTCAGCGAGAAGTACGGCGTGCAGTACGCCGCCATCCGGGCGATGGGCCGGCTGCGCGGCCGATCAGCGTCGAGCTCGGTCGTCGTGCGGCTCGTCGCGCCGTCCGCCTGACCTGAGCAGAAACTGCTCTCACGCGCGGGGCGCGCGGGGCAGTACGATTCGAGCGAACGGGGCCATCTCGGCCCCCCACCCCGCAGGAGTCAGAATGACCGACGCCCCTCCCCCCGCACCCGCCTACAGCGGCGCTCCCGCCGCCCCCGTCAACCCCGGCAAGACGATGGGAATCGTCGCTCTCGTGCTGTCGATCATCGGCCTGCACCTGATCGGCATCATCGTCGGCTTCGTCGGCCTCAACCAGTCGAAGAAGGCGGGCCAGAAGAACGGCTTCGCCCTCGCCGGCATCATCGTCGGCTTCGTCGGGCTCGTGATCGGCATCATCGTGATCATCAGCCTCGTCGCGGGCGGCGCCGCACTGTTCGGCGGCCTCGCGCAGGTCTGCGCCGAGCTCGGGTCCGGTGTCTGGGAGGTCAACGGCGTCACGTACGAGTGCCCGTAAGGCATCCGTTACGACAGTCCGCGACGGCGGGGAGGGCGCTCATCACGAGCGGCCTCCCCGCCGTTCTGCATGGTCAGGGCGCGGTCGTACGCTGAGCGCGTGGTCGAGATGATGCCGGATGCGGAGCGCGAGCTCGCCCCGCCCGAGCCCCTCGACCTCGGCGCCACCCTCGCCTTCCTGCGCCGCGGCCGCGGCGACCCCACCCTGCACACCGCCGCGGGGCCGGATGCGTGGCGCGAGGTCTGGCGCGCGCAGCGCACACCCGAGGGCTGCGCCTCGCTGCGGCTGACCGTGCTCGACGGCCCGCCCACCGCGGCGCGGCGGCTGCACCTCGCCGCGTGGGGCCCCGGTGCCGCGTGGAGTCTCGCGCACGCGCCCCAGCTGCTCGGCGACGGCGACGACTGGAGCGGGCTCGACGCCCTGCTCGCGCAGCGCACGGTGGAGGGCGACCCCGCGGCGGCGGCCCTGCATCGCCTGCGCCGGCGCACGCGCGGGCTTCGGCTCACCCGATCCCACCTCGTGCTGGAGGCGGCGGTGGCCGCCGTGCTCGAGCAGAAGGTGACGGGAGTCGAGGCGCGGCGCGCGTGGCGGCAGCTCGTGCGGCAGCACGGCGAGCGGGCGCCCGGCCCCGCGCCCGAGGGGCTCACCGTGATGCCCGACGGGGTGGGGTGGCGCAGCATCCCGGATCACGACTGGCATCGCGCGGGGGTGGGACCGCAGCGCATGGCGACCATCCGCCGCGTCGCCGCCGTCGAGCCGGCGCTGCAGCGCACCCTCGCGCTCGGTCGCGGCGGGCCGGCGGCGGTCGCGGCGCTGCGCTCGATTCCGGGCGTGGGGGAGTGGACGGCGGCCGAAGTGCTGCAGCGCTCGCACGGCGACCCCGACACGCTCAGCGTCGGCGACGCGCACCTGCCGCACGTCATCGGCACGTGGTTCACGGGCGTTCGCGTCGACGACGCCGGCATGCTCGATCTGCTCGCGCCCTATGCGGGTCACCGGCACCGGGTTGTGCGACTCATCACCTCGCTCGGCGTCGAGGCGCCCCGCTTCGGTGCGAAGGCCACCATCGAAGACCACCGCGGGCGCTGACCGCCCTAGCGTGGCGGCGTGAACAAACTGCTGCGCTTCCTCTGGGTGCTGTGGCGTGCCCGTCGCGCCACGCCCCTCGCCCCCACTGACGTCGGCTCGGTGCGGTTCCGCGTGCTGCCCAACGACCTCGATCTGCAGCGCCATATGAACAACGGCGTCTACCTCTCGCTCATGGATCTCGGCCGCATCGACCTCATGGTGCGGTCGGGGGTGTGGGGCGAGCTCACCGCCCGCGGCTACTACCCGGTCATCGTGAGCTCGACCATCACCTACCGCCGCTCGCTCGAGCTGTGGCAGACCTATGAGCTCGAGAGCCGCATCGTGGGGATCGATGACATCGCCGCCTACGTCGAGCAGCGCTTCGTGCGCGACGGCGAGATCGTCGCGCGCGCGGTCATCAAGGCGCGCTTCCTCAAGAAGTCGGGTGGCATCGTGCCCATCCCCGAGCTCGCCGAGCTCTTCGACATGGACCCGCAGAACCACCCGCTGCCCGCCTGGCTCGCCGAGTGGAGCGGCAACGCCGCCCTGCCCTCGCGCCGCGAGCCCGCGCCGAGCGTGTGGGAGTGACGCGCGTCAAGGGGTGCATCTGACGGCCGGTCGCGCGGTACCGTCGCGTCATGACTGACGACGACCGCCGGCCCCGCAGCGTCTACGGGGTGGGCGACGAGCCCGAGGTGCAGGCCTCGCTCGCCAACGAGCGCACGGCCCTGTCGTGGATCCGCACGGGCATGACCCTCATCGCGGGCGGAGTCGCCCTCGCGACCCTCTCGAGCTTCGGCGAGCTGCCGCTCGTCATCCTCGTCATCGCGGGGCTCGCGAGCCTCGGCGGCGCGGCGCTCGCGGTGTGGGCGCTCGTCTCGTGGCGCCGCACCGAGCGCGCGCTGCGGCTGCGCGAGCCGATCCCCGAGCCCTCGGTGCTGCCCTGGGTCGTTGCGGGCGTGGTCGCGGTCGGGCTGCTGCTCGCCGTGCTCGCGACGTTCCAGGCGATCGATTTGGCGCGGTGAGCGAGCTGGATGCCCCGCGCGCGCCCGTCGATCGCACGAGCCTCTCGTGGCAGCGTACGGCGATGCACTCCGCCCTGCTCGCTCTGGTCGCCGCTGTGACGGCGACGCAGCTCGGCGAGCCCGCCGTCGCCGTGGGCGGGGCGGTCATCGCGGGCTTCGCGATCCTCGTCGGTGCGACGACGCCGCGCGTGAAGCGGTCGGAGGTCGCCGACCGCGATCCGTGGATGCTCATGGTGCGCACCGTGATCGTGCTGAGCGCCACGGCGCTCGTCGCGGTGATGCTCGTGGTGGCGGTCGCGCTCGAGCTCTAGCGACTCGGGGCGCAGTGGGCGAGCACGTGGTCGGGGCTCGAGGGGGGTGCGAGCATCCGGTCGCGCAGCACCGTGAGCGCGGGGACCTCGCCGCGGGCGCAGACCTCGGCCCACGTGCCGCGCAGGTCGTCGGCGTACTCGATGTTCAGCACCTGGTCGCCGTAGACCGCGGTCGCGAAGGCGCACTCCGCCCAGCGGTCGCACTCCTCGAGCACGGCGAAGTCGAAGCCGGCCTCGTCGCGCCCGCGCGCGCCGAGCTCGAGCGCGTTCTTCTGCCCGGCGGCGAGCCCCGCGTCGTGCGCCCAGTCGACGAGCAGGGAGGCGAGGGCGAGGGCGTCGTCGGCGGTGAGCACGCCGCCCGACCGCGTGTAGCTGTCGAGGTTGTCGAACTCGACCGCGACGAAGCCGCGCTCGGCGCAGCGGTCGATGAGCGGGCCGAGCCGGTCGACGATCGCCGCTCGAGCCTCGGGCGTGCGCGGGTCGAGCAGGGCCTCGTCGGGCCAGTTCGGGTCGATGACCGGGTCGCCCGCGGCGGTGCGCAGCACGGCTTCCGGGGCCTCGTCCAGCCACGACTCGAGCTCGCCCGGCTGCGTCTGGAAGCCGTTGAGATAGCAGATGCTCGGCATGCCCGGCGCGGGCTCGTCGGTCGCGTCGCGCACGACGAGCGTCACACCGGCAGAGGGCTCGGAGGCGCCGCCGAGCTGGTAGTCGACGAGGCCCTCGGCGGGCAGGGCGAACCGCTCGGCGGGCGGGGCTGGCTCTGGCGGCGCCGCTGCGGGGCCCGCGGAGCAGGCGCTCAGCACGAGGGCGATGCTCGCGGCGAGCATCCCGAACCCGGTGCGCGCTCGCCGGCCGGATCGTGTCATCGCGACTCGAGCACCGCCATCGCGGCGTTGTGGCCCGCGATGCCGCTCACGGCGCCGCCGCGGCGGGCGCCCGAGCCGCACAGCAGCACGCCGGGCATGCCGGTGTCGACGCCCCAACGACGCGCGGGGGTGTCGAGCGGCTCGTCGTCTTCCGCCCACGGCCACGCGAGGTCGCCGTGGAAGATGCTGCCGCCCGGCAGCCGCAGCACGTGCTCGAGGTCGCGCGTCGTCTTCGTCTCGACGCACGGCTGACCGTTCGCGTCGGTGAGCAGCAGGCTCTCGATGGGCTCGGCGAGCACCGAGTTGAGCGAGTCGAGCACGGCCCGCTGCAGGGTCGCGCGCATCGCCTCGTTGTTCGCCTCGGTCAGCAGCCGGTCGGGCACGTGCAGCGCGAAGACGGTGAGCGTGTGCGCCCCGCTCGCACGCAGCTCGGGTCCGAGGATGCTCGGGTCGGTGAGCGAGTGGCAGTAGATCTCGGCGGGGATGACGCCCGGCACCTGCCCCGCCGCGGCTTCGTCGTAGGCGCGCTGCAGCTGGCTGAAGGTCTCGTTGATGTGGAACGTGCCGCCGAAGGCCGCGGCCGGGTCGACGCGCTCGTCGCGCAGGCGCGGCAAACGGCTCAGCAGCAGGTTGACCTTGACCTGGGCACCCTCGGCGGGCGGGGCGGCGGCGCCGTCAGCGGTGGATGCGGGGCCCGCGTCGCCCGCCGCGAGCAGCCGCGCGAGCTCGTGCGGCGAGCAGTTCACGAGCACGTGCTCGGCGCTCGTCTCATGCTCGACCCCCGTGGCGTCGACCCAGCGCACCGTCTTCTCCGTCGTCAGCGCGACGACCTCGGCCCCCGTCGTGAGCGTCGCGCCCGCGAGCCGCGCGGCCCGCTCGAGCTCGCCCGACACGGCGCCCATGCCGCCGACGGGAACGTTCCAGTCGCCCGTGCCCCCGCCGATGACGTGGTACAGGAAGCAGCGGTTGGCGAGCAGCGTCGCGTCGTCGTTCGGCGCGAAGGTGCCGATGAGCGCGTCGGTGTAGACGACCCCGCGCACGAGGTCGTTGCTGAAGGTGTCGGCGATCGTGCGGCCGACGGGCTGCTCGATGAGGGCATCCCACAGCCGGTCGTCGCCGACCGCCGCGCGCGCCTCCGACCGCGTCAGCAGCGGGTCGGTGACGGTCGGGAACAGCGCGCGGGCGAGGTGCTGCGTGCCCTCATAGAACTGCGCCCAGGCGACGACGTCGTCCTCGGCGTCGAGCGCGCCGAAGCTCTCGGCGGTCGCCATCGGATCGTGGTTGTCGACGAGCAGTCCGGTGTCGCCTCCGGGCACGGGCGTGTACGAGCTGTAGCGGCGCGGCGCGAGCTCGATGCTCAGTCCGAGGTCGTCGATGATGCGCTGCGGCAGCAGGCTCACGAGGTAGCTGTAGCGGCTCAGGCGCGCATCCACGCCGGCGAAGGCCTCGGCCGAGATCGCGGCGCCGCCGAGCACGTCGAGGCGTTCGAGCACCTGCACGTCGAGTCCGGCCTGGGCCAGGTAGGCGGCGGCGGTCAGGCCGTTGTGGCCCCCGCCGATGATGACGACGTCGCGCTGCTCGATCATGGCGCCAGCGTATCCGGCGAGAACTGGGCGCGAGATGCCCGCACGCGAGAGGATGGGCGTGTGACGACTCTCGAGCAGCCCGATGCCGACGCCGCCGTCGGACTCGTGCGGCAGTGGCTGCGGCAGACCGAGGGTGCGCAGACCGATGCCGGCGCGGCCCGACTCGCGGGGCTGCTGCAGGACGAGGTGGGGCTCGAGTTCGCCATCGGGTTCGTCGACCGGGTGGCGCGGCCCGACGACCTCGGCGTCGCGGCGCGCAACCTCGAGCAGCTGGCGCACCGCATCCCGAGCTTCTTGCCCTGGCCGCTGCGCGTGCTCATCGCCATCGGCGGACCCCTCGCCCGGCTGCTGCCCTGGCCCATCGTGCCCATCGCGCGGCGCGTGCTGCGCGGCATGGTCGGGCACCTCGTCGTCGATGCGACCCCGACCCGCCTCGGGCGCACGCTCGACCGCCTGCAGGGCGAGGGCGATCGGCTCAACATCAACCTGCTCGGCGAGGCCGTGCTCGGTGATGGCGAGGCGAACCGGCGCCTCGCGGGCATCACCGAGCTCGTCAAGCGGCCCGATGTCGATTACGTCTCCGTCAAGGTCTCGGCCGTCGTCAGCCAGGTGAGCATGTGGGCCTTCGACGACACCGTCGAGCGCGTTGTCGAGCGGCTCGTGCCGCTCTACGAGACGGCGGCGCTCGGGGTGAACCCGGCCTTCCTCAACCTCGACATGGAGGAGTTCCGCGACCTCGACCTGACGATCGAGGTGTTCCAGCGGCTGCTCGACCGGCCGTCGTTGCGCGGGTACGAGGCCGGCATCGTGCTGCAGGCCTACCTGCCCGAGGCACTGCCCGCGCTCGACCGGCTCACGCTGTGGGCCCAGCAGCGCCGAGCGGCGGGCGGCGCGGGCATCAAGGTGCGCGTCGTCAAGGGCGCCAACCTCGCCATGGAGCGAGTGGATGCTGCGCTGCACGACTGGCCCGTCGCCGTGCTGCCCAGCAAACGCGACAGCGACGCCAACTACAAGCGCGTGCTCGAGGCCGCCCTGCGCCCCGATCGAGTGGATGCGGTGCGCATCGGCCTCGCCGGCCACAACCTGTTCGACATCGCGTGGGCCTGGTTGCTCGCCGAGGCGCGCGGCGTGAGCGAGCGCGTTGAAGTCGAGATGCTGCTCGGCATGGCGCCCGACCAGGCCGAGGCCGTGCGCGGCACCGTCGGGCACCTGCTGCTGTACACGCCCGTCGTGCACCCGCGCGACTTCGAGTCGGCCATCAGCTACCTGATCCGCCGGCTGGAGGAGAACGCGAGCACCGAGAACTTCCTCTCCGGCGTCTTCGAGCTCACGCGTTCGCCCGAGATCTTCGCGCGGGAGGAGCAGCGCTTCCGCGACTCCCTCGCCGCATTCCAGGCGGCGCCCGCGGCGCCGGCGCCGCACCGCGTGCAGAACCGGCTCGACGAGCGGCCGCTCGACGCGCACGACGCCCTGCCGATCGGCGGAGTGCGCTCGGGCTTCGAGAATGCGGCCGACACCGATGTCGCGCTGCCGGCCAACCGCGCGTGGGCCCGCGCGATCCTCGAGCGGGCCGCCACGACGACCCGCGGCGTCTCGCTCGTCGAGGTGAGCCGAGTCGCCACGGTCGCCGCGATCGAACGCATCGTCGCCGAGACCCGGCAGGCCGCGGCCGGGTGGGCCGCGCGGTCGGTCGAGGATCGCGCGGGCATCCTGCATCGGGCAGGGCGGATGCTCGCAGCCCGCCGATCCGACCTGCTCGAGGTGATGGCGGCCGAGGCCGGCAAGACGCTCGCCGAGGGCGACCCCGAGGTGAGCGAGGCCATCGACTTCGCGCACTACTACGCCGAGAGCGCGCGCGACCTGGCGCGCATCGACGACGCGACGTTCGCGCCTGTGCGGTTGACGGTCGTCGCGCCGCCGTGGAACTTCCCCGTCGCGATCCCGGCGGGCGGCGTGCTCGCGGCGCTCGCCGCGGGCAGCGCGGTCATCATCAAGCCCGCGCCGCAGACCCGCCGCAGTGCGGCCGTCATGGTCGATGCGCTGTGGGACGCAGGGGTGCCGCGCGACGTGCTGCGCTTCGTCGACGTGCCCGAGAACGAGGTGGGGCAGGCGCTCATCGCGCACCCGGCCGTCGACCGGCTCGTGCTGACGGGGGCGTGGGAGACCGCGGCGCTGTTCCGCTCGTGGCGGCCCGACCTGCCGATCCTCGCCGAGACGAGCGGCAAGAACGCCATCGTCATCACGCCGAGCGCCGACATCGACCTCGCCGTCGCCGACCTCGTGAAGTCGGCGTTCGGTCACGCCGGCCAGAAGTGCTCGGCCGCCTCGCTCGCGATCCTCGTCGGCTCGGTCGCGTCATCGGCCCGCTTCGAGCGCCAGCTCGTGGATGCCGTGCGCACGCTGCGCGTCGGCCGAGCACTCGAGCCGACCACGGTCGTCGGGCCGCTCGTCGAGCGCGCCTCGGGCAAGCTGCTGCGCGCGCTCACGACGCTCGACGAGGGCGAGGCGTGGCTCATCGAGCCGCGCGCGCTCGACGCCTCGGGTGAGGTGTGGAGCCCCGGCGTGCGCCGAGGGGTGGCGCCGGGCAGCGCCTTCCACACGACCGAGTACTTCGGGCCCGTGCTCGGCATCATGCGCGCGCGCGACCTCGACGAGGCGCTCGACCTGCAGAACGCCACCGCGTTCGGACTCACGGCGGGGCTGCACTCGCTCGACGCCGAGGAGGTCGCGTACTGGCTCGACCACGTCGAGGCCGGCAACCTCTATGTCAACCGCGGCATCACAGGCGCGATCGTGCGCCGTCAGCCCTTCGGCGGCTGGAAGCGCTCGAGCGTGGGCGGATCGACCAAGGCCGGCGGACCCTCGTACGTCATGGGCTTCGGCACCTTCGCGCCGGTGCCGCGCGAGCCGCGCGAGTCGCTGAGCCTCCGCGGCCTCGACCGCGGCGTGCGCGAGGTGCTCGAAGCCAGCCAGCCGGGGCTCGACTTCGTCGGCTTCGACGCCGCGCGCGCGGGCGCGCTCAGCGACGAGCGCGCGTGGCAGGACGAGTTCGGCGTTGCGCGCGACGACAGCAGGCTGGGTGCCGCGGCCGGTGCCGTCGTCGAGCGCAACGTTCTGCGGTACCGCCGCACGCCGGTCACCGTTCGGGCCGCCGAGGGCGCCGCGATGGCCGACGTCGTGCGCGTGCTGCTCGCCGCGGCGCGCGCCGGGTCGCGCGTCGACATCAGCAGCGCGGTGCCGCTGCCGGCGAGCCTGCTCGCGCTGCTCGACTCCGGCGTCTCGGCGCTGCGCGCGGCCTCGATCGCGATCGAGACGGATGCGCGCTTCAGCGAGCGGATGCGCGAGGTGCGCCCCGCCCGCATCCGGCTCATCGCGCCGGAGGGCGCGGAGGTGGCGCGTGCGCTGCACCTCGCGCTCGAGGGCGACCCCGACGTGGCGATCTTCTCGGGGGCGGTGACGGCCGCGGGTCGGGTCGAGCTGCTGCCCTTCCTGCGCGAACAGGCCGTGTCGATCACGGCGCACCGCTTCGGCAACCCGTTCCCGGCGATGGCCGAACTCGAGCTGTAGCGCTGCGCTCCCGTGCGCGGAGCGGTGCCGCGCGATGCCACCCCACCTTGCTAGCTCGTCTGGTGCGATCGACAAGGTGGCCAGCACTCGGTGCTCGGTGCTTGCTGCTTGCTGCTCGCTGCTCGCGGATCAGGAAGATCGACGTCAGACCCCTGGTGAGGGGTGCGACACGCCGCCGATCGCCTTCATCATGCGGAGCTTCCTGAACCGCAAACAGGTGTGGCTCGGCTGTGGACGCCGGCAAGGTATGCCGAGCGAGGCCGAGGCTGATCGGGGCGGTGGATGCTCAGCCGCGCTGGGCGGCGCGCACGAGGTCGATCGCAGCCGCGTCCTCGAGCCCGAGTCGCCGGGTGCGCTCGACGAACTCGCGCGCGGCAACCTGCGCCTGCTGCTGCCCGGCATCGCCCTGCGGCGCGACGAACGAGCCGGCCCGGCCGCGCGTCTCGATGATGCCGTCCGTCTCGAGCTCGCGGTAGGCGCGCGCGACCGTGTTGACCGCGAGCCCGAGCTCGTCGGCGAGCGCGCGCACGGTCGGCAGCTTCGCGCCCGCGGCGAGCTCGCCGGCCGCGACCGCGTCGCGCACCTGCACGCGAATCTGCTCGTAGGGCGGTGTCGACAGTCGAGTGTCGACGATGACGATCATGGGGTGAGACTACTTCGCGACGATCGCGAATTCGGGCCATAGGGTGCGCTGCACGTGGCGTTCGGGCGAGCGGGCGAGCACGATGACGATCACCAGAAGCAGCCCGATGAAACCCAGATAGCCGATGAGGTTGATCCAGACCATGGTGGCGGCCTCGGCGCCCGTCGGAAATGCGACGCCGAGAGCCTGCAGGGCCGTGAAGCCAACGAGCCCCCCGACGGTGGCAACGAGCCAATGCAGATCGCGCAGACTCTGCGCCGCGAGCGCGTCACTCCACGCGAGTGCACCGGCGTCGCCGAGGAGGGCGCGGCGGCTGACGAGCCTCCGCGCGATGCGCGGAAGCGCCAGATAGAGAGACCCGGCGCCGAGTCCGACGATGGCGAGGGGGGGCGCTGATCGTGCGATGGCCTCGGGAGCGTCCGCGCCGGGCAGGGTGATGATAACCAGCAGGAGGGTGGGCAACCCAACTGCAAGGGCCGCCGCGACAGCGGCCATGCGCCGTTCGACCGGCGCGACGAGCTCGGCGAGGCCGACGAGGTGCAAGCGTGCGACCGTCTCGGTCGTCGGCGCCGCGCGTCGCGCGAGCGCGCCGCCGATGATGGTTCCTAACTGGGTGAGCATGAGTGCAGAGCCCACGCTAATGATGCTTGATGCCAGCCCCAGATTCATGGGCGCCGAGCTCCATGGCAAGAAGATCGCGACGATGACGCCGAGTGCCGCCATCGCGCCGAGAAGCCCGCCGCGCGTGCGCATCGCGAGCTGATGCTCGAGTGCGGGGCGCATTCCCTCGGCGACCATCAGATTGAGCCGAAGCGCGTATCGGTTCACCATCTTCTCGCGCGCCGAGGCCTGCCATGTCGCCACGAACTGAACAATGACTGTTGCCGCAATGGCCCCCATGCCGATCGCGACCAGTGCTGTCAGCGCCCCGAAGAAGACGTCGGTCGGGATATCGACGGAGAAAGACTGATGCGGGGACATGACTCTTATTGTAGCAATACAAATGGTGACGATGCGAGCATTGATCAACCGCTCGGCGCGTGCCGTTCGAGGAACCCGAGCACCTCGGTCTGGTCGACCCCGGGAAACGACTCGGTCGGCAGCGTCGCGAGCAGGCTGGCATGGATGCGCGCCTGCGGTCGCGCGCGCCCCGACCACCGCGCCGCGAGGTCGGCGGGCGCCCGGCGGCAGCACTCCGGGGAGGGGCAGGTCGACGCCCCGCGCCGGTCGGTCTCGCGCCCGCGGAACCACTTGACGTGCGCGAAGGGCGTGCCGACCGAGATCGAGAAGTCGCCCCCCGCTCCCGACTCGATGCGCGAGGTGCACCAGTAGGTGCCCGTGGGTTTGTCGGTGTACTGGTGGTACGGGCTGAAGCGGTCGGGCTCGTCGAACACCTGGCGCGCTGACCACTTGCGGCACACGAGCTGCCCCTCGACCGCTCCGAGGGCGTCGGTCGGAAACTGGACGCTGTCGTTCTCGTAGGCCTTCGCGAGCACGCCCTGCGAGCTGACCTTCAAGAAGTGCACGGGAATCTCGAGGTGCTCGGTCGCGAGGTTGGTGAACCGGTGCGCGGCCGTCTCGTACGAGACCGCGAAGGCGTCGCGCAGGTCTTCGACGGCAAGCTCGCGGCGCTGCTTCGCGCGCTGCAGGAAGGACACGGCATCGGCCTCCGGGATGAGCAGCGCGGCGGCGAGGTAGTTCGTCTCGACGCGCTGGGTGAGGAACTCGGCGTAGTCGCGCGGCTCCGATCGCCCGAGCACGTGACCGGCGAGCGCCTGGAGGAGCGTCGTGCGAGCATCCCGCCCCGGAGCGGTCTGCACGGGCAGGTAGATGCGGCCGTGCTCGAGGTCGGTGACCGAGCGGGTCGAGGCCGGCAGGTCGCCCACGTAGTGCAGCGAGAACCCGAGGTGCGCGGCGAGCTCGGCGGCGAGACGCTGCGAGAGCGGCCCGCCCTCGTGGCCGACGGCGCGCAGCAGCTCGGCGGCGCGCTGCTCGAGCTCGCCGAAGTAGTTGCCGCGGTCGCGCATCGTGCGCCGCAGCTCGGTGTTGGCGCGCCGGGCCTCTTCGGGCGTCGCGGCGCGCTCGCTGTGCACGCGCTGCAGCTCGGCGTGCAGGGCGAGCACCGTCGCGATCGCCTCGTCGCTGACGCTCTTGCGCAGGGGCAGGGGCGGGATGCCCAGACTCGCGAACAGCGGACCGGCCTGCACCCGGGCGAGCTCGACTTCGAGGGCCGCGCGTCCGGTGAGGGGTGCCGCACTGAGCAGCTCGTCGAGGCTCGCGCCCACGGCCCGCGCGATCGCCTGCAGTTCGCTGAGCTTGGCCTCGCGCTTGCCGTTCTCGAGCACGCTCAAGTGCGAGGTGGCGATCCCCACCGCGTCGGCGACCTCGGCGAGGGTCAGCCCCGCGGTCGTGCGGAGCGCGCGGAGGCGTTGGCCGAGGGTCAGGGCATCGATCACATCATCAGCCTGGGCGCGGGCGAGCGGCGAATCGAGCATGTCGAGAGCCTGACAGCCCGAACTTTTCGGCGCAACTGAAATTTGGCGGTATTTCAGTCGACAAGTCCCGGTCGAGGGGGTCGTTCTTCGCCCAGTGTGGCTCACACGACCTCGAACCACCGACCTTCAGGAGCACCTCATGACGCAGAACCAGCCGACCCGACCGGGCGACCAGACCGAGACCGCCGCCGAGCTCGAGACCCGTTGGAAGACCGACGCGCGCTGGAACGGCGTGCGCCGCGACTACACCGCCGAGGACGTCGTCGAGCTGCGCGGCCCGGTGCGCGAGGAGCGCACGCTCGCCCGCCGCGGCGCCGAGAAGCTCTGGGAGCAGATCCAGGCCAACACGGGCAACCCCGAGGAGTGGACGTACGCCCTCGGCGCCCTCACCGGCAACCAGGCCGTGCAGCAGGTGCGCGCGGGCCTCAAGGCCATCTACCTGAGCGGCTGGCAGGTCGCCGCCGACGCGAACCTGAGCGGCCAGACCTACCCCGACCAGAGCCTCTACCCGGCCAACTCGGTGCCCGCCGTCGTGCGCCGCATCAACAACGCGCTGCTGCGAGCGGGCCAGATCGAGCAAGACGGTCGCGACTGGATGGCCCCGATCGTCGCCGACGCCGAGGCCGGCTTCGGCGGCCCGCTCAACGCCTACGAGCTCATGCACGGCATGATCGAGGCCGGCGCGGCGGGCGTGCACTGGGAGGACCAGCTCGCGAGCGAGAAGAAGTGCGGCCACATGGGCGGCAAGGTGCTCGTGCCTACGAGCCAGCACATCCGCACCCTCAACGCTGCCCGCCTCGCGGCCGACGTCGCCGACGTGCCCACGATCGTCATCGCGCGCACCGACTCGCTCGCCGCCAACCTCATCACGAGCGACGTGGATGACCGCGACAAGCCCTTCCTCACCGGCGGCCGCACGGCCGAGGGCTTCTACGAGGTCGAGCCCGGCATCGGTCCGGTGCTCGCGCGCGGGCACGCCTACGCCGAGTACGCCGACATGCTCTGGGTCGAGTCGAGCGAGCCCGACCTCGAGCTCGCGCGCACCTTCGCGGAGAGCATCCACAAGGAGTTCCCCGGCAAGAAGCTCGCGTACAACTGCTCGCCGTCGTTCAACTGGAAGCGCCACCTCGACGACGACACCATCGCGAAGTTCCAGCGCGAGCTGTCGGCCATGGGCTACGCGTTCCAGTTCATCACCCTCGCCGGCTTCCACTCGCTCAACCACTCGATGTTCGAGCTCGCGAGCGGCTACCGCGACCGCCAGATGAGCGCCTACGTCGAGCTGCAGGAGGCCGAGTTCGCCTCCGAGGCCCACGGCTACACCGCCACCAAGCACCAGCGCGAAGTGGGTACCGGCTACTTCGACCGCATCGCCACGGCTCTCAACCCCGAGAGCGCGACCCTGGCCCTCGTCGGCTCCACCGAGTCCGAGCAGTTCCACTAAGCCCGCACGACCGAGACACGGAGACCAGATCATGAGCACGAAGAACCTGACCGCTGCATCCCTGAAAATCGCCGGCCCGATGCGGCCGCGCTACGACGAGATCCTGACCCCGGATGCCCTGGCCTTCGTCGAGCAGCTGCAGCACCGGTTCGCCGGCCGCCGCCACGAGCTGCTCGCCGAGCGCATGCAGCTGCGCTACGACCTCGGCAACGGCCGCGACCTGCGCTTCCTGCCCGAGACGGCATCCATTCGCGAGGACGCCGAGTGGCGCGTCGCGGGCGCCGGCCCGGGCCTCGAGAACCGCCGCGTCGAGATCACGGGCCCGTGCGACCCGAAGATGACGATCAACGCGCTCAACTCGCGCGCCAACGTGTGGCTCGCCGACCTGGAAGACGCGACGAGCCCGACGTGGGGCAACATCATCGAGGGGCAGCTCTCGCTCAAGGACGCGATCCGCGACGAGCTCGAGTACACGAGCCCGGAAGGAAAGCAGTACCGCGTCACCGCCGAGCGCACCCCGACGATCGTCATGCGCCCGCGCGGCTGGCACCTCGTCGAGAAGCACCTCGAGCACACCGACCGCAGCGGCCGCACCTACGCGGCCAGTGCGAGCCTCGTCGACTTCGGGCTGTACTTCTTCCACAACGCCGCCGAGCTGATCGCGCGCGGCCGGGGGCCGTACTTCTACCTGCCGAAGATCGAGAACCACCGCGAGGCGCGGCTCTGGAACGACGTGTTCACCTTCGCCGAGCAGCAGCTCGGGCTGCCGCACGGCACGATCCGCGCGACGGTGCTCATCGAGACCTTCCCGGCTGCGTTCGAGATGGACGAGATCCTCTACGAGCTGCGCGACCACTGCGCGGGCCTCAACGCGGGGCGCTGGGACTACGTCTTCTCGATCATCAAGAACTACCGCGGTCGGGGCCAGTGGTTCGTGCTGCCCGACCGCGACCGCATCTTGATGACCCTGCCCTTCATGCGCGCCTACACCGAGCTGCTCGTCAAGACCGCGCACAAGCGCGGCGCCCACGCGATCGGCGGCATGAGCGCGTTCATCCCCAACCGGCGCAGCCCCGAGGTGACGGAGCGCGCGCTCGAGCGGGTGGCGGCCGACAAGCGCCGCGAGGCTCGCGACGGCTTCGACGGCTCGTGGGTCGCGCACCCCGACCTGATCCCGACGGCGCGCGCCGAGTTCGACGCGGTGCTCGCCGACCGGCCGAACCAGCTCGACCGGCAGCGCGACGACGTGCACGTGACGGCGCGCGACCTGCTCGACATCCGCTCGGCGGGCGGCGAGGTGACGCTCGCGGGCGTGCGCGCGAACGTGTCGATCACGGTGCGCTACCTCGAGTCGTGGCTGCGCGGCGTCGGCGCCGCGGCGATCGACAACCTCATGGAAGACGCCGCGACGGCCGAGATCAGCCGCTCGCAGCTCTGGCAGTGGATGCACCAGGACCACACCACCGTCGAGGGTGAGCCCATCACGCGCGACCTGGTCGAGGGGATGCTGACCTCCGTTCTCGAGGAGCTGCCGCGCCCCGAGGGCCACAAGCTGGCGGAGGCGGAGGAGGTCTTCCGCACGGTCACGCTGCAGGAGGACTTCCCGACCTTCCTCACGGTGCCGGCCTACACGCGGTTCCTCGTCGAGCGCGAGGAGGCGGCGCGCGAGTTCGCCGCCGCCTGAGATGGGCTCCCGGGTGTCCGACCGCTAAGTGGGCGGACGGGCACCCCGGAGTCCTGCAGAAGGAGTTGCAAGGACCACATCGCTGCCATAAGCGGGGTTTCGTCACTAAAGTGGGGCAATGCGAGTGGGTGTTTACGTCGACGGCTACAACCTCTACTACGGAGGTCGGGCTCACTGTGGCCGAGGTACCTCGGGATGGCGCTGGCTTGACGTTCGTGCGCTGGTGCTCCCCTTTGCCGGTTGGTCCAACTCGTCGATCGAGAGGATCGTGTACTGCACTGCTCGAGTTAGTCCAGTAGACAGTCCCAGCGCCGCAGTAGATCAGTCCGCCTACCTGGACGCGTTGCTGGCCGCCGGCTCCGTAGACCTGATTGAAGAGGGGCGATATGACTCGTGGGCAAAGGAGGCGCCTCTATCGAGTTCAATAGCGGGCTCTCGAGCACCTTCATTGTTGGCTTCTACTGGGCTTGAGACTTGGGATTCCGCGCTACCACTTCGCCGGACCCCAACGGGGGAGATTCTCGCCACAGTTCGGAAGCGCGAGGAAAAGGGGTCGGACGTGAACGTCGCTACCCACCTTCTTCGAGATGTCTACAGCAACGACGTTGACGCTGCGATCGTGGTCTCGAACGACTCAGACCTTGCCCTGCCATTGCGGTTCGCGCGTTCGGTCGTGCCAGTGGGCACCATCAACCCGCAGAAGAACTACCTGGCCGGAGCGCTGAAGGGCTCGTCAACTGAAGGAGCCGGCCGTCACTGGTGGAAACAACTGAGTCCAGCAGACTTTCTGCGGAGTCAGCTCACTGATCCGGTAGGAAAGTATCGCCGCCCCAGTGGCTGGTGACGACGGTCATCCCCACTTGGCGACCGGTGGTTACATCTACGCGGATGTCTGTGGCACACTTGTAGCACCAACCCGTCCTCCATGTGAGGGCGGGTTTTTTCTGCCCCCCGTCCTGGCTAAGTGCGGAGGCTATTCAGCAGCTCGCCGTTCTTGGCGCGCGAGAAGCCGCTGGCAGACGACTACGAAGCTAGAAAGCAGCGTCGTCCGACAAGACGTCCCCAACGGCCTCGACAACCCTGGGCGATAGCGTCGACGCATGTTCGCTTCGACCTCAACTTCTGGAACTTCCTGGACTGACACATGGCAGGCCGTTGGCTCTATGGGAACTCTTGCCGTGGCTCTGGCCGCTGCAGTTTTTGCCTACTTCCAAGTTCGGGAAGCCGCAAAGACCCGTCGCGACCAAGCGAGACCGTACGTCGTCGCTTTCTTGGAGCGATCCGCCCATTCAAGTGTTGACCTCATCATCAAGAACTTTGGGCAGACGGCCGCTCGCGATATTCGACTCGTGTGGGATCGACCAGTTCGATCAACTTTCGGAAGAGGCAAGGGTGAGGAGATGAAGTTGCCTGACGCACTTCCGATACTTGCACCCGGGCAGGAATGGAAGACAGTTTGGGACTTTAATGGTCGACGCATTGACGAAGCGGAGCCTGCACACCTGCTCGAACTTTCGTTTCGAGGGACGAGGCGCCGTGAGGTGCACCGCGAAGAGTTCGAGATTGGTAGCAAGCACCTCCATCACGAGATGCGGATCGTGAGAAATGGCCTTCATGAGATCAACGATTCCCTCGGCAAGATTGAGCGACGTATCGCGAAGAAGTTCGGTCAGGCCTGACCCGGGGCGCGGAACATCTGAACTGGGCATCTAGCTCATCGACTCGGCGACGAAATCGCAAGGATCGCGAGAACAAACGCCAGTCGAGAGCGCTGTCGAACACGACGCCATGAGCCGATCACTCGAAGAGGACCGGAAGGTCGTCGCCCGGGTGGGGCGCCTGTGCCGGCTGTTCGTGGTCAAGCGAGTAGCAGAGGTGCGATGCTGTTGTACCTACTGGTTGCGGCGGTCGATCAGGCGCGTGAGGATGATCGCGCTGCGCGTGTGGTCGACGTTGGGGGCGACGCGCACGCGCTCGAGGGCGTCTTCGAGCGAGGCGATGTCGCGCGAGCGGATGTGCACGATCGCGTCGGCGTCGCCCGTCACGGTGCCGGCGTCGACGACCTCGGGCACCGCCGAGAGGATGCGCCGCAGCTCGTCGGGCGCGACGGTGCCGCGGCAGAAGAGTTCGACGTAGGCCTCGACCGCCATGCCGTCGACCGCGGGGTCGACCTGAACGGTGAACGAGCGGATGACGCCATCACCGACGAGCCGGTCAACGCGCCGCTTCACGGCCGAGGCCGAGAGCCCGACCACATCGCCGATGTCGCCGTAGCCCGCACGGGCGTTCTGCCGCAGCTGGTCGATGATGCGGTAGTCGATGGCATCCATGACCGTGAGCGTAGCGCTCGGCCCGCGCCCAGCATCCCGAGTGGCGCGCGAGGTAAAGTAAGGCTAACCTTACCGACGGCGCGGTCGCTGTTCGACAGCCGCCGCCGGTTCCCGTCCTCACTACTCCTCTGGAGCATCCCCTCTTATGCGCGTCTCCGCACCCCTCTCGCTCACCGCCCTCGCCGCCACCGGCCTGCTGCTCGCCGGCTGCGCCGCCCCGGTCGACTCCGAGCAGCCGACCGAGCCCGCCGCCGACGGCGCCTTCACGCTGTACTCGGGTCGCGATGAGGAGCTCGTGCAGCCGCTCATCGACCAGTTCGAGGCCGAGACGGGCATCGAGGTCGAGGTGCGCTACGGCAACACCGCCGAGCTCGGCGCGCTGCTGCTCGAAGAGGGCGACGCGACCCCCGCCGACGTCTTCCTCTCACAGGATGCCGGCGCGCTCGGCGCCCTCAGCCAGGCCGGACTCTTCACGACCCTGCCCGCCGATGTGACCGATGCCGTGCCGGCCGGCTTCACCTCGACCGACGGCAGCTGGGTCGGCGTCACGGGCCGGGCGCGCGTCGTCGTCTTCGACGGCGAGCGGTTGACGGCCGACCAGCTGCCCGACGACATCGACGACTACGTCGACCCCGAGTGGAACGGCCGTGTGGGCGTGGCGCCCAGCAACGCGAGCTTCCAGTCGTTCGTCACCGCTCTGCGTGTGCTCGACGGCGAGGATGACGCGGCCGAGTGGGTGTCGGCGCTCGCCGGCAACAGCCCGCAGATCTTCGAGGGCAACAGCGCGATCCTCACGGCCGTCGATGAGGGCGTGCTCGAGGTCGGTCTCATCAACCACTACTACTGGTACGGCCTGGCCGCCGAGGCGGGCGAGGAGAACATGCGCGCGCAGCTGAAGTTCCTCGAGGCTGGCGATGCGGGTTCGATCGTCAACGTCACCGGAGCGGGCATCCTGAACGGCGCCGCGACCGACGCCGACGCGCTCGAGTTCGTGCGCTACCTCGTCTCGCTCGAGGCGCAGACCTACTTCGTCGAGCAGACCTTCGAGTACCCGCTGCTGCCGGGCGTCGACGCGCCTGCCGGCCTGCCGAGCCTGGAGAGCCTCATCAACCCCGAGCTCGATCTGAGCGACCTCGACGACCTCGCGACGACGCAGCAGCTGCTCGCCGACGCGGGCCTGATCTGAGCCGCGGGCAGGACTTCGGTCTCTGCCGACGACCAGTCGAACCGTGATGCACTAGACGCATGACCGTCGCGCCCGAGCGAGCACGCCCGACCACCGCGGGGGTTCCGGATGCCCGGACCGCCCCCGCGGCGTCGTCGCGTGCCGGGGGGCGCGGCCGGCCGCCGCTCGGGTTGCTCGCGGCCGCGCTCGTCGCGGCCGCCGCCGCGGCGATCCCGCTCGTGTACCTGCTCGTGCGCGCGACCGAGTCGGGGCTCGCGACGATCATCACCACACTGTCGCGCGGGCGAGTGCTCGAGTACGCCGCCAACTCGCTCGGCCTCGCCGCGGCCACGACGGCCACCGCGCTCGTGCTCGGCACCGCCGTCGCGTTCGTGCTCACGCGCATGCGGGTGCCCTTCGCGCGCACCTGGCTGCTGATCTCGGCCCTGCCGCTCGCGGTGCCGTCGTACCTCGCGGGATACGGGTGGCTCGTGGTGATCCCGGGCCTGAACGGGTTCGTGCCGAGCTGGCTGCTGCTGACGGCGGTGACGGTTCCCTATGTGACGCTGCCGGTGGCGGCCGCCTTGCGCGGAGCATCCGGAGACCTCGAAGGCGTCGCGCGCACGCTGGGCCGCGGCCCGATGCGGGCGTTCCTCGTGGCGACCTGGCCGAGCGTGCGGCCCGCCGCGATCGCCGGATCGCTGCTCGTCGCGCTCTACGCGCTCAGCGACTTCGGGCTCGTGGCGATGATGCGGTTTCCGACCTTGACGTGGGGCATCAACGCCGCGTACTCGGCGAGCTTCGACCGCGCGCAGGCGGCGACGCTCGCGCTGCTGCTCGTCGTGCTCGCGCTCGTCGTCGTGGCGGGGGAGCGCGCCGCCCGCCGCCAGCTGCCGCGCGCGGCCGCCCGCGCCGTCGCGCCCCGCACGGTCGGGCGCGGGATGCTCCTCTCGATGCTGCCCGTCGTCGCGGTGGCACCGCTCATCGGCGTCGGTGTTCCGCTGCTGGGGCTGCTCTCGCGCCTGCTCGAGGCGGCCACCCTGCGCGAGATCGACGTGCCGCGGCTGCTCGAAGCGGTCGGCTCGACGGTCGGCGTCGCCGTGGCCGCGGCGCTGCTCGCGGTGCTGCTCGCGCTGCCGATCGCGGCGCTCGCCGCCCGTTACCGCGGCCGACTCGTCACCGCGATCGAGTCGGTGGGCTACCTCGGGCACGCGCTCCCGGGCATCGTCGTCGGCCTCTCGCTCGTGTTCTTCTCGCTCGCCGTCGTGCCGGCGCTGTACCAGAGCATCGCGGTGCTCGTCTTCGCCTACGCCGTGCTCTTCATGCCGAAGGCGATCGGCACGATGCGCGCGGGCCTCGGTGACGTGCCGCCGCGGCTCGTCTCGGTGGCGCGCACGCTCGGCATGTCGCCGCTGCAGGCGTGGTGGCGCGTGACGGTTCCGCTCGCGCTGCCGAGCGTCGGCATCGGCGCCCTGCTGGTTGCCATCGCGACCATGAAAGAATTGCCCGCGACGCTGCTGCTGCGCCCCACGGGGGTGCAGACGCTCGCGACCGAGCTCTGGAACCGCACGGTCGTGTTCGAGTTCGGGGCGGCGGCGCCCTACGCGGCGCTGCTCGTGCTCGTCGCGGCGGTGCCCGCGGTGATTCTCTCGGGTGTGCGCAGTTCGGCCAAGGAGGAGTTGTGAGCGACCTCGTCGTCGACGCAGTGAGCGTGACCCACGGGTCGACGCTCGCGATCGACGACGTCTCGCTCAGCATCCGCAGCGGCGAGCTCGTCGCCGTGCTCGGGCCCTCGGGCTGCGGCAAGACGACGCTGCTGCTGTCGATCGCCGGGCTGCTGCCCGTGCAGGCCGGCACCATCACGATCGGCGACCGCGAGATCTCGCGCCCTGGCCGCACGGTCGCGCCCGAGAAGCGCGGCGTCGGCTGGGTGCCGCAAGAGGCCTCGCTCTTTCCGCACCTGTCGGTCGGCGAGAACATCGGCTTCGCGGTGCCGCGCGGGCGCGGCGCAGCGCGGGCCGAGCGCATCGCCGAGCTCGCCCACCTCGTCGGCCTCGACGACTACACGGGCCGCGCCCCCAACCAGCTCTCGGGCGGGCAGGCGCAGCGCGTCGCCCTCGCCCGCGCCCTCGCGCCGCGCCCTGACCTGCTGCTGCTCGACGAGCCCTTCGCCGCGCTCGACACCCAGCTGCGCACGGGGCTGCGTCGCGAGGTCGCCGAGCTGCTGCGCGACCAGGGCACGACCTCGCTGCTCGTCACGCACGACCAGGAGGAGGCGCTGACGCTCGCCGACCGCGTCGCCGTGCTGCGCGACGGGCACCTCGAGCAGTTCGGCACGCCGGAGGAGATCTACCAGCAGCCCGCGAGCGACTGGGTGGCCTCGTTCGTCGGCGACGTCGTCGAGCTGCCCGGCCAGTGGCGCGGCGGCCGCGTGCTGTGCGCACTCGGCTCGGTCGAAGCGAGCGCCGTGGGCTTCACGCCCGCCGACGGCGACACCGTGCGGCTCATGCTGCGCCCCGAGTGGATCGTGCCGCGCCCCGACCTGCTTGCCCAGGCCGCCGCGGGTGCCGACGCGCGCGTCGCGAGCATCTCGTACGCGGGCCACGATGCCATGATCACCGCCGACCTTGTCGACGGCCCCTCGGTGCTGCTGCGCATGGCCGCGGTCGAGCTGCCCGAGGTGGGCGACGACGTGCGTCTCGCGGTGCAGCGCCCCGGCCTCGCGTTCGCCGCGGCCACACTGCCCTAGAAATGGTTCAACCCCCGCTGGTTTTGGAAGCCAGAAGGGGCTGAACGGCAATCCCACCGGGTCGAGCCCGACTTCGCGCATCGAAAGATACGTCGGGCTTTGTCGACCAGGCCCTCCCCCTGTCGGGTTTGGACGCCGGAGGTTCAAGCCCGGGAGTGCCGCGGCCTAAGCCGCCATCCTGAGATTACCACAGTCTTGCTCGCGTCCGTCTACGCCCAGCGGTCTGGGCAGACTGGTTCTCACGTTGCCCAAGCCTGAACCCCTTGCATACTATGAACAGGAGCCGTAACATTGCCCTAACGGAACCCCTATAGAGGTGCTTCCCGTCATCGCGCATCAGTTCAGGCAACGATATCGCTTGGTTGCTCAGAAGGGAAATGAGCGTGTCAGATGTTGAAGGTGACGTTTCGCTCGCGGAACGGATCAAGCGGAACGCGTCGCCCATTCGTCGGTCGTTCGTCGAGAGGCTTGACGGAGATGACAGGGCCACGCCTTTAGCTCAACTCCTGAGAACTCAGGGGGCTACAGGTGGGAAAGGCGGAGCACTTCGAATCACACTCCTGCTCAGTCTCATCTGGGTCTGCGCTCGCGAGCCCTTCTCAACGAGGCGAGTTGCCGCCTACTGGGCAGACCTGTTGGGCCGTGATGACCCTCGAGGTGAAGGAGCTCGTGCGATACGAGACTGTCTTCACGAGCTCGAAGACCGAGGCGTAATCGCCCTTAGTGCGAGCTCGTCCAGTGTGGAGATCACTCTTCTGGACGAGGTTGCATGGGCATACGGAGCGACTGAACCAACGCCGTACATGCTCCCTTACGGGGAGCCCTACCTCCCAGTGCCTCGAACTCTTTGGAGCACTGGGGTTGTGGGCCGGCTCTCCGGCGCGGGTGTCGCAATGTACCTCTGTGCGTTGGCTCTAACCCGCCACGATGATGCAGAGTTTTTTGTATCCGCCGCGTTCTTCGAGTCAAGGTTCGGTATTTCGCGATCGAGTCGAAAACGCGGACTTGCTGAGCTGGTGGCAGAAGGTGTCTTGGACGTTCGGGTTGAAGAGTCGATCGATCTAGATACGTTTCGAAAGCGCCGCCGGAACCTCTACACCGTCAATGCTGGGTTCCGTCAGCCGGCGCCGTGGGTCCCCAACGGCGTTGCCGACGGTGATCGAGCCACGGATGCTCCTGGACAAGACCAAACGTCGACCGCCGAATAGCGCGGCTAGGATCGCGGCACGAGCGACCCCGATGCCTCGAAGCACGCTAATCCCGCCGACCCGCTCGCCGCCTATGGGCGGTGTTCTATTCGGGTGAAGGATCGTTGACAAGCCTCAGCGTTGGCCTCGGGTCGTCGACGCCCAGGACTTCGCGCACCCGTGTTGGGTGCCATCGCAACTCGCGAGCGAGGTCTATCTGCGTGAATCCGATTTGATCGGCAAGCCGAGCCGCTTCGGCCAGCATCGACGGCACTTCACCTGGATAGGCGTTAACTGGCTCGGGGGCATCCAGTGAGGAGCTGCGCAGGTGGTTCAACTTCTGGTAGCCCCGGCGGATCGAAGCGTCGGAGACGCTACCGGTTTCCCTCATCCTGAGCAGTAGCGATTCCACCGACACCCCCCAATGTCGGGAGAGCTCATCGAGCCGGGAAAGGTTCACCGTCCGCGGCAGCAAGTTCACGATCTGGGAGCGTGGCGTCAGGAACTCGGCAGCGAATTGATCGGCTTCTCGCTCTTGCTGCTGATCGCCCGGTGCCGCCTCGCCGTGCAACAACAAGTGGCCCAACTCGTGGGCGACCGTGAACCGATAGACGAACACCGACTTCGCCCGTTCCGGCGTCACGACGACGACCGGGCGAGCCAAGCGAGAAGTCGAGAACGCGCCCACCCGGGCCACGTCGGCGTTGGCCAACGTCAGGAGACTCACGACGATCCCGTGCGATTCCGTCAAGGCCACCAGGTGTTTGACTGGCTTTACGCCGAGCCCCCAATGCTCGCGAAGCGTGTGTGCCGCGGATATGGGATCCGCATGCTGCCGATCAAGCACCGGCAAGTCGACATTGGGGAATCGGACTTTCTTCTCCAGCGCGAACGTCAGTTCCCAGACTTGCTCGATGAACGCGATCGCCTTGGATCGATCCCGCGCGGTGGTGGAGCGCAGACTACGGAAATGCGCCTCGGATCCGTCAACGCGGCCGATCGGTCGACCTGTGGCGAAGTAACCCACTGGAACATCGAGCTCGCGTGCGAGGACCGGCAACACATCGCGACGCGGCGTGACGACTCGCGACTCGTACTGACCGATCGCCGCCGGCGTGATGCCGACCAGCTCGGCCAGCTTCGCTTTCGACAAGCCGGCTGCGAATCGCGCCTGTGTCAGCCGGGCTGGGTCGAACGCGTCAGCGACCGCGTCGAGACTTGGAAGTTCGGCTGACCCGAGGAGCGAGAAGAGGGTGTCACGGTCGTCCATCTACCTCTCCGTCCGCCTCGTCGCCCTTCACCCCCAGATCCGGGCGAGGGATAGGCCCGTCGGAGAAGGACTCGTCCGTCAGGTCCACGTCCACCAGGGAGCCCGTGCCCACCTCGAGTAGCGACTCCATCGACGCAAAGGTGAGAAAACCGTCCCCGCCCAGTGTCGCCTCGCCCCAATCGACGCTATACAGGGCGGACGGGTTGCTCGCATACGGTACGACGACCACACGCGAACGGGACGACAGTGCTTCCTCGAGTGCCTTGCTCTCAGCGTCGAGCAGTTCCCGCTCTTGCTCAGAAAGCTCGGGGTGCTCGAACTCGATGTCCAGACGCTGATGGGTCGGCTCGCGTTCCTCGGCGAACAGGGAGACGCGCGTGTCCGACACTGCGAAAGGACGCGACCCGATATCTGCGGAACGTTCCCTCGCGAACCGCCAGGGGAACAAGACCACCCCGTTGAACGAGACCAGTTTGTACCCGCGACGCGGAATGATCTCGGCGGATGGCAGGCGCCCGAGCACAGTCACGAACTCATCGAGGCACTTACGCCAGATCTGCCCGTACACGCCGGTGTGTTTCATGTCGGCTTCCGCCTGGGCGTTCGCCATCTTCTCGTGGCAGTCGCGGATGATGGAGGAGATCTGCTTTCTCACCAGTACGCCGTCCGGACCGAGTGTCTGCAACGCCCATACGCGACCTTCATCGATAGCCATCATCAAGTCCCTTCATCTGTCTACAGCGAATGTATCACAACGCTTTAGTTTTTCCCAATATCCGCTCACCGGGCATGCGGTACTTATCGGTCATCTTCCTGTTCGCTGACCACGAAGCCGCCTCCATCCGGATCAGCATGATCCGTGCGTAGGTAGAACCCGTGGGCTCCGAGTAGGTCGATCATCACTTGCACTGCGTCGGCGGTTTCCTACTCACTCGGAGCTTGACCGCGATGCGCAGCGTCACTTCGGCAATTGTCGAGCTGCCCGAGGTGGGCGACGACGTGCGCCTCGCCGTGCAGCGGCCCGGCCTCGCGTTCGCGGCCGTCTAGCCCCGCCCGGCATCCGACCCGCGCCCGCGGCTAGGCTCGCGGCATGAGCGACGCCGACGCCCCGAAGCCCGCCAACCCCGCCGAGCTGCGTGCCCGCGCCGCGGTGCTCGACGCCTCCGACCCGCTCGCCGCGTACACGGCGCACTTCGTGCCGGGCGACGACCTCGTGGCCTACCTCGACGGCAACTCGCTCGGGCGCCCCGTGGCGAGCGTTCCCGCCGCCCTCGACGACTTCGTGCGCACGCAGTGGGCCGGGCGACTCATCCGCGGCTGGGATGAGCTGTGGCTCACCCGCCCGGCCGAGCTGGGCGACCGCATCGGGGCTGCGTGCCTCGGCGCAGCATCCGGTCAGACGATCGTCGCCGACTCGACGAGCGTGCTCATCTTCAAGCTGCTGCGGGCCGCGATCGCCGCACAGCAGACGGTCGAGGCGCTGGGAACAGGCACGGCCCGCGACGAGCTCGTCATCCTGCGCGACGAGTTCCCCACCGACCGGTTCATCATCGAGCGCCTCGCCGACGATCACGGGTTGACGGTGCGGTGGGTGGATGCTCCGCTCGACGCCGGCATCACCCCCGAGCTCGCCGCCGCGGCCGTGGGCCCGCGCACCATCGCCGCGCTGTTCAGCGGGGTCGCCTACCGCAGCGCGTGGTGGGCCGACATGCCCGAGGTGACGCGCGTGGTGCAGGCCGCGGGCGCCCTCGTCATCTGGGACTGCTCGCACGCCGTCGGGTCGGTGCCGCTCGACTTCGACGCCTGGGGCGTGGACTACGCCGTGGGCTGCTCGTACAAGTACCTCAACGGCGGCCCGGGCGCCCCGGCGTGGGCGTACGTCGCCGCGCGGCACCATGACACGCTGCGCAACCCGATCCCCGGCTGGCTCGGGGCGGCCGCGCCGTTCTCGATGACCGAGGGCTACACGCCCGCGCCCGGCATCGGCTCGCTCGTCAGCGGCACGCCGCCCATTCTCACGATGGTGGCGCTCGGCGAGATGGTGAGCCTCATCGAGGCCGCCGGCATCGCGGCGATCCGTGAGAAGTCGATCGCGCTGACGAGCTACGCGATCGAGCTCGTCGACGCGCTCATCCCGACGGCGACCGTGAGCACGCCGCGCGACGCGGCTCGGCGCGGTAGCCACCTGACCATCGACCATCCGAACTCCGCCGTCGCGGTCCAGCGGCTCTGGGCGCAGGGCGTCATCCCCGACTTCCGTCACCCGAGCGGCGTGCGCATCGGCCTCTCGCCGCTCAGCACGAGCTTCACTGAGGTCGAGCGCGGCATCCGTGCCCTCAGCGAGGCCCTGTCCTAAGGGTTACCGCGAGAGCGTCGCGAACTTCCGGATCGACAGGGGCACGAACACGAGCAGCAGCACCGCGACGCCGATGAGCACCGTGGCGATGGGGTTCTGCGCCGGCCAGGCGTCGCCCACGGGCGTGCCGGGCGGCACGTTGCCGAAGAGCTCTCGCGCCGCTTGCACGAGCGCCGAGACCGGGTTCCACTCGGCGAAGATGCGCAGCGGGTCGGGCAGGCGCTCGCTCGGCACGAACGCGTTCGAGATGAAGGTGAGCGGGAAGAGGATGAGGAACGAGGCGTTGTTGATGATCTCGGGACTCTTCACCGACATGCCCAAGAACGCCATGACCCATGAGAACGCGTAGGCGAACAGCAGCAGCAGGCCCACGCCGGCGAGGAACTCGAGCGATGACGAGTTGACCCGCCAGCCGACGGCGAGCCCCGTGAGCATCATCACGATCATCGAGAGCGAGTTGATGACGAGGTCGCCGTTCGTGCGCCCGACGAGCACGGCCGCCCCGCTCATCGGCAGCGTGCGGAACCGGTCGATGATGCCGTCTTTCAGGTCTTGCGCCATCGCGGCACCCGAGTAGGTCGACCCGAACACGACCGTCTGCGCGAAGATGCCGGCCATGAGGAACGACTCGTAGCCGTCGCCGGGAATCTCGATCGCGGCCCCGAACACGTACGTGAAGAGCAGCACGAACATGATCGGCTGAATGAGGCTGAACAGCAGGATCTCGGGCACCCGGATGATCTTCATGAGGTTGCGCCACGTGGTCACCCGCCCGTCGCTGAGGAACCGCGAGACCGCGCTGCCGGGCACCGGCTGCAGGGTTCGGGATGCTGCGCTCGTGGTCGTCGTCGCGCTCATGCCGCACTCTCCGTGGTCTCGTCGGCCACGTGGCCGGTCAGTTGCAGGAACACATCATCGAGGGTCGGACGCCGCATTCCGGCATCGTGCAGCGCGATGCCGGCCGCCGATGCCGCGGCCATGATGGCCGCGAGGGCGGCGGGACCGTCGGTCACCGGCACGACCCAGGTGCGCCCACCCGTGACGACGGGCTCGCCGGTGCCGTGGCTCGCGAGGAGGCTGCGCACAGCATCCCCATCGGATTCGTCGACGACGGTGAGGGCGACCCGCTGCCCGCCGACCGAGGCCTTGAGTTCGTCGGCGGTTCCGCGAGCGATGACCCGGCCGTTGTCGATGACCGAGATCGAGTCGGCCAGGCGGTCGGCCTCTTCGAGGTACTGCGTTGTCAGCAGCACGGTGGTGCCGTCGGAGACGAGGCGCTCGATGACGTCCCACAGGCCGATGCGGCTGCGCGGATCGAGGCCCGTCGTCGGCTCGTCGAGGAAGAGCACGGGCGGCTTGATGACGAGCGCGCCCGCGAGGTCGATGCGCCGGCGCATGCCGCCCGAGTAGCCCTTGACCGGGCGGTTCTGCGACTCGACGAGGTCGAAGAGCTCGATGAGCTCGGTCGCGCGCTGCCGCGCGACCTTCGCGCCGAGGTGGTAGAGCCGGCCGACCATCATGAGGTTCTCGAGACCCGTGAGGTTCTCGTCGACGGCGGCGTACTGCCCGCTCGCCCCGATCATGCGTCGCACGGCCTGGGGGTCGGCGAGCACGTCGACGCCGTCGATCGTGGCCGAGCCCTCGTCGGGCGAGATGAGCGTCGTGAGCACCTTGACGGTCGTGGTCTTGCCGGCGCCGTTCGGCCCGAGCAGCGCGGTGACGGTGCCCTGCGGCACCTCTAGGTCGAGGCCGTCGAGGGCGCGCACGACGGGCGCGCCCTTCGGCGTGTAGGTCTTGACGAGCCCGGAGGCTTCGATGAATGCCATGCGCGGATGCTACTCGCCCGGGGTGACGCTGGGGAGGCGCGGGTAGCGTGGGGGGCATGCCCGACCCGAGTGCGCTGACCCCCGACCTGCTGCAGCGCATTCGCGAGCGCGCTCCGGGCTACGACGAGCGCAACGCGTTCTTCGCCGAGGATCTCGACGAGCTGCGCGCCGCGGGCTATCTGGCGCCCCGCGGCCTGAGCGCCGCATCCGCTGATCAGCGACTGCTCGCCGCCCACGCGCCCGCGACCGCGCTCGGCCTCACGATGCACCTGGTGTGGATGGGCGTGGCGCGCGATCTCGCGGCCGCCGGCGACGAGAGCCTCGCCTGGGTGCTCGACGACGCCGAGCGCGGCGAGCTCTTCGCCTTCGCCATCAGCGAGGCGGGCAACGACCGGGTGATGAGCGACTCGCTCACGCGCGTCGATCGCACCGTGGGCGGCTGGGCCTTCACGGGCACGAAGATCTTCACGACCCTCTCGCCCGCGTGGACGCGACTCGGCGTGCTCGGGCGTCATGATCCGGCCGACGGTGGCGAGCCGAGCATCGTGCACGGCTTCCTGACGCGCGAGTCTGGCGGCGAGGCTGCGGGCGTCACGATCACGCCCGACTGGAACACCCTCGGCATGCGCGCGACGCAGAGCCACACGACGCGGCTCGACGGCGCGGTCGTGACCGACGAGCGTGTGGCGCGCATCCTGCCCGTCGGACCGAGCGGCGACGTGTACACGCTCGCGATCGCCGCCAACTTCCACACCCTCATCGCGAGCGTCTATGCCGGCATCGCCGACCGCGCGCTCGAGCTCGCCGTCGACAGTGCGCGACGCCGCACGAGCCTGCGCGCCGGCGGAGCGCCCCAGGCGCACGACCCCGACATCCGCTGGCGCATCGCGGATGCCGCGCTCGCCCTCGACGCGCTCGCCCCGCAACTGCAGGCGGTCTCGCGCGATCGCGACCAGGGTGTCGACCGCGGCGTGCGGTGGTTCCGCGACTTGGCGGGGCTCAAGCACCGCAGCGTCGAGACCGCTCGGCACGTGGTCGACCAGTCGATGCGCATCGCGGGCGGCGGCGCCTACCGCTGGTCGGCCGAGCTGAGCCGGCTGCAGCGCGACGTGCTCGCCGGCATCTACCACCCGAGCGATACCGAGGCCGTGCACGCGACCGTGGCCGCCGACCTGTTAGGACCCGTGCCATGACCGCAGCAGCATCGAGCGATGTGCTCGAGTTCGACATCACGCTGCCCGACGGGCGCACGCTGCACGGCTACGACGCGGGCGGCGATGGCGCGCCCGTCATGTGGCACCACGGCACGCCGAACGTCGGCACGCCTCCTCGGCCGCTGCTCATGCTGGCCGCGGAGCTCGGTCTGCGGTGGGTCTCGTTCGACCGGCCGGGCTACGGAGGCTCGACCGCGAACCCGGGGCGCTCGGTCGCCGACACGGCCGCCGACGCCGCAGCGCTGGCCGACATCCTGCACCTCGATCGATTCGCCGTCGTCGGGCACTCGGGCGGCGGGCCGCACGCGATCGCCTGCGCAGCGCTGCAGCCCGCGCGGATCATCGCGGCGGTGAGTCTCGGCGGGCTCGCGCCGCACGACGCCGACGGCCTCGACTGGTTCGCCGGCATGGGTCCGACGAGCACCGCCGCGCTGCGGGCGGCGCAGAATGGCCTCGAGGGCAAGCGCCTGCACGAGCAGGAGCACCCCGATGCGCCGATCGACTTCACGGACGACGATTGGGCCGCGCTCCGCGGCCCGTGGGGTTGGCTCGGCGAGGTCGCCGCGGCCGGGGTGGCCTCGGGCATCGAGGCGCTCATCGACGACGACATCGCCTACGTCACGCCGTGGGGCGTCGACCTCGACGCGATCGTGGCGCCCGTGCTGCTCGCGCACGGTGCCGACGACCACGTGGTGCCGCCGGGTCACTCGGCGTGGCTCGCCGGGCACATCGCCGCCGCAGAACTCTGGCTGGTCGAGGGCGAGAGCCACATCTCGTCGCTCGCGGCTGAGCGGCACGGCGCCGACGACGCGCTTCGCTGGCTCGCCGAGCACGTGCGCCGCTAGACCTCCGCAGGAGTAGTGTCGCCGCGTGCTCATCCTGCGCTCGCGCGCCGTGCTGTTCCTCGCCTTCGCCTTCGCCGTCATGGCCGACCCCGTGTCATCCGTGGCCTACGCGGTCGAGGCCGCTTTGCACGCGCTCGGCGGTCGGCTCGATCTGCTCGTCGCGACGATGGGGCTGGTCGTGGCGATCATCGCGCTCGTGATCGTCAACTATCGCGCGCTCATCGCGCGCTACCCCGAGGGTGGGGGTGCCTCGGCCGCCGTCGGCGAGGCCTTCGGCGACGGCTGGTCGTTCGTGCCGGTCGGCTCGCTCGTCGTCGACTTCGTGCTGACGATCGCGATCAGCGTCTCAGCGGCGGCGTCGGCCGTGATCGCCTACTTTCCGCAGCTCGAGCCCTGGCGCCTGCTCATAGCGCTCGTGCTCGTGGCCGTCGTCGGCGGGCTGTGTTGGTTCGGTCACTTGGGCCGCATCGTCTTCGCCCTCATGACGATCGTCTTCGTGCTCGTCGCCGCCGCGGTGCTCGTCTTCAGCGCGTTCGCGCAGCCGCTCGAGGGCGCGGCGCTCGCCGTGTCGGCGGCCGCTGCCGAGGCGGATCCGGGCGCCCTCGCGGGCCTCATCGCGGTCGTCTTCGCGTTCCCGGTGGCGATGGCGCTCGCCACCGGAGTCGAGGCCCCATCGACCGCGATCGCGCAGCTGGGCGAGCTCGACGACGCCGGTCGTCGCCGTTTCGGGCAGCTCACGCTGTGGCTCACGCTCGGCATCGTCGGCGTGATCACGCTCGGCCTGGCCACGCAGGCGGCGCGGCTCGACATCGGCCTGCCGGAAGCGGGCTCGACCCTCATCGCCGATTTCGCCCGCTACGTCGCCCCGGCACCGCTCTTCGCCCTGTTCCAGCTCATGACCGCTCTGCTGCTGCTCGCGGCCGCGAGCTCGTCGTTCCAGGCCGGCCCCGGGCTGCTCAAGGCGCTCGCCGTGCACCCCGGCCGAGCGCACGCGGTCGGCATCCTGCCCGCCGCCTTCGGCCGCGTGAACAGCCGCCACACGCCCTACTGGGGCCTCGTGCTCTTCGCCGTGCTCTCGATGGTCGTCGTCGCTGCCGCCGGAGCCGACGACCAGCGCCTCGTGCTCTTCTACGCGGTCGCCGTGTTCTTGAGCTTCCTCTCCGGCCTGCTGGCGATGACCCGGTTCACCTTCGTCGCCCGTCAGCGCAAGCGCTTCGCCCTCAACGTGTTCGGCTCGTCCGTCGTCGCCTTCACTCTCGTGGTCAACCTCGCGCGCGGCTGGCCGCTCGTGAGCCTCGTGGCCGCCGCGCTCATCGCCGGTGCGCTGTGGATGCTGTGGGTGCGCGCCGGGCGCCCGGAGGGCATCCGGTCGATCGAGGCGCTGGCCGAGAAGGCCGAGGCGAGCACCGACCCGATCACGCCCGACCGCTGAGACCGGATGCTCGCGCTCAGGCCGGAATGATCGCGACCCCGCGGCGCGCGAGGCGCTGCAGCACGGGGTGCTCGGGCTCGGCGTCGGTGATGACGCCGGCGATCTGGTCGAACGACAGCACGTCGAACGCCGAAGCCGCGCCGACTTTCTCGCGGCTCGCGAGCACGTAGACATCGGCTGCGCGATCGGCGAGAGCGCGCTTGACCGCTGCTTCGTCGAGGTCGCCCGTCGTGAGACCGGCCTCGTCGTGCACGCCCGTGACGCCGACAAAGAACTGGTCAGCCCGCACGCGCGAGGCGGCCTCGACGAGGGCAGCGCCACTCGCGACGACCGAGTGCTTGAAGATGCGGCCGCCGAGCATGATGACATCGACCGAGGGATGCTGCGCCAACGCCGCAGCGACCGTCGGGCTGTGCGTCACCGTCGTCGCGCGCAGGCTCGGCGGGAGCACGTGCGCGAGCGCGAGAGCGGTCGACCCGCCGTCGATGAGTACGGTCGACCCCTCGCGAATGAGCGCCGCGGCCGCGCGCGCGACGCGTTGCTTGCTCTCCGGGGCGATCGACTGCCGCGTGGCGTAGTCGGCGAGCGCGGGGGAGACGGGGAGGGCTCCACCGTAGACGCGCTGCAATAGCCCTTCGGCCGCGAGTTCGCGCAGGTCTTTGCGAATGCTGTCGTCGGCGAGCCCGAGTTCGGCCGCAATCTGCTTGGCCACGATCGTGCCGTCGCGTTGCAGCCGCTCGAGCAGGTAGTCGCGGCGTTCGGCGGCGAGCATCGGTCCTCGTTTCCTCATCATCTTGTTTAATCGCGTTTCATCATGTTACATCGTGTTCATGACGACGACGACCGACAAACCCCTGCTCATCCTCATCGCTGGCCCCTACCGCTCGGGCACGGGGGACGACCCCGCGCTCATGGCGGCCAACCTGCGCCACCTCGAGTCGGCCGCCTGGCCGATCTTTGCGAAAGGACACGTGCCGATGATCGGCGAATGGGTCGCGCTGCCCGTGCTCGAGAGCGCGGGCGCCGACGTGTTCTCGCCGCTCGCGAGCGAGGTGTTGTATCCGACTGCCGAACGCCTGCTGCGCCACTGCGATGCCGTGCTGCGGCTGCCGGGCGCGTCGGCGGGGGCCGATGAGGATGTGCGCATTGCCCGCGAGCGCGGCATCCCCGTCTACACCGCCCTCGACGAGATTCCCGCGCGCTCGGCCTGAGCGGGGTGGGCGGCCCGCCTGGCGGGGAATACCGTTTGGTCGCGGGCGCTTGACCACAGCATCCCGCACCGCGAGACGGAGGCCCTCATGACCGTGCAGTTCGGCGTCTTCCTCACCCCGACCGCCGCCGACCCCGCGCGCGTGGTCGACCTCGCCGTGACAGCGGAGCGCGCGGGCATCGACCTCGTGACGGTGCAGGACCACCCCTATCAGCCGGCATTCCTCGACGCCTGGACGCTGCTGAGCGTGATCGCCGGCCGTACCGAGCGCGTGACGCTCTCGGGCAACGTGCTCAACCTGCCGCTGCGGCACCCGGCGATGCTCGCGCGCAGCGCCGCGAGCCTTGACCTGCTGACCGGTGGCCGCGTGACGATGGGGCTCGGCGCCGGGTTCTTCTGGGACGGCATCGCCGCGATGGGCGGCCCGCGCCGCACGCCCGGCGAGGGCGTCGACGCCCTGAGCGAGGCCATCACCGTGATGCGCGCACTGTGGAGCACCGAACCCGGCGGCGTTGTTCTCGACGGCCCGCACTACCCGATCACGGGGGCGAAGCGCGGTCCGGCACCCGCGCACGACATCCCGATCTGGGTGGGCGCGCTCAAGCCCCGCATGCTGCGGCTCATCGGGCGGCAGGCCGACGGCTGGTGGGCATCGCTCGGCATGCTCGCGGGGGAGCACGAGCTTTCCTCGAGCGGGGCGATCATCGACGAGGCCGCGCGGGCGGCGGGCCGCGACCCCTCCGCGATCTGCCGCGTGCTGAACGTCGGCCCGGCGGATGCCCACCCCGAGCGCCTCGTGCACCTGGCCCGCACCTACGGGGTGTCGACCTTCGTGCTGGCCGGCGACGACCCGCGCGCCATCGAGCGCTTCGGGTCGGAGGTCGCGCCCACTGTGCGCGCCCAACTGGGCGAGTAGCGTGGTGGCGCACCACATCACCGCGCGAGAGGAGATTCAGGTGAGCAACGCAGCCGACGTCGACACCACTGCCACCTCACCCGACCCCGCCCGTGGTCGCCGGCGCGCGCTGCGTGCGCTCGTCGTCGTGCTCGCGATCGGCCAACCGGTGTCGTCGCTCGTGTTCGACTGGCTCTCGCCGACCGACCTGCAGTCGGGGGCCGAGTTCTCGCCGCTCGTTCCGCCCGGCGCATGGTTCGCGATCTGGGGCCTCATCATCGTCGCGAGCATCGCCTGGTCGCTCGCGCAGGCGCGGCCGTCGACGATCACCGACTCGTCCGGAGTGCGCGACCAGCTCGCCCTGCCGATGGCCATCGTGTACCTGTGCTTCGGGCTGTGGCTCGCCGCGGCGAGTCTCGGGCAGGAGAACCCGGTCGGGCTGCTCGTGTTCGCCGTCATCATCACGGCGCACGTCATGGCCTGGCAGCGCGTCGTCGCCGCCCGCGACGAGATCGCCCAGTGGAACCCCGTCGAGCGCGGGTTGCTGTACCTGATGCTCGGCACGTACTCGGGCTGGACATCCATGGCGTTCTTCGTCCAGGTCGCGACGGTGACGCAAGGCTCGGGTGCGGAGGTCGACACGGCCTGGGGGATCACCTGGCAGCTGCTTGTGCTCGCGGCGGCCGCGGGCATGGCCGTGGGATTCGTCATCGTCTCGCGCGGCTCGATCGTCTACGCGGCGACGGTGACCTACGCCCTCATCGGTGTGGGACTCAGTACCGCCGAGGCCGGACTCACGGTTCTGTGGGTCGCGTGCGTCATCGCGGTGAGCGTCGTGTGGGCGTCGGTCGGCGCGGTCCGCGCGACGGATGCTCGCCGCACGCGCGGCTGACCACTCAGTCGACCCAGCCGAGCTCGCGCAGCCACTCCTCGCAGTCGCGTGTCCAGTGCGCGGCGATCCCGGCGTGCGCGCCGCCTTCGATGCCGTTCTCCTCAGACGCATCGACGAGGCCGAGCCCGTGGCGTCCGCGCGGATAGACATGCAGAGCGTGCGGAACGTCGTGCCGGGCGAGTGCGCGCGCGAGGCGATAGGGGTGCTCGAGCGGCACCGTCTCGTCTTCGGCGGTGTGCCAGATGAACGTCGGAGGCATGTCGGCGGTCACGCGGCGCTCGAGCGAGAGCGCCGCACGCGTCCAGGGCGGGGCCCAGCGGCCGAGCAGTTGCCGCCGCGATCCGCCGTGGGTGGGGGTGAGCATCGAGACCACGGGGTAGCAGAGCACGGCCAGGTCGACGAGGCCGAGGGTCGCGGCGTGGCCCGCGAGGTGGCCGCCGGCCGAGAAGCCCAGCACACCAAGCCGCTCGACGCCGGTGGCGCGCAGCTCGGCCACGCGCATCCGCAGGGCATCGATGGGGCCGGGGTGGCGCGTCTTCACGGGGTAGGCGAGCACGCTCGAGTCGAGCCCGAGTGAGCGCAGCCACGCGGCGACGGGCTCGCCCTCGTGCGCAGCCCGGAAGGCGTAGCCGCCGCCGGGCAGCACGATGACGTGCGGGCGAGATGTGTTCATCGACCCGTGCTCATCGGCCGGTGAAGGCGGCGTTCAGCAGCTCGTCGACGTCGACGCCGACGTCGGGCTCACCCGTGTCGAGACGGTTGGTGAGCAGCACGACACACCGGCCGGTGTGACGCGACACCCAGAACTGCGAGCGGCACCAGCCCTCATGGCCGAACGTGCTGTGGTCGAGCAGGCTCGGACGGTAGGGCAGGTTGAAGCCGATGCCGAAGTCCTCCGGGTGCCGGGTGCGGTTGGCGTCGAGCGCGACCAGGCCGCTCGTGCGCGGCCGCAGCATCGCCTCGAGCGTGACGCGGTGCACGACGGCGTCGTCGCCCGCGAGCAGGGAGCGGCCGAGGGCGAGCAGGTCGGACGCCCGGGCGGCGGCGCCTGCGGCCGGGTGCCGCAACGCGAAGAGTGCGGCGGGGTCGTGCTCGTAGCGCTCGGTGCCGTGCACGTGGTGCACGTCGTCGGTGTCGAACGAGAGGCCGTCGGCGCCGACCGCGGCGGCGAGATCGGCGAACTCGTCCTCGAATGGGCGGCCCGTGGCGTGCTCGACGAGCGCCGTCACGCCCGACCACGTCAGGTTCGTGTATCGACGGGCCGTGCCGGGCGCGAAGTCAAGCGGAGCCCGCTCGATCGCCTCGCGCAGCGTCGTGGCGTGTCCGTGGGTGCGGGCCGAGCCGCCGCCCTCGAGCGTCAGATCGGCAACGCCGGAGGTGTGGCTCGTGAGGTGGGCGAGGGTGACCTCGCGGCTGACGAAGCCCGGCAGGGCATCCTGCAGCGGGGTCTCGGTCGTGAGCAGTCCGCGCTCGACGGCACGCATGGCCGTGAGGGCGACGAGCGGTTTCGTCACCGAGTAGAGGGCGAAGCGGTCGTCGACGTGGGCGACGCGACCGCTCACAGGGTCGGTGCCGAACGCGGTGATGTCGACGACGCCGTTCACGTCGACGATGCCGAGCACGGCGACGGGCAGGCGGCCGGCCTCGACGTGGCGGCGGGTCCAGTCGGCGGCGGCGCCGAACGCGGTGGTGGTGGCCATGCGGGATGCTCTTCTCAGGTCAGGTGCGGCAGCACGTCGGCCGCGATGAGGTCGAGGTGCTCGAGGTCGGTCATGTCCACCGTCTGCAGGTAGACGCGATCGACGCCGAGCTCGCGCAGGGCGCCGAGCCGGTCGACGACGTCGGCGGGGGTGCCGACGAGGCGCTCGCCGTGGTCGGAATCGGGGTCGATGCCGACGGCGGCGCAGCGGCGGGCGATCTCGGCGGCGTCGCGACCGACGACCGTCGGCCACGCGGCCGACATGGTGAGCGTCGCCGGGTCGCGCTCCTCTTCTTCACACACCGCGCGCACGTTGTCGAGCACCTCGGCGAAGCCTTCCAGGGTGCGGAAGCCGATGTTGAACTCGGTCGCGTACCGCGCGGCGAGCTGGGGCGTCTTGCGCGGTCCGCCGCCGCCGACGATGACGGGCATGCGCTCCTGCACGATCTTCGGCAGGGCGGGCACGTCGACGAGTCGGTAGTGGTCGCCCTCGAACGAGAAGGTGGCGCCGTCGGGGGTGGCCCAGTAGCCCGTCACGATGGCGAGCTGCTCCTCGAGCATCCCGAACCGCTTGTCGGGGAAGGGGATGCCGAAGGCTTCGTGCTCGCGCGCGTACCAGCCGGTGCCGAGCCCGAACTCGGCGCGGCCGCCCGACATCTGGTCGACCTGCGCGACCTGCACGGCGAGGATGCCGGGGTGGCGGTGCGTGGCGGAGCTGACGAGCGTGCCGAGGCGGATCGTGCTGGTCTCGCGGGCGAGGGCGGCGAGGGTGGTCCACGCGTCGGTGGGGCCGGGCAGGCCGTCGCCGTCGCCCATGACGAGGTAGTGGTCGCTGCGGAACCAGGCGTGGAAGCCGAGGGCCTCGGCGCGCTGCGCGTGGGCGACGATCGTGTCGTACGTGGCGCCCTGCTGGGGCTCGGTGAAGATGCAGTACTGCATTGTTCGAGCCTACGACGCGGTCGTCGCACGGATGCCCGCTTTAGGTATGATCTAACGCATGACCCGCACCGCGATCGTCACCGGAGGGCTGAGTGGCCTCGGTGCCGCGACGGCCGAGCGCCTGCGCGCCGACGGCATCCGCGTCATTACGCTCGACGTCGCCGAGGGCGCTGACCACCAGCTCGACATCAGCGACGATGCGGCCGTGGCGGCAGTGGCCGCGACGGTCGGGCCCGTCGACATCCTCGTCAACTGCGCCGGCATCGTCGGGCCGAACAAGCCGCTCATCGAGACGACGGCCGAGGAGTGGCGCCGCACCGTCGACGTCAACGTCATGGGCACGGTCGCGACGATCCGCGCGTTCGCGCCCGGCATGGTGGGGAAGGGCTGGGGGCGCATCGTCAACGTCGCGTCGATGGCCGGCAAGGACGGCAACCCGAACCTCGCTGCCTACTCGGCGACGAAGGGCGCGGTCATCGCCCTGACCAAGTCGGTGGGCAAAGAGCTCGCGCAGACCGGCGTGCTCGTCAACGTCATCGCCCCGGCCGTGATCGACACCCCCATGAACGCCAAGACCGACCCCGCGGTGCTGCAGTACATCACCGACCTCATCCCCATGAAGCGCGTCGGCCGGCCCGACGAGTTCGCCGAGCTCGTGGCGTTCCTCACCTCCGACCGGCTGAGCTTCTCGACCGGCGCCGTCTACGACCTCAGCGGCGGCCGCGCCACCTACTAGAAGGGCCTCACCGATGAAGCTCATGCGCCTCGGCCCCGCGGGCAACGAGAAGCCCGTCGTGCGCGTCGACGACTCCCACTACGTCGACGTGAGCGACCTCACGCCCGACTTCGACGAGCGCTTCTTTGGTTCGGGCGGGATGCTCCGCCTCAAGCAGGTCGTCGCCGAGCGCATCGCGGCCGGCGCCGTGCATCCCTTCGCCGGCGAGCGGGTGGGGGCGCCCATCGCCCGCCCGCACCAGATCCTCTGCATCGGGCTCAACTACAGCGACCACGCGGCCGAGTCGGGTATGCCCGTGCCCGACGAGCCGATCCTGTTCACGAAGAGCCCGAACACGCTCGTCGGGCCGGACGACGAGGTGCGCATGCCGCGCGGCGCGACGAAGCTCGACTGGGAGGTCGAGCTCGGCATCGTCATCGGGGCGCGCACGAGCTACCTCGACAGCCCCGAACAGGCGCGCGAGCACATCGCGGGCTACGTCGTCGTCAACGATGTGAGCGAGCGGGCGTTCCAGATCGAGCGCGGCGGGCAGTGGGCGAAGGGCAAGTCGGCCGAGACATTCAACCCGGCCGGGCCGTGGCTCGCGACCCCCGACGAGCTCGACGACGTCATGCAGCTGGGTATGTGGCTCGACGTCAACGGGCAGCGGCGGCAGACCGGCTCGACCTCGACGATGATCTTCGACCCGTGGTTCATCGTGCACTACCTCAGCCAGTTCCTCGTGCTCGAGCCGGGCGACCTCATCAATACGGGCACGCCGCCCGGGGTGGGCCTGGGCATGACGCCGCCGACCTACCTGCAGGTGGGGGATGTGATGGAGCTCGGCATCGACGGGCTCGGCGCGCAGCGGCAGGTTGTGGTCGCGCCGCGCTGAGCGTTCTCGCTGCCGGAGGGCGCCGGGCGCCTCAGCGCGCGCTGACGACGTCGAGCACCGAGCGCGCCCGCGGCAGGGCATCCTGCACCCGCGTCACGAGGTCGGGGCCGTCGTCGTCGGCGAGCCAGGCGTGCAGCTCGCGCACGAACAGCGCGAAGCCGATGGCCGCGAGCACCTCGGCGTGCTCCTCGGCGAAGCCGCGCTCGATGAGCGTCGCCGTGACCGCCCGCTGCCATAGCGCCTGCTTGGCGAGCTCGCGGCCGGAGAGCGAGACCTCGGTGTCGATGATGCGCTGACGGGCGCGCAGCTCGTGGCGACCGGGCTGCATGACCTCGGCGAGCGACGAGAGCGCGCGGCTCATGAGCGCCTCGGCCGCGACGGGCCCGGTCGGCTCGGCGATCGTCGCGATGAGGTGCGGCATGAGGGAGTCGTCGTCGGAGAACAGCACCTCCTCCTTATCGCGGAAGTGCCGGAAGAAGGTGCGCGCCGTCACGCCCGCCCGCGCCGCGATCTCGTCGACGGTCGTCGCGGCGTAGCCGTGCTCGCCGAACAGGCTCATCGCGGCGTCGACGAGCCGCTCGCGGGAGTCGGTGGGCCAGCGGGGCATGCCCCCGATCCTACTCTTGTGTCACATGATGACATCACCTAGTCTGACGACATGACAGTTCATGACATCACTCGTCCCACCGTCCTCCTCACCGGACCGACGAGCGGCATCGGCGCCGGCATGCTGCGCGCCCTGCTGCAGCACCCGGCCCGCCCCCACCTCGTCCTGCTCGCCCGCAATGCGACAGCACTGGATGCTGCGCTCGACCAGGCGCGCGCCGCCGGCCTCACCGCCCACGGCGTGAGCGTCGACCTCGCCGACCTCGCCTCGGTGCAGGCGGCGCTCGCCGAGGTGCGCGCGCTCATCGATGCCGGCACGATCGCGCCCATCGACGCCGCGCTGCTCAACGCCGGCACGCAGTTCATGTCGCGCGCGACGCTCGGCGCCCAGGGGCACGAGCGCACCTTCACGATCAACGTCATTGCCCAGCACCTGCTCGTCACGGGCCTCGCGCCGATGCTCGCGCCCGCCGGGCACGTCGTCGTCATGGGCTCGTCGACGCACCGCGGCAAGAAGCACTCGTTCAACCTCATCCCCGACCCGCAGTGGCAGGCGCCCGCCGCCCTCGCGACGGCCGACCCGGCCGAGGCCCCGACCGAGGCGAGGGGTCGCGAGCGCGGCGGCATCGCCTACGCCTCGAGCAAGCTCGCCCTCGTCACGGCCGCGCACGCGTGGGCCGAGCGCCTCGGCGCGACCGGTCGCCGCCTCAACACCTACGACCCCGGCCTCACGGTGCGCACGGGGCTCGTGCGCGACATGTCGGCATTCCGCTACTGGGTGTGGCGCTGGATCATGCCCGTCATGGTCCTGCACCCCAAGGCGACGACGGCGCGCATCACCGGCCGGCACGCGGTCGAGCTCGCCCTCGGCGATGCGCACGCCGGCGTGCACGACGGCTACATCGAGATCGGACAGCGGACGCAGGCCGAGCAGGTGACGTACGAGCCCGAGCGGCAGCGCGAGCTCATCGGCTGGCTCGACGCGACGATTGCGCCTTATCTTCCTTCCGATCCGGATGCTCACCGCACGCCCGGCGCCGACCACCGTCACACCCAGGAGGCCTGAGGTCGTGCTGCTCGTCTCGCTGCTGCTCAACATCGTCGTGCTCGTGCCGGTCGTCGGTTCGCTCGCGGCCCGCGCGCCCTGGATCGTGCGGGCCTGGGGCGAGCGCGCGCCCGCGCGCGACATCCTGCTCGCGATCTACATCGCCATCCTCACCGCGTCGACGGCGCTGCTCGCGGTCGTCGCGATGATGGGTCCGTCGACGGCCCTCGAGGCCGCCGCCGTGAGCCTCTTGGCGGTGCAGATTGTCTACAAGGTGCTGACCGCCGTGACGGTGCAGGATGCCCTGCGCAACCCCGTCGTTCTGTCGAACCTCGGCATCGCCGTCGTGCACGCGGTCACCGTGGCGACGATCGCGCCGGGGCTGTACGGCTGACCGCATCTCGAACAAGAGACCCGAAACAAACCGACCGGTCGGTCGGTATGCCATGATCGGTGTATGTCGGCCCGCGATCTGATCCTCGATACCGCTCGATCCTTCATCTCGACGCATGGTCGCTTGCCCTCGCTCGACGCCCTCGCCGGTGATGCGGGCGTGTCGAAGGGCGGCCTGATGCACCACTTCGCCAGCCGCTCTGCCCTCGTGTCTGCACTGATCACTGCAGCGGTTGATGCGACCGATCGTGAGCTTCGCGACGCCGCGACGCGCGGCGAGGTCGTCGATACATGGTTGCGGCTATCGGCGCAGCCAGAGGTTGACGGAACCCCGTTGTCGACCCTCGCGATCATCGCGCTGGGCGCACACGACGACCTGGGCGATGCCGTCCAGCAGATCCTCGACGCCACGAGGCAGTGGGAGGCTCTCATCGCTGACGAGGTCGGCGACCCGACGCGCGCCCGAATCATCCGCATGGTCGGCGACGGGATGCTGCTGCAGAGCCTCCTCAGTCCGACTCCGCTCAGCGCGCTCAGCACGCGTGAGCTGCTCGCGGCGCTGAAGTAGCGGGCTCGGCCATGACCGCTGCACTGCTGCTCACCATCGTGGGGCTCGCCGCGCTCGACTCGCTCAACCCCGCGACGATGGTCTCCGTCATCCTGACCCTGTTGTCGGCTCCGCGGCGGCCCGGCCTCACCGCTGGCGCCGTGATCATGGGTGCTGCGCTGACCGTGTTCACGGTGGGTGCGCTTCTGTTCATCACCGCTGGCGCGGTTGCCGCCGCAATCGACGGGCTGCTCATCGGTCTACGGTTCGTGGCGTTCGGCGCGGCGGGTATCGCACTCGTCGTGGCGGGCATCCGTCGGCTTCGAGATCGGCCTCGCAGCCCACTCGAGCTTCCCGCCTGGTTCTCGCCGGCCACGGCGGTGCCGTTCGGGGTGATCGTCACCGCCGCGGACCTGCCCAATGCGTTCCCCTACTTCATTGCCATCGAACGACTCGTCGATGCCGACATCGGCATCGGCGCAGGCCTGCTCGTCATCGCCGGCTACGCCGTGATCTATTGCGTGCCGTGCCTGGTGCTTCTCGTCGTCGGGCTCGTGAGCCGGGAGCGGACGACCGAGTGGCTGCGCTCGATCACCCGACGGTTCACCGAGGGCTCGGTGCCCCGCTCGATTGTGGCCGCGGTGCTGCTCATGACGGCCGGCGTGCTCGTCGCTGGTGCACCCGTCATCTTCTCGTGGATCAGTTGAGGGACGTCCGTGCTCGCTGAAGGACTGAGCGACGCGAGTTGCTGACAGCGAGATGCCCTCGTGTCAACCCGTTGCTCGTGGCGCGGCATCGCGAGACAGTGCAGAAGCGCGAGCGCTCCGGCTGGTGCGCCCGCTCTGTCGAAAGCTGCCCGTATGCCCTCCCTGCCCGACACCGCCCTGCTCGCGCCGGTCTCGCTCGCTCCCGCGATGTTCGACCCGGGGCCGTTGACGGCGATCGTTCTGCGGCACGCGCCGCAGGGGGTCGACGAGTCGTTGCGGCTCGCCCGTCAGCTCGGAGAGACGATCCCGGCCGTCGTGCCGAATCTGCTCGACCAGTGGGAGGCTCTGGCCACGCTGGCCGCCCACGACGTCGGGGTTGCGCGCATCGTCGAGCCGCACCTCGATGCGCTCTCGATGCTGCGGGATGCCCGCGTCAAGACCCACGAGGGCGACGCCGTCACCGCCCTCACCTGGGGCGTCTTCGCGGCCGAGGGCGGAGACGAACCCCTCACGGCGATCGAGTCGAGTGGAACGGCAACCCTGAGCGGCGTCAAGCCGTGGTGCTCGCTCGCGAGCCGGCTCGATGCGGCGCTCGTGACGGCTCACGTCGACGGCGATGATCGTCGGTCGTTGTTCGCCGCGCGACTGGGCCCGCGCGTCGAGATCGACGACGAGGTGTGGGTCGCTCGCGGTCTGGCCGAGATTCCCAGCGGACCCGTGCGGTTCACCGGGGTCGCGGCCGTGCGTGTCGGTGAGCCCGGGTGGTACCTCGACCGCACCGAGTTCTGGTGGGGCGGCGTCGGTGTCGCCGCCTGCTGGTTCGGGGGAGCCATCGGCATCGCCCGTGCCCTGCATGCCGCTGCTGCCGCCGCGCCGAATCCGCATCTGCTCGCCCACCTCGGGGCGATCGACGAGGTGCTGCAGGCCGCGCGCCGCGCGCTCGCCGAAGCCGCCGAGATCACGGTGCTCGCCAACGCCGACCCGCGGCTGACGGCCAAACGGGTGCGCGCGACCGTCGCCCGCGCGTGCGACGAGGTCATCGATCGCGCCCATCGTGCGCTCGGGCCCGCGCCGCTCGCGCTCGACGGCGCGCACGCGAAGCGCGTGGCCGACCTGCAGCTCTATGTGCGGCAGCACCACGCGGAGCGCGACCAGGCCTCGCTCGGGGCCGCGCTCGCCGAAGAACCAGCGCCGTGGTGATCTTCGATGCGCGCGAGCCGGGGACGAGCGCCCGCGAGTGGCAGGCCGACGGCCGCTGGACGGCGGCGCCGCTGATCGACCTGGCGCGCATCCTGTCGCTCGTCGTGATCGCGGCGCACCCCGATGACGAGACGCTCGGCGCGGGTGGAATCATCGCGTCGTGCGCGCAGCGCGGCGTCGCTGTCGACGTCGTGATCGTCACCGATGGCGCGGCCGCGGGGTCGCCCGACGGCACGGGCGACTCCGCCCTGGCCCAGCGGCGCGAACGCGAGGCCCGCGCCGCCATCGCCGTGCTCGCGCCCGCCGCGCGCGTGCTGTTCCTGCGGTTCGCGGACGGCCGCACTCCCGACGATCGCGTGTCGATCGCCGCGGGGCTGTCGATCGCGCTCGCCGACGCCGCCCCGGATGCCCTCGTGCTCGCCCCCTGGCGCGGCGACCGCCATCGCGACCACCGGGTGGTCGGCGAGATCGCGGCCGAGCTCGTTGAACCGCACCGCCTCGGCGAGTACCCCGTCTGGATGTGGCACTGGGGGCATCCTGATCACCCCGACATCGACTGGCGGCGGATGCGCGCGGCCTCGATCGACGCCCGCATCAAGCTGCGCGCCCTCGCCGAGTACGCCTCGCAGACCGAGGGCGCCGCCCCCGTGCTCTCGGCGGCGGTGCTCGACGCGGCGGCAGCCGATCGCGAGTTCATCGTGATCGACGGCGACGATGCGATCGCCGACTGGCTCGAGCGCGCGTACGCCCGCCGCGACGACCCGTGGCGCGTCGAGTCCCGCTGGTACGAGCAGCGCAAGCGCGCGATCACGCTCGCGAGCCTGCCGGCACGGCGATACGGGCGAGCGCTCGAGGTGGGCTGCTCGATCGGCGTGCTGACCGCCGACCTCGCCGACCGCTGCGACGAGCTGCTCGCGGTCGACCTCTCGGCGCGGGCCGTCGCCCTCGCGCGTGCGCGCCTCGTCGGCCGTGCCGACGTGACGGTCGAGCAGGTCGATGTGCGCGCCACTGTGCCAGCGGGGCCGTTCGATCTGGTCGTGCTCTCCGAGGTGGGCTACTACTTCACGCAGGAGCAGCTCGAGCAGGCGCTGCGCGAGCTCGACGCCGCGCTCGGCGATCACGGCACGATGCTCGCCTGCCACTGGCGCCGACCCGTGGCCGAGCACCTGCTGACGGGCGATCAAGTGCATGCGGTCATCGCCGCGCGCGGCGTGTCCCGCATCGTGCACCACGTGGAGGCCGACTTCGTCATCGACGTCTACAGCCGCGACGCCTGCTCGGTCGCCCAGCACGAGGGCATCGCGTGAGCGCGCGTCGCAGGGATCCGCATGTCGGCATCGTCGTTCCCGCGCGCGATGAGCGCGATCTCATCGGGCGCTGCCTCGACTCCATCATCGTCGCGGCTGCGCAGGTCGACGCCCGCGTCTCGATCGTCGTCGTCGCCGACTCGTGTCGCGACGGCACCGCACAGGCGGCCCGCGCGGCCGCGCAGCGGGCGCGAGCGAGCCGGAACTGCGAGCTCGTCGTGCTCGAGATCGACGCGGAGAACGTCGGCATCGCGAGATCCGTCGGCTGTCGGCAGGCGATCGCTGCGGGATGCTCGTGGCTGGCCCTCACCGACGCCGACTCCGTCGTGCCCGAGAACTGGGTGGGCGAGCACGTGCAGATGCAGCACGCCGGGTTCGACGTGGTCATCGGCACCGTGCGACCTGACTTCGACGACCTGTCGGCCGCGCACGTGCGGCAGTGGCTCGAGACCCACGAGCCCGGTCGGCCGAACGGGCATGTGCACGGGGCGAATCTCGGAGTGCGAGCATCCGCGTATCTGACGGCGGGAGGCTTCGCGCCGCTCGCCGAGCACGAGGACAACGAGCTCGTCGCGCGCCTCGTCGCATCGGGCGCGACCGTCGTGGCGACCGATCGGGCCGAGGTCATGACCTCGGGCCGCACGCTCGGCAGAACGGCGGGCGGCTACGCCGGACACCTGCGCGGCATCGCCGAGTCGCTCGAGCGCGACGCCCGCTCGCTGCGCGGCTGAGAGGGCCCCGCCGCGGCGACCACCACGACGTCGCGACGGGGCCCGGCCCCGGGTGACGCCCTCAGCCGCGCGGGATGAGCCGCTGCAGCTGCGTCACGTGGTGCGGCTCGAGTTCGTCGAGCGAAGTAACGCCGAGCAGCTTCATGGTGCGGGTGATCTCACCGCCGAGGATCTCGATGGCGCGGTCGACGCCCGCGCGCCCGCCGGCCATGAGGCCGTACAGGTAGGCGCGGCCGATGAGCGTGAAGCGCGCGCCGAGGGCGATCGAGGCGACGATGTCGGCGCCCGACATGATGCCCGTGTCGAGGTGCACCTCGGTGTCCTTGCCGACTTCGCGGACGACCTCGGGCAGCAGGTGGAAGGGGATCGGTGCGCGGTCGAGCTGGCGACCGCCGTGGTTCGAGAGGGTGATGCCGTCGACGCCGAGCGCCGTGAGGCGCTTCGCGTCATCGACCGTCTGCACGCCCTTGACGACGAGCTTGCCGGGCCACTGCTCTTTGATCCACTTCAGGTCGTCGTAGGTGACCGTGGGGTCGAACATGGCGTCGAGCAGCTCGCCGACCGTGCCGTTCCAGCTCGAGAGGCTCGCGAAGGCGAGGGGCTCGGTGGTCAGGAAGTCCCACCACCACCACGGGCGAGGAATCGCGTTGACGATCGTGCCGACCGTGAGCGCCGGGGGGATCGAGAAGCCGTTGCGCTTGTCGCGCAGGCGAGCACCGGCGACGGGCACGTCGACCGTGACGAGCAGGGTGTCGAAGCCCGCGGCCGCCGCGCGCTCGACGAGCTGCATCGAGCGCTCGCGGTCTTTCCACATGTAGAGCTGGAACCAGTTGCGTCCCTCGGGCGCCGCATCCCGCACGCCCTCGATGCTCGTCGTGCCCATCGTCGACAGCGCGAACGGGATGCCCGCCGCAGCCGCTGCCGTCGCCCCAGCAACCTCGCCCTCGGTGTGCATCATGCGCGTGAAGCCGGTGGGCGCAATGCCGAAGGGCAACTCGACGCGCTTTCCGAGAACATCCCACCCAGTGTCGACGTGGCTCACGTCGCGCAAGATCGCGGGGTGGAACTCGATGTCGTCGAAGGCCTGCCGCGCGCGACCGAGGCTCAGCTCGGCCTCGGCCGCGCCCTCGGTGTAGTCGAAGGGCGCCTTCGGCGTGCGGCGCTGCGCGATCGCCCGCAGGTCGTGAATGGTCAGCGCACCCTGCAGTCGGCGCTTCTTGCCGTTGAGCTCGGGCGTCTTGAACCGCATGAGCGGCGCGAGCTCTTTCGGGCGCGGGAAGCGGTGTTTCACCATGGGGGCTAGTCCTTCGTGTGAGTGAGGTCGTAGCGGGCGAGCAGGCGGTTGCGTGCCCCCTCGATGTGGGCGCGGGTGAGGGCGCCGGCGCGGTCGGGGTCGCCCGCGGCGACGGCGTCGAGAATGCCCTGGTGCTGCGCGACGACGTCGTCGAGCGCGAGCAGCCGGTGCGCCTGCACCTGCCCCGTGCAGAGCTCGATCTCGCCCATGAGCAGCGCGTGCAGGCGCGCGAGCCGGGGGGAGCGCTGCGCCTCGACGAGGGCGCGGTGGAAGGCGATGTCGGCCCGGGCTAGCGGCCCCGAGCGGTCAGCGGTCGAGGCGTCGGAGGCGGCGTCGACGAGCATCCGCTGCGCCGCGATGGCCGCGATCGGCACGACGCCGTCGGCGGCGAGGGTGCGCAGCGCGGCCTCTTCGACGATGGCACGGTTGGCGTAGAGGTCGACGATGTCGTCGCGCGTCAGCTCGGGCACGCGCGCGGTCTTGTGGGCCTCGCGCCGCAGCAGCCCGTCGGCGACGAGCCGCTCGAGCGCGACCTTGGCGGTCGGGCGCGCGACGCCGAAGCGGTCGGCGATGGCCTGCTCGGTCACGGCGGTTCCGGGCGCTTCGCGCTGACTCAGGATGCTTTCGCGCAGCGCCTCGTACACCGCGTCGGGCACGCGTGTCACGGCGAGGGCGTCACTGCTCATGCGGGCGACAGTAGCAGATTGTTATACAAGTGCACCGGCTTGTCGTGACAGCCGGCTTCCTCGACGTAACTGGTTACGTTGCCGTCTCGGCGATTCAGAGGCCCGCGGCCATAGTCGTTGATAACTGACCGCGGACTGGTTGACGTATCAGCGTCTCGGCCCACTGGAGATCAAGTTGAGCCAGCGCAAGAAATCCCACGAGGGCCTTTGGGCCATCCGCGACCGTGCGGAAATCGTGTTCCCGAGGCGTCGTCTCGACAGATTCCCGGCAGTACTCCGGAAGCGCTTTCGGTAAGGAGCCTATTCATTCTGCGGCGACTCCCGTCGCCTCAGTGCAAGAGTCGCCTAATCTACAACGGAGCATCAGTCCGCCATTGGGGGACATCTGCGTCCGTCGAAGTTGCGCGCATTAGAAAGGTTGTTGGCTGTTCGAAGTCATGTCGCCATGAGTGTGCCCCCAAGTTTGCGAGGCGCGACCGCAAGATCTAAGTGCCCACGTCTTGCCGTCTCGTCTAGCCGCAGTTCCCCGAGACGTTGTGAACGCGGGTTGAGAGTGTGAGGACCCTGATGCCGGTGTGGGGTCGGTGGTGATCGTAGTGATGTGACCACGCGGGACAGGTGGCTGCTCGAGCCTCGGCACTGGCACAGAATTCGTCGTGAGCCCACTCGGCGGCCAGTAGGGGCGAGTTTAAGGGCGCTTGTTCGGCCCGAGGGCTTCAGCGAAGTCGCCGGAGCGGTAGCAGGAACAGTTGTCCGTCATCACCGCCTCAACGGTGAAACCGGCCTCGGCGAAGAACGCCTCAGCGCGCCGCCAGGATCTCGCGGCGGTCTCTTTGCGCTCGTTCGGGAGCTGTTCTGAATAGGCCAGTCGGCGGAAGTCATCGACGGCGCAATGAAGAAACGCGTGGCCGCGCCCGCCGCGATCGGGCCCGTCGTTGTATTTGTTGCCCTGCTGGCGGCCAACGATGCGATGACCGCCACCGTGCGGGATACGGCCGAGCTTTTTAATCTCGACGTGCACCAATCCACCGGGCCGGGACAGCTCGTATCGGACCGCACGGCGCCTGCGTACTGGCAGCCCCGTTGCATAATCGACGTGAGCCTGCAGTGGTATCCGATAGCGGTCCAGTACGCGGCCACCAGTGGAGCGCGGCACCCCCATGTGGTACCTGATTTGGTGCAGGCCCCACCGGCGGGTGAAACGAAGCGCGATGATTCTGCGCTCCAGGGGTCGCGAAAGTTGTGATGGGCTGCGATGAGGGCGGGAGCTTCCATCAACCAAGCTCAAGCCCTGTCGATAGCGGGCGACCTTTTCCACGCTATTGCCGGCGAGCACTCGAATTGCGCGGCAGCGCGCCGAATCGGTCAGCCCCGCTCGACTACGAGCAAAGCGAGGTTGAGTCTGCCCTTCGGGGTGAGCAGAACGTTAGCGTGAGACACGAAGACCTCCGGTTTGCCGACGTGAGTGTGGTAACCCACATCGTTCCGGAGGTCTTCGCTACCTCAAACGTTCACAACGTCCCGAGGAATTACATCTGGCCGTGGCGTAGAGCCACGGCAGCGCGACCGCGGCGGCGCAATCTCTAGTGCAACTGCAGCACGTCAATTTCGGCGAATTGCATCCTGTAGTTATTCGACTCGAGTGGGTTCGACCGCAGTGATGTTGCGGTGACCTTTACGTATCTTGCACTCTGCGCGGCAAATGTGAAGGCTTGCTTTGGGCTCGTCGAGGTTGGCTGAGCGTAGTTCGTCCTGGACGCGACGGTAGTCCAGGACGCTCCATCGACCGAAATCTGGATGTCGAAATCCTTGGGAAAGTAAATTGTGTCGCGGTCGCTCGCCCACAGATCGACCTCCGAGATAGTTCGGGATTGGCCGAGGTCGATCTGTATCCATTCAGTGTGATCTGCGCCGAGGTTGCTGTTGGATGACCAACCGTTCACGGTACCTGCGGCCCCTGCCTTGCTGCTCCAGATTCCATCAACCACGTTAGCGAGCGTCCAGCCGTAGTCGTTCACGTTACTGCTTGCGATGACGCTAGCTCCTAAAGCCCACTTGGTGCGACCCGGCCCGAAGGCCTGCGATAAGTCGGGGTTGGCTATGTAGTTGCTTGACTCGAAAGCCACAGGATCAGAGGTGACATCCTGACCCGCGAACTTCCTAATGAAGACGCTATTCTGAATGATCCCTTCATTCCTTGGGTAGTTCTTTATCGCCTTTGAGTCAAACCCAGCCCCCTCGGTACCGTTACGATAGGCGAACACATTGTTTATGATCAAGCCGGTGTTATTGAGGAACCATCCGCCATTCTCTCCGTACAGCAAAATGCTCGGCCCGGCATTGTCGTGAATGTAGGAATTGGTAAGCGTCACGTTCCTGTTACCAGCCTCGAAGTCGAAGCCTTCGCCGTCTGGTGATTGATTGGATTTGTAGGTCCGCATAAATTCAGAGTTCTGCACCGTATAGTTCTCACTGTTTGCTATTTGGAATGCGGCTACGCCCCAGAACATACCCTTGAGGTAGCCCGTCTCGTCGATTACGACATTGTCCGTGACGCCCCCGGTCGTTGCGTACATCATGATTCCACCGCTGCGATAGCTGCGGTAGATTTGAGTGTTCGTGATGTTCACGTTGGTGTACGCATCTCGGTCTGAGTTCCAGGCATTCGTCGGAAGACCCGTGTAGTCGTAGGGCTTGTCCCGCACCAGATTGATGAAGCCGGTGTCGGTTTGCGAGATGACTGAGTTGGTGAGCGTGATGTTCGAGAATACTGTTTGGTCCTGGTTCTCATCGGTCATCAGAGAGCTAATGAGGATCGCCGCGCCGAAGTAGCTCTCGGGGTACGGGAACACAAGGTCCGTGCCAATAGATCTGCCTTCGACGTCGTGGATATAGAGGTCGTCGAGATACAGGTAATCGTGACCATGGGTAGCGTCGTTAAGGACTTCGATTCCGAATGCGCCTCCCGTTAACTCGAGTCCAGCGATCCTGATTCCATGGTTGTTCACGATTTTGATCGAGGCGATAGCCTCCCCCATGTTCGCGCTGATAACTGGCTTGTTGCCGGAACCGTAGGCGCTGACCAGAATCGCATTCTCGGCCGTCCCGTTACCGTGCAGGTAAAGAGTTTCTCCGGTCCAGGAGTCTCCGCGCTTGAGGAGGATTGAGTTTCCCCCCGAGTACGCGTATTGGGAAACCTTCTGCAGCGTTCGCCATGGTGTCGACGCGCTAGTTCCGTTGTTGGAATCATTGCCGCTCGTGCTGACGTAGTAAGTCGTATCCGGTATCGCGGTCAGCGTGGACGAGTGTTGGTAGCTGTCGTATGCGACTACGATCTCGGCGAATTGCATCCTGTATCGATTGCTCTCGTCGGGATTCTGACGGAGGTTAGTTCCGGTTATCTTGACGTAGCGTGCAGTCTGCGCGCCGAATCGGAAGGTTTGTGCCGTGTCTGAAGGAGTGGGGTAGCCGGCCCTACTAACGACCGTCGTCCATGTGGTCCCGTCGTTGGAAAGCGCGATTGTGAAATCGATTGGGAAGTACGCTCCCACGCTCCCAACGTCGCTACGAGGGAATAGGTCAACTCGGTCTACGAAGTTGGTCTCGCCTAAATCGGCCTGTAGCCACTCAGTGTGGTTGGTCGTGAGATTGCCATCGGACGTCCACCCGAGGGACGTCGTGGTCGATCCTGTCTGGCCGTCGACGACGTTGCTCTTGGCCCAGTACGAGCCCTCGAGGGACGAAGAAGCGGTCACGGTTGCATTCTTCGCGCGGTTGGTGTCTCGCGCTATGAACGAATCGATGGCGACTCCAAAACCGCTTGATGCCGGATCCTTCTGGCCCTTCACCGTGATCGTGATGGTGTGGGTGCCGTCGGCCAAGCCGTCCATGACGTAGATCGCGCGATTGTGCTTGTAGTTGTAGTACGTGCCATCAGAGGCCTCGAACTCGTATGGCTTGATGTACAGGTCGATTGTTGTGGCCGCGCCGCCGTCGATGCTTACGTCGGCTTTGCCGAAGTTGGAGGCGTAGCTTCCGATGACGGAGATCGAGTTTCCTGTGAAGGTGAACGAGACTGCAGACCCCGACGACTCGGATAGCCGAAAGTCGTCGCTGTTCGCGCCGTATGGCGCCGGTGCATAGAAGTCGCTCGCGGGGTCCGAGGTGCTCTGCACGCTCCAGCTGCCCGTGAAGTTCGCGCCCTCCTCATCGGTCCGATTGGTGCTGGCGCTGGTGACACTAGTGCCCGCCATAAGTGCCAGCGCAAGTGCTCCTGCAAACACGACCAACTTTGACGTACGGCGCATAACAGATCCCATCATCTTTGACAGCGAGTAGTGACCGGTCACAAGTATGCAGAACCGCCTACAGTTGAACAAGCAGTCGATCCTGATGGATGTCAGATTGTGACCGGTCACTATTTCAGCTATCATCTGCGGCAGTCCGTATTTCACGGATCGATCACGAGGTCTTGGACCATCGACCACTCAATGAGGAGACATACGTTGACAACATTGCTTTCCCCCAAGCGGGCCTTAGCGTTGGGACTCTCGGCGCTCGTTCTAGGTCTTGCCGGGTGTGCCACAACTGCAGAAGATGCGCCATCGGAAGCGAAGCTCACCTTGCTTGTCGGAAGTGCGGAGACCGAGCTCGCTATCGCAAGCGCTCTGGTTGCCGGCTTCACGGCAACGCGTCCAGACGTCGAGATCACGCTTGAGACCCGGCCCGCTGGCGCCGACGGCGACAACCTCGTCAAGACCAAGCTGGCCACCGGAGAGATGAACGACCTGCTCTTCTACAACGCGGGTGCTTCAGCCAATGAGGCACTCTCCGTCGATACCTACATGCTCGACCTCAGCGGGGAGGGCCTCATGGAGAACGTCAACGAAACCTTCCGCCAGGGAATTCGCACCACCGATGGCTCCGAATACGCGGTGCCGATCGGGGGCGCCACGGGTGGGGGCCTGTTCTACAACAAGAAGGTTTACGCAGATCTTGGTCTGGCTGTGCCGACTACGTGGGCTGAGTTTGAGAAAAACAACTCCGCAATCCTTGCGGCCGGGATCGTTCCAGTCGCGCAGACGTACGGAGAGACTTGGACATCCCAGATGCTGTTCGCTGCCAACTTTGCAAACGTTCTCTCTGAGGAGCCCGACTGGGCCGAGCGTTTCACTAACAACGAGGCGAAGTTTGCCGACGACCCCATTGCTCGGCGCGGCATGGATTACATCCAGCAGGGATTCGATGAGGGTTGGTTTAACAGCGACGCAGCAACTGCCACCTTCGAAGACGGTCTTCGTATGGTTGCGACCGGCGAGGCAGCGACCTACCCGATGCTCACCTTCGCCGGTGCAACCATCGAGGCGAACTACCCCGACAATATCGCCGACATCGGCTTCTTTGCGGTGCCCGCGAAGTCCGCAGACGATACGCGCCTCACAGCGTGGTTGCCCGGGGGCATGTACGTTTCGAAGGACACCGAGCACCCGCAGGCCGCGCTTGACTTTGCGGCTTATGTGGCGAGCACGCAAGGCTGCGACGTCATCACTGAGGCGGTCGGGGTGACCGGTCCCTATCTGATCGAAGGTTGCTCACTGCCGACGGAAGTCTCCGCCTACATCTCGGATCTGCTCGGCTATCTCGACACGGAAGGAGCTTCGGCGCCGCCGCTCGAGTTCCTGAGCCCGGTCAAGGGGCCCAACCTTGAGCAGATTCTGGTGGCGGTTGGAACCGGCCAGATCGACTCAGCGTCTGCGGCCATGCAGTATGACGAGGATGTCGAGAAGCAAGCTCAGCAACTAGGACTCGCGGGCTGGTGAATGTGTGAGGAGTCTGCCCCGTTTCTCGGGCGGGGTGGACTCCTCCCTTCCTCCCGATCCGATGAACTCCATTTCAGATAGGCGTCACTGTGGTCTTGTATTCCGTGCAGCGCTCGCATCGGACGGCGTACCCGCTGTGGTACCTGATCTTGCCGTGTGCGGTGCTAGCTATTTTCTTCCTTGTGCCCGCATTCGCGGCGTTCTACTTCAGCCTCACGCGTTGGGACCTCGTCAACTCGGAGTTCATCGGGCTTGACAACTTCTTTCGCTTCTTCTCAGAAGCTGGCCTCGTGAATTCCATCGGCCACACGGTGCTGTTTACGATCGTCAGCACTGCCGTCAAGCTTGTCGTCGGTTTTGGAATCGCGCTCTTGCTGCACACGGCCATTGCTTTCAGGTCGGCAATCCGGGCGCTCGTCTTCTTCCCTGTAATTGCTAGCACCATCGGAATAGGCATCACCTTTTCTGTACTTCTTGACCCCAACACGGGGCTTGTCAATCAAGCTCTCGAAGCCCTCGGTGTTGCGGCACCATACTGGTTGGGCGACCCGAGCCTCGCGCTACTGACCGTCGCGGCCGTAGACGGCTGGAAGGGGGTGGGGCTCGCAGCGGTGATTCTGCTCGCAGGCCTCGTGTCGATCCCACGCGAAACCATTGAGGCTGCACGCGTCGATGGTGCGAGTTCCTTGCAGCTAATCCGGTCTGTCTATCTCCCACTTATTCAGCCCGCGGCGCTCACTGTGCTGCTCCTGTCAGTAATCGGATGCATCCGGGCTTTCGACTTGATCTGGACGATGACGGGAGGAGGACCAGGGTTCGCCTCCGACGTTCTCGCGTCCGTGGTTTACAAGCAGTACCAAGCCGGGTTCTACGGGCTGTCGACTGCCGGGAACGTTGTGCTCTTCCTGGTGGTCTTGATCGCATCCATTCCCATTTGGCTCGTCATTCGGAGGGCTGACCGTGAACGCGAAGGGTAGGCGCAGTCGCCTGCGCGCTACCCATGTTGCAGTCGGCGGGGCTGTTCTGGCGATCGTGGTGCTCTTCTTCGGCGCTCCTTTCGCGTTCATCTTGCTGACGGCATCCAAGGGGCAAGCAGAGGCTGCAGAGTTTAGTTTCGGTTGGCCGACCGAGTTCCTCTTGCTCCAGAACCTGGGTGAGGTACTGACGACACGAGACGGCATTGTCGTGCGCGCTCTCATCAACAGCACAGTGATCACGACGCTTAGCGTCGCTCTCATCGTGCTCCTCTCGGCGATGGTGGCTTTCGTGTTGTCACGCCGGCCTGGTCCGGCCACGAGCGCAGTCACACTCATCATGTACTTGGCTCTCCTTGTGCCGCCGGCGATCGTCCCGACAATCTGGGTGTTGCAAGGCACGGGCCTCTTCAAAACGCTTGCGGGCGTGATCCTGGTGCAGGTCGCCTACGGCATGCCCTTCTCCGTTCTGTTGTTCAGGGCCTTCATGACGACCGTGCCGCGGGAGTTGGATGAAGCGGCCCTAATCGACGGAGCCACATCGTGGCGACTGTTTTGGGTGATCGTGTTTCCCCTGCTGCGACCGGTGATGGTCACAGTGATCGTCATTCAAGCCATCGTCGTCTTCAACGACTTTGCGACGCCGTTGTACTTCTTGCCCGGAGACGCCAATGCGACTGCACAGCTAACCCTCTTCAACTTTCGCAGCCAGTTCTTCACGTCATGGAACTTGCTGTTCGCGAACATCCTCGTAGTAACGGTGCCGCCTCTTCTGGCGTTCATCTTCTTTAGTAGGCAGATCGTTGCCGGTATGAGTTCAGGAGCTATTAAGTAATGACCCACGTCATCTCACGCACGTACCCATTAGAGATCATCACGGGCACTGAAGAGCCCCTCATCCGATCCGATCGCACGATCGCAGGGCAGTCAGGGTTCGGGTTCGAAGGGGGGTGCGCATACCTGATCGATGGCAATTACCACCTGTTCACTTCCGAGCTCATTGCCGAACCGCTGTGGAGTCGCACAGTGCTGGCACACTGGTCGTCCGGGGACGGTTTCTCATGGCAGCGTGTTTCCTCGCTGCGCGAGTCAACCGGCGACTTTAGTGGCCTTGATCGACGAGCTGCGTACTTCTCGCCAATGCCCATTTACGATGACGACACCGACCGGTGGCAGCTCTTTTATGTCTCTTATCGTTCCGCCCCCGGTATCTCAAACCGCAACCACGACGGGATGATCTGGCGCGCCCAATCCGCAGTTCATGGGCGCGCCGGAATCGGCGGGCCATACATTGACCAGGACGTCGCAATGCGACCGGACGAACACTCGCAAAGTTGGGAGGGGCACCAGGGCACCGACTCGTTCTATGCCTACCGTGGTGAGCGGGGCTGGATCGGGTTGTATGGCAGTTGCGACGTAGACCAGTACCCCAACTGCAACTGGGCGGTGGGCGTTGCTCGTGCCGACACCCTCACTGGGACTTGGACCCGCGAACCTAGAGGTAATCCGGTGACGGCAGAACCGAAATTCATTGAGAACCCCGTAGTCGTAACGCTAGACGACGGTACGTTCCTCAGCGTCTACGAGAACGACGCGCTTGACCCGGCCTTCGCTCGCAGCATCGGCATCATGACTTCACTGGACGGGATCAGCTGGACTCGGGAAGAGCCTCTCTTCCTTCCCGACGATCTTTGCCCATGGGCGTCGCGTGTTCGTACCCCCCTGTCGTTCATCCCCGACGGGGACGCGTGGCGGATCTACTTCACGGCTTTCGATGATCGCGGGGCCCTGCCTGGTTCCACCTCGTTTGGCAACGTGGGTATGGTCCGCGTGCGCCGCACCGGCTAGAAGCCAAAGTGACGCTCCTTATCGAGGCGACGATCGCGCCCTTGCCGCGACCCGAAGGCGCCAATGGACCTTGGCGCACGGTGCGCTGGGCGTTGCCTGTCAATGCCCGACAGCTCGCCCTACACGTGCGCTGGTTGGCTGGTTCAGGCGAGATTCTGCATGAGCTGCGCGACGTTTCAGAGATGCCCTGGATCGTCGACGATACTCCGAATGCCGCCGCCATTCAGGTCCGCGTGTTGGTGGAGCATGACAGCCGCGAGGAATGGACCTCTTGGTCACTTGCTGTCGCGACGCCGGAGTCGAAGCAACGACTTACGGCGAAGCCGGTCGGGGGCCCTGCTGGCGGTTCGGCTTCAGCGGGCGTTGAGTACTTCCGTCGGTCTTTCGTTGTCGTTGATCTACCCGACCGGGCTACCTTGTCCTTCACCTGTTGGGGAATGGCCACCGTGCGACTCAATGGAATTGAGGTCGACGAGGAAGTCCTCTTTCCTGGCTGGACGGACTACCGCTATCGGCTTCGACTAGCGACTGTAGACGTTTCGCATCTCCTAGTTAAGGGCGAGAACGTGCTGAGCGCCGAGGTCGCTGACGGCTGGTACCGTGGCCGACTCGGGGCGGCCGGAGATGTGTCCGTATTCGGAGAGGTGCGACGCATTCTTGTCCAGCTAGACCTACCCGATGCGCGCATACAGACCGACGCGAGCTGGCGGTGGTTCGCGGCTACCCACCGCCAGGCGAGCCTCTATGACGGGGCATTTCTTGATGCTCGCGCCGAACCGGCCGGCTGGCACCAGCCGGGGTTCGATGACGCCGAGTGGGGCTATGCCGAGCCAGCACGGGGCTCGCTCGCACGCCTCGTTCCTCGCAGGGAATTGGGGGTACGGGTGGTCGACAGCGGAGAAGCCGTGGACCGCGGCGCCGGCGTTTACGACTGCGGCGTCAACCGCTCAGGAGTCGCACGCGTAAAAGGTCGGGGACAGCGAGGCGACCGCTTGGTCGTAATGCACTCGGAGATCCTCAAACCCGACGGTGACCTCGAGATGTCCTCCAACCGCGGGGCACAATGTCGCGACGAATATGTACTCGCCGCGGACGGTTACTTTGAGTTCCAGCCCGACTTCACCTACCGCGGTTTCCGATTCGTACACGTCGAGAGCAGCGCGACCATTGACTCCGTTTCGTGGGTCGAGTATAGCTCCGCCACCAGACCCGGGCTCGCATTTGCAAGTTCAAACCCGGCTTTGGAGGCCCTCCATGACGTCTCGCTGAATACCGTACGCAGCAACCTAGTGTCGATCCCTACTGACTGCCCGCAGCGGGACGAACGCCTCGGCTGGACTGGTGACGCGCAACTAGTCGCCGCCACAGCCCTACGTATGTTCCCCATGCGTCACTTCTGGGAATCTTGGCTAAGGGATCTCATCGACTCTTCGACAACCTCGGTTCCTCCACTAATTCCCGACGTTGTACGCGGGCGTGGACTCCCACTTGGCTCCGGTCTCGAGGTGGAGATATACGACCGCGCCGGTTGGGCGGACGCACTTGTAGAGGTGCCTTTCCAGTTATGGAAGGCGACCGGCGATCGCAGCATGATCACCGAGAGCCTCTTCGCCATTCGCGCTTGGCTTGCGCGTTGCCTTGCCTCACGCGGCCCAGACGGCCTCATCCGACGCGACTTCGAATTCGGCGACTGGCTCGACCCGACCGCGCCAACTGGCAAGCCCTGGATGGCCGCGGTATCAGCGGTCTTCGTCGCCAACGCATATCTGGCGCGTTCATTGAGCCGAACGGCGTCGATCGAGGACGCTCTCGGCCATGAGGAAGAATCGCGCGAACTCGCCAACGCTGCGGCGACGACGGTGAAAGCCCTATACCCCCTTCTACCCGCGGCACTCGATTCACAAGGGGGTTGCGCGATGACTCTGGCATTCGGATTGTGCCCCGCCGAGGAACGCCCATCGGTCGCACGCCGACTCGCAGACCACGTGAGGGCGGCTGGTTGGCGTGCTCAGACCGGCTTCCTCACGACGCCCCTCATACTTGAGGCGCTCACTGAGGGGGGCTACCCGGCCGACGCTGTGCGTCTCGCGCTGGGAACCCAGTCGCCCTCATGGCAAGCTCAGGTCAATCGAGGCGCCACCACCTGGTGGGAACGCTGGGATGCACTGTCGCCAGAGGGTGAAGTGGGAGACAACGCGCTCGACGGAACCGCGGCGGGCATGATTTCTTTCAACCACCTAGCGGGTGCCGCCGTTGCGGATTGGCTTCACACGCGCGTCGGAGGGATCGAGACTGATCTGACCGGTAGGGCTGTCGCGCGGTTCCGGCCACTGGTGAGCACTGAGACAACATCTGGACGCGTGAGTCAGATCACCGTGTACGGCAAGCTCAGTGCCGCCTGGCGTATCACGTCGTCGGGTGAGCTGAGGGCACGCGTGATCGTGCCCGAGGGCCTGGAGCTAGGCCTGGAACTGCCGCAATCCAAAGAGTCCCTTCTGCGCGTGAACAACCGCCCCCGACCGGTCGAAGGGGCGAATCTATTGCTCGTGGGCAGGCACGACATTGTCCTCAGCCACCCGAAGGTTGTGCACGTGTCAAGTCCTAGTATGTGAGAGGGAGAGGGACATTCCTTCACTACATCAGCGGAGCGCTATGACCACAATGGACGCCGCACCCATTCACACGCCTACCATTCGTGATGTCGCGCGCGCAGCCGGGGTCTCGCACCAGACTGTGTCACGGGTCCTCAACGAGCATCCGAACGTGAGTCGGGCCACGCGGGAGCGTGTGTCAACGGCGATCGCGAAGCTCGGGTATCAGCCAAGTCGAGCTGCAGTTTCGCTGGCGACGAATCAATCGAGAATGCTTGGGATCCTGACGGCCTCAACGACTCAGTACGGACCTATATCTGGTATCGCTGGCATCGAGCAGGCGGCCCGTTCTGCCGGCTATTGGGTGTGCACGGTAGATGTCGATCCGCACGACCGCAAGTCGATCGTAGATGGTCTCGACCACCTGTATCACCTGGGCATTGATGGTCTCGTTGTGATCGCTCCACAACGACCAGTGCTCGACGTACTCAATCGTCATCCCCTACGAGGTCCTGTGGTTACGTTGGGTTCAACGACTACGCTCGGCGCAATGAGCCTTACGGTCGATCAGACCGGCGGAGCCCGGGCTGCCACCCGGCACCTTCTTGAGAATGGGCACACTCGCATTGCCCATATCGGTGGACCGGCCGACTGGGAGGAGGCAGCGGTTCGCGCTGCTGCCTTCAACGAGGAACTCCTGGCGTCGGGGATCGCCCCGGGGCCCACGGTCCTCGGCGATTGGACCTCAGCATCCGGCTATCGTGCCGCTCGTCGACTCTTAGACTTCCGGCCTACGGGCGTCTTCGCAGCAAACGACCAAATGGCGCTCGGAGCGATTCATGCCTTCAACGAGGCGGGGCTCCGAGTGCCTGACGATGTCTCTATTGTGGGATTCGATGACTTGCCTGACGCGAGCCACTTCGCCCCGCCCCTCACGACGGTCAGACAGGACTTTACCGAGCTGGGCCGGGCGGCGGTTGACTTGTTGCTGGGTATCAAGAAGGAAATGCTCGTCGAGCGACAGCCCCAGCTTGTTCTCCGCGATTCCGTCCGCGACGTGCGTGATCTTGCTACCTAGTTCGCCTCGAGATTACGTGACCGACAGGCACTTCTTGGGTCGGTGACGAAGGAAGAGGATTGAGGACGTGTGTGTCGCCCGCCGCCGCTAGAGCAGTGTCCCGTTAAAGCAGATACCCGCTTGTTTTGGCGTTCCCGCGAACAACCTGTCGAACTGGTCAAACCGAGCACGCGTTGAACGTATCGTCGAGTCTTGCGTGAGGCGGCCGCCGCTGATCTTAACGTGATCGCGAGGTGCGGTGTGGAGGCTGTGGTCGCGGTAGGTCAAGCGTCCATGAAATGGAAATCCCCGCGCGTAGCTCGGTTCGTGAGGCCACGAGAAGCAATGAGATATGGAAGCCGTTAGTCCGCTGGCGCACGACGATATCTTGAATATTTTGAGCGAATAGTGGAGGGGGCGTCGACCGAACCTGGGAATGTTGGTCTGTTGCCCGGACGTGATGCTCCGGACGCGGCGGTGTTTGCCTCGCGCTCGACCGTTGCGTATCGCTACTTCTTGGCCACGGGATCCAGCTCCATGTCGTCTTGTCTAAGGATGGTGTGGTCATGGTGGACGTGGAAGAAGGAGTCGGGTTGGAACCACGCTCTCATAGCTGGCGATCCTGAAGTTGGTGTTTTCATATGATGCCGGCTCGATCGCGGCAGGTAACTTTTCTCGGCCCACCGACTGCGCGGCAGGACTTGCCTTGAACAACGACTATGGGGCGATTGAACGCGGGTCGGGCTGTTCGCCGAGATCATGGCGCACTCATCAGCCTTGGTTCCCGACGTCGTCTTTGAGTCGCAGCCCGCAAATGCAATTGCGCCAGTCCTCACCACAACTTCACTCTCGGTCTATGGCCTTCTGACAGTCGACGTCAATGAAGCATCAGCCGCGGCTGCTCGTTTCGTTCAGGTGGCGAAACAACTGAGTGTTCCGGCTGACATCATTTTTCCGAACAGGGCAGTGATCGCGCCCAATCTCTCGATCGGTGCCTTCGGCGCTCGAAAGCTGGAGACGTTCGCTCGTCGACTGGAAGAGATTGGGGATCTCCTTCTGCCGCTACAACTCTATTCGTGGCAACTGGGCCAGACACTGCGATGGTCGTATTTGATCGTGGGGCCACCGGTGCCGCTTGTCACGGTCCTGACGGTTCACGGCCACGGCTTCCCTAGCGGATAGTTCAGTCCTGATGATTACTGTGGTCAGGGGCCTTACTCGGTGCACGGAGACCCGGTCGGCTCTTCGGCGCCTCAAGGCGAGGTGATTGGGAGCTGAGCCTGCTGGTGCAGCAGCGCCGATCTCCAAGTGTCCCGCGAGCAGAAATTAACGACAACAAAGCGCGATCCTAGAAGCGGCGGTTTGGATCGTGCCGTCACGCCGGGGGCGGGTACACAGAGCTGGCCCTGACGACCAACTCTGGGGAGAAGACCACATTCTGTGGCGTCAGTTCGGGGTCGTCGAGTTCTTCGAGCAGGATGCTCACCGCGGTCTCTCCGAGCATCCGGCTCGGCTGCCGAACTGAGGTCAGCGGCACCACCGTGGCCGCGGCGAAGTCGATATCGTCGTACCCCACCAGAGCTACCTCGTCCGGTACTCGCACGTCGCTCGTCATGACGAAGGCCTGGAGCACGCCGACGGCGAGCAGATCGTTGACGGTGAACACGGCATCGGGCCGATCCGCAGTGGCGCGACGAGCGATCGCTTGACCGGCCTTCCGACCATCGACCACGGTCAACCCGTCCGCGCGGACCACTTCGAGCTGGGCTCCCGGCACTTCGGCGATCGCGCGTCGAGCTCCCTCGAGTCGATCGACGACCTGTCGAATCTCGAACTGGGCGCCCAGGTATGCGATCCGGCGCCGGCCGAGGTCGAGGAGGTGCCGAACGGCAAGGTACCCGCCGGCGACGTTGTCGACCGAAACAGACGACACCCCGGTGCCTGCGCCGCTGCGGTCGACCAGCACGGTGCGGGTTCCGTTGCTCCGCAAGCGGTTGAGCCGTTCGGTCACATCTCCGATCGGAGAGATGAGGACGCCGCGAACACGCTGCTCCTCGAAGAGATCGAGGTACGCCCCCTCTCGAACCGTGTTCTCGTCGCTGTTGCCCAGAATCACCGAGAGCCCGGCTGAGTCGGCAGCGTCCTCCGCGCCCCGTGCGATGTCGGCGAAGAACGGGTTTCCAATATCGAGCACGACGAGTCCGATGGTCGAGCTGTGGCCGATGCGCAGTTGACGGGCCGCATCGTTGCGCACGAAGCCCAGCGTGTCGATCGCCTGTCGCACGCGCGCCACGGTCTCCTCGCTCACCCGCGAAGGCCGGTTGAGCACGTTGGAGACCGTCCCCACTGAGACGCTCGCGTGCCGGGCAACATCCTTGATGCCGATCGGTGCCATGAATCGAGGGTAGTCGAATCGTTTCACTTGACGGGCGAGCATCGCTGCCCATAGAGTCATGAAACGATTCAAAACGACCACGGAAAGAGCAGCATCCGTCAATGACGACCTTCGATACCATCGCGCCCAACCTTGACCGGCAGTCGATCGAACTCCCCTCCTGGGCATTCGGTAACTCCGGCACCCGGTTCCGCGTCTTCACGACGCCGGGAACGCCCCGCGACCCCTTCGAGAAGATCGCAGACGCGGCACAGGTGCACCGGCACACGGGCCTCGCCCCCTCGGTCGCTCTGCACATTCCGTGGGACAAGGTGGATGACTATGCGGCCCTGTGCGCGCACGCTGAAGACCACGGCGTCACACTCGGGACCATCAACTCGAACACCTTCCAAGACGAGGAGTACAAGTTCGGCTCGCTCGCCGCGACCGACGCGAAGGTCCGCCAACGGGCGATCGACCACCACTTCGACTGCATCGACATCATGCATGCCACGGGCTCGCGCGATCTGAAGATCTGGCTAGCTGACGGCACCAACTACCCAGGCCAAGACGACATGCGTCGCCGGCAAGATCACCTGGCCGAGAGCTTGGCGACCATCTACGCGCGTCTGGGCGATGAGCATCGCCTCGTGCTCGAGTACAAGTTCTTCGAGCCGGCGTTCTACCACACCGACGTTCCCGATTGGGGGACCGCTTATGCGCAGGTCACCGCGCTCGGTGACAAGGCGATGGTCTGCCTCGACACTGGCCACCATGCCCCCGGCACCAACATCGAGTTCATCGTCATGCAGTTGTTGCGCCTGGGCAAGCTCGGCTCGTTCGACTTCAACTCGCGCTTCTACGCCGACGACGACTTGATCGTCGGGGCCGCCGACCCCTTCCAACTGTTCCGCATCATGGTAGAAGTCGTGCGCGGCGGAGCGTACGACGAGGGCAGCGAGGTCGCCTTCATGCTCGATCAATGTCACAACATTGAAGAGAAGATTCCCGGCCAGATGCGCAGCGTGCTCAACGTGCAAGAGATGACCGCTCGCGCCCTGCTGATCGACCGGGAGGCGCTCGATGCCGCTCAGCGCGAAAATGACGTGCTCGCCGCGAACGCGATCATGATGGACGCCTTCTACACGGATGTCCGCACTCCGCTCGCCGAGTGGCGCGAGTCGCGCGGCCTGCCCGCCGACCCGCTCGCCACCTACGCCGCGAGCGGCTACCGCGAGCGCATCGTGGCTGAGCGCGTGGGGGGCCAACAGGCCGGATGGAACGCGTGAGAGTCGCCTTCCGCCTGCAGGTGAGGCCCGAGTTGCTCGACGACTACCGCGCGGTGCACTCGCCCGTGCGTCGCGAGATGCTCGAGGCGATTGCGGCGAGTGGCCGGCGCAACTATTCCCTCTTCATCGATGAGTCCGATGGCACGCTATTCGGCTACTACGAGGTTGATGACGACGACGCCGCACAGGCCTCGCTCGCGGCGAGCAAGGTTGCCTCGCAGTGGGAGACCGAGATGTCGCGCTTCTTCATCAGCTTGGGCGGCCGCGCAGACCAAGCCGCGCGTCGACTGCCCGAGGTCTTCAACTTGACCGAACAACTGGAAGGCTCCTGACTCATGACGGTCACGAACGACCTCATCGCCCGCAGCAATCGCCTCGGCGCCGAGCCGCACATCACCAACTATGCCGGGGGCAACACTTCGGCCAAGGGCACTGAGATCGACCCGGTCACGGGTGAGCAGGTCGAGTTGCTCTGGGTCAAGGGCTCGGGCGGTGACCTCGGCACGCTGGCCGAGAAGGGTCTTGCCGTGCTGCGGCTCGACCGCATGCGCGCGCTCGTCAACGTCTACCCGGGCCTCGACCGCGAGGACGAGATGGTCGCGGCGTTCGACTACTGCCTGCACGGCACGGGCGGCGCGGCCCCCAGCATTGACACCGCGATGCATGGGCTGGTGGATGCGGCCCACGTCGACCACCTGCACCCTGATGCCGGCATCGCGATCGCCACGGCGAAAGACGGCGACAAGCTGACGAAGAAGATCTTCGGCGAGAAGGTCGTGTGGGTACCGTGGCGCCGCCCCGGCTTTCAGCTCGGACTCGACATCGCCGCCATCAAGGCCGCGAACCCGCAGGCGATCGGCTGCATCCTCGGCGGCCACGGCATCACGGCGTGGGCCGACACGAGCGCGCAGTGCGAGAAAAACAGCCGCTGGATCATCGACACCGCGCAGGCCTATCTCGACGCGAAGGGCAAGAAGGCTCCCTTCGGTCGGGAGCGCAAGGGTTTCGGGGCGCTTCCGGCCGAGGAGCGTCGCGCGAAGGCCGCCGCGCTCGCGCCCACGATCCGAGGTCTTGCCAGCCACGACCGCCCCATGGTCGGGCACTTCAGCGACGACCCGCGGGTGCTCGACTTCCTCGCCTCGGCGAAGGCTCCGGCCCTGGCCGAGCTGGGCACGAGCTGCCCCGACCACTTCTTGCGCACGAAGGTCAAACCCCTGCTGCTCGACCTGCCGGCCGGGGCGAGCGTCGAGGCGAGCATCCAGCGTCTGACAGAACTGCACGAGCGGTACCGCGCCGACTACACGGCCTACTACGAGAAGCACGCCGACGCCGACTCTCCAGCGATCAGGGGCGCCGACCCGCTCATCGTGCTCATACCGGGTGTCGGCATGTTCAGCTTTGGTGCGAACAAACAGACTGCGCGTGTCGCCGGAGAGTTCTATCTCAACGCCATCAACGTCATGCGCGGCGCCGAATCGGTGAGCACCTACACGCCCATCAGCGACGCCGAGAAGTTCCGTATCGAGTACTGGGCACTCGAAGAGGCCAAGCTCGCCCGGATGCCGCAACCGAAGAGCCACGCCACGCGTGTCGCCTTCGTGACGGGAGCCGCGAGCGGCATCGGCAAGGCCATCGCCACGCGCCTCGCGGCCGAGGGCGCGTGCGTCGTCATCGCCGACCTCGACCTCGCGAAGGCGCAGGCCGCCGCGGCCGAGCTCGGGTCGACCGACGTCGCGATCGGCGTTCAGGTCAACGTCACCGACGAGGCCCAGATCGCCAAGGGCATCCAGGATGCTGTGCTCGCGTTCGGCGGCATCGACATCGTCGTGAACAACGCCGGGCTGTCGCTCAGCAAGCCGCTGCTCGAGACGACCGAAGCCGACTGGGATCTTCAGCACGACGTCATGGCGAAAGGCTCGTTCCTCGTGTCGAAGGCCGCCGCGCGGGTGCTCATCGACCAGGGGCTTGGCGGCGACGTCATCTACATCTCGAGCAAGAACTCGGTGTTCGCCGGCCCCAACAACATCGCCTACTCGGCGGCGAAGGCTGATCAGGCGCACCAGGTGCGGCTGCTGGCCGTCGAGCTCGGCGAGCACGGCATCAAGGTCAACGGCATCAACCCCGACGGGGTCGTGCGCGGCTCGGGCATCTTCGCCGCCGGGTGGGGTGCCAATCGGGCGAAGACGTATGGCATCGAGGAGGAGAAGCTGGGCGAGTTCTACGCGCAGCGCACGATCCTCAAGCGCGAGGTGCTGCCCGACCATGTGGCCAACGCAGTCGCGGTGCTCACCGGGCCCGAGCTCTCGCACACCACCGGCCTGCACATTCCCGTTGACGCGGGTGTCGCCGCGGCATTCCTGCGGTAGCTGGCGGTGAGCATCCACGTCGCCGCCATCGATCTGGGCGCCACGAGCGGCCGGGTCATGCGCGCCATCGTCGACACGGACGCGCTCGACCTGGTCGAGGTCGCGCGCTTTCCGAACGGACCAGTGCAGCGCGACGACGGCCTGCACTGGGACATCAAGGCGCTGCGCGGACACATCCTCGCCGGGTTGCGGCAGGCCTTCCTCGACGACCCGCAGATCACCTCGATCGGCATCGACTCGTGGGCGGTCGACTACGCGCTGATGGCGGGCGAACGGATGCTCGCCGAGCCCTTCCACTACCGCGACGACCGCACCGCGCGCGGGGTCGCCGCGGTGCACGCCGTCGTGCCGCCCGACGAGCTCTATGCCCTCTCGGGCCTGCAGCACCTGCCGTTCAACACGGTCTTCCAGCTCGCCGCGGAGCCGCCCGAGCGGCTCGCCGCCGCCGACCACATGCTGCTCATCCCCGACCTGGTCGCCTTCTGGCTGACCGGTCGCGTAGTCGCCGAGGTCACCAACGCCTCCACCACCGGGCTGCTCGACCCCCGCACCCGGCAGTGGAACGAGGCGCTCATCGCGCGCCTCGGGCTGCCGCGCGGGCTCTTTCCCGAGCTCGTGCAGCCGGGTGACGATCTCGGGCCGCTGCGAGCTGACCTCGCCGCCGAGCTCGGTGCGCCTGCCGGAGTGCGGGTCACGGCCGTCGGATCCCACGACACGGCGTCGGCCGTCGTCGGCGTGCCCATGGTGCGGCCCGAGGCCGTCTACATCAGCTGCGGCACTTGGGGGCTCGTGGGGCTTGAGCTCGAGCATCCGGTGATCACCGACGACAGCCGCGCGGCGAACTTCACGAACGAGGGTGGCGTCGACGGCCGCGTGCGGTTCTTGCACAACGTCATGGGGCTGTGGTTGCTGAGCGAGTCGGTGCGCGCCTGGGAGGCGGAGTCAGGGTCGATCGACCTCAGCGCCCTGCTCGCCGAGGCCGCTGCCGTGACCGCGCCGATGCCGACCTTCGACGCCAACGACCCCCGGCTCATGCCCCCGGGCGACATGCCGGCCCGGATCGCTGAGCAGCTGCGCGAGCAGAGCTTCCCGGTCCCGCGGAGTCGTGCCGAGTTCACGCGCTGCATCATCGAGAGCCTTGCGGTCGCGTTCGCCGATACGGTTCGGACGGCGCGTGGTCTTGCGAAGCGAGAGGTCGGGGTGATCCACCTGGTCGGCGGTGGGGCCCTCAATGCTCTCCTCTGCCAATTGGTGGCTGACCGCTCCGGGCTGCCCGTAAAGGCTGGGCCGGTGGAGGCGACCGCGATCGGCAACGTGCTCGTCCAGGCGAGGGCGGCAGACACGCGCGGTGTTCTGGGTGCTCATGCGACGGTCGAGCGACTGCGAGAAATCGTCGCCGCGTCGCACACTCCGGTTCAGTTCGCGCCTCGCCTCCCCGCGTTGAGGTGATCCGCTATAGGAACCCTGTCGTTCGGGGGACAGCACCTGACCCGTCCGTCGTCCGGGTCGGAGCCGACTTTTACCTCGTCACGAGTTCATTCGAGCTCTTCCCGGGCCTCGTCATCCGGCACTCCACCGACCTCATCACGTGGACCGTGATCGGTGCAGCCGTCCAGCGGTCCTCGCAGGTGCGACGTGACGGGCAACCGGGGGCTGTGAGTCTGTTCGCGCCCACCATTCGCTATGGCGACGGACGATTCGTGATCGCGTGCACGAACGTCGCCCCCGGGCAGGGCAACTTCCTTGTGACCGCTGACGATCCAGCGGGCCCGTGGTCCGACGCGATCTGGGAGGACGAGGCCGGATTCGACCCGTCTCTTCTCCACGATGACGGGCGATGGATCTACACGCGCCGCAGCCTCGACCCTCTTCCCGACGGTCGGCTCGGCCCCGTCGTGCAGGCGGAGATCGATATCGATTCTGGCGTGCTCGGCCCACTCGTCGCGGTTACCCCCGATCATCAAGGATGGTGCTCGAACGACATCGAGGGTCCGCACCTCTACCGCATCGGTGACTGGTACTACCTGTTCGCCGCCGAGGGCGGCACGTGGAAGGGTCACATGCAGACGGTCGCTCGGAGCCGAACCCCCTTCGGCCCCTTCGAGCCGTGTCCCGACAACCCCGTCCTTACTCACCGTCATCGGGTCGGGCATCCGGTGCAGTCGGTCGGACACGCCGAACTGATCGATACTCCTGCCGGTGAGTGGTGGGCGCTGTGCCTCGGCACTCGACACCAGGGTTCCGGGCCCCTCACCGTGCACCACAACCTCGGTCGAGAGACGTTCCTCCTGCCGGTTGAGTGGCGTGACGGATGGCCGGTGCTCGGGGCGGAGGGTCGGGTCGACCTCGACATGGCTGTCGATCGTGAGCCTCTCCCCGCATCGCGCAGCACCCCGTCGGTGCGTGACCACGCCGCCGAGTGGCGCACGCTCGGTGACCCCGGTCGATGGCTCGCTGCCGATGCGATGACTGTCGCCGTCCCGGTCGGTCTACGCTGGGACGCGTCGATCTCCGACGCACTCTCCCGTGCCGCTCCGATCGGGGCCCGGCTGTCGGCTCAGCTCGAAGACGAGCACCGTCAGGTTGTCGAGCTCGGTCTGCCGACGATCGGGGAATCCGATGCGGCCGTCGGTGGGGGCTTCTGGTCCGATGCGGAGCACTGGTGTGCGATCACCGTTCGCGTGATGGGTGGTGATGTCGAGGTGGTCGCTGAGCTCTGCATCGATGACGTGCGCTCCCGGGAGACCCGAAAGATGCCGCTCACGTCCGTGAGCGCGAAGGTTCTGCTGGAACTCGATGCTCGGCCCGAGCGCTATCGCGTTGCCCTACACGACTCTGCAGGGCGCGAACTCGCCACGGTCCGCTGTCGCGCGCGGCTGTTCTCGGCAGAAGCCACCGAGTGGTTCACGGGCGTGCACTTGATGCTGGTGGCGGCAGCGCCGGATCGAGCTTCCGATGCAGACGGACTGCCGGTCGAGATCGTCGTGACCGTGCACGAATCTGCTGCCGTACCGCCCTTGGGCGCCACCGACATCGCGACCGCGGCAGTCGCTCCCGCCCTCTGATGGCAGTGCACCGTCGCTGACCTCTACGCTCGAGACCGTGACCCCCGTGCTCGATCGACCCGGCGTCGTGCTCGGCATCGCCGCCCTCGTGCTCAACGAGGGCGCGACCGACGAGAACGCGCGCACCGTGATCGCGGCGGCCGTCGACGACGGCGTGCTCGCGCTCGACACGGCGCGAGCCTACGCGCGCGTCGACGACGACGGCGTGGGCGAGCGGCTCGCGGCCGAGGGCCGCGAACGGCGCCCGGGGCTTCCGATCATCACGAAGGCCGGACACTACCGGGCGGGAGCCTCGGCCTGGCACTCCGACGGCGGCGTCGACCGGATGCGCGCCGACGCCGCGCGCAGCGTCGAGCTGCTCGGCGGCCCCCTCGACCTCCTGCTGCTGCACCGTGCCGACCGTGTCGACGACCTCGAGGAGTCGGTGGCGACGCTCGCCGCGCTGCGGGAGGAGGGGCTCGCGCGCGCCGTCGGGCTGTCGAACGCGTCGACCGAGCTCATCGACCGCGCGCTCGCGGTCGCGCCGATCGACGCGGTGCAGAACCGCCTCGGCCTGGGCGTCGACAGCTTCGCCGAGTATCGGCACTGCCGCGATGCCGGCATCGACTTCTTCGGCTACGCGCCGTTCGGCGGCCCCCGCGCCGCGCCCCTCGCCACACGCGTTCCGCACGTCGCCGCGCTCGCGACGCAGCGCGCGGCCTCGGTGCACCGCCTGACGCTCGCCGCCGTGCTCGACGTGCTGCCCGGCTACTGGCCGGTCATCGGCTCGACCCGGGTCGAGTCGGTGCGCGATGCGATCGGCGCCATGGCCGAGCCGGTCGACGATGAGCTGCGGCAGGCGCTGCTCGGCGACCTCGCGTCGCGCGGCGTCGCCGTCTAGCGCGCGTCGGGCGTCGAGGGGTTTGTCGTCGCGAGGTCGTCGCGCCCGAGGCGATCCGCCACCACGGTCAGCAGCCGGGTCAGCTCGGCGGCCTCGTCGGGCGTGAGGCCGGCGGCCGTGAGCGCGCTCAACTCGGCCCACACGGCGCCGACGTGCGCGGCCGCATCCCTGCCCTGATCGGTGAGGCTCACGAGCTTGGCGCGCGCGTCACGCGGGTCGGCCATGCGTTCGGCGAACCCGGCGGCCTCGAGCCGCCCGACCATCTTGGCGATGGTGGGCGGCTCGACGCCGAGAATGCGGGCGAGCTGCACCTGCGTGGCCGACCCCCGCTTCGCCAGGATGCTGAGTAGCAACTCTTGACCGGGGTGCAGTCCGAGCGGCGCAAGGGCGAGGGCCGCGCGGCGGCGGTGGGCCCGCGCGGCGGCCATGAGCGCCTTATCGAGTCGAGACGGCTGCATTGCCCTTCGCTCTCGAGTGGATGACGGCGTTGCCGACGACCACGACTGTACCGGTGACGAGGTGCATGACGATGAGCGTCGCGACGCCCGTGGCGGTGACGGCCGCGGTCGTGCCGAAGAGCGAGAGCAGCGTCACGATCGCGCCGGCGATGACGAACACGAGGATGCCGCGCCGGGGGAGGACGCGGACGATGATGAGCGTTCCGACGGCGGCGAGCAGAGCGCCGACGATGCTCGCGGCGATCGTGGGCAGGGCGTCGACCACGAGGGTCATGCCCTGCTGGTCGACGACGATGAGCTCGCCGTTGGCAGCCGTGCCGCTCAGCACGACGACGAGGTTGGCGGCGATCGCGACGAGGGCGGTGGTCCAGAGGGCGAGCAGGGCGGGGCGCAGCAGTGGTCGCATGGGGTTCCTCATTCCGGAGGGGGACAGGGTCGTCAGGAATAACGTTAGCCGGCTATGTATATTCCCGCGGCGTCGATCGCACATAATCAGCGCATGACCCTGCGCGAGCGCACCGCCGCCCTCGCGCGGCCCGCGCTCGTCGTCGTCGGCGGTCTCGCGGCCCTCGGGCTCGCGCTCGTCGCGCTCGGAGCGCTCGCTCCCGCTCTTCCGCTGCTCGGTCTCGCGGGGCGCTGGCACGTGCTGACCCTCGGTGGGTGGGGTGCCGCCGCCGGCCTCGCCCTCGCCGCCGGGCTCGCGGGCCTCGCCCGTGGCGGCCGCCGCTCGAGCGCCCGCCTCGCCGGTCGCGCGGGCCGCCGCGTCACCGCCGGGCTCGCGGCGCTCGCGCTCATCGCCTCGAGCGTGCTCGCCTCGGCGCTCGCCACGACCGCGTCCTTCGCGGCGGCTCAGGGGGCGACCGTGTCGGCGTTCGGGTTCGCGTCGGGCGGCCCCTCGCTCTCGGCCGCCCCCGACGCGAGCCAGGTCTACCTCGTCGACGACGACGGTCGAGAGTTGCGCGTCGACGTCTACCTGCCCGGCTCGGCGGCGCCGCGCGAGCCGTTGCCCGCGGTCGTCGTCGTGCACGGCGGGGGCTGGATGCTGCACGACCGCACACGGCAGTCCGACTCGCTGCGTCGGCTGGCCGACTCCGGGCTCGTCGTGCTCGCGATCGACTACACGCTCGCCACGCGCAACCGCCCCACCTGGAACATCGCCGGCGACCAGGTGGCGTGCGCGCTCGTCTGGACGGCCGAGCACGCTGACCGGTACGGGGTGGATGCGCGGCGCATCGTGCTCGCCGGATCCTCGGCCGGCGGCGGCCTCGCCCTCACCACGGGATACCGGGCGGCGGCAGGCACCGCGACCTCGGCGTGCGGCGGCGCCGTGCCCGTGCCGGCGGGGGTCGCGGGCGCGGTTCCCGTCGTCGACCCCGCGGGGTTCCACGCGAACCCCGACCCGTTCATGAGCCGCTACTCGCGCACGATGACCGAGCGGTATCTCGGGGGCGCACCGGGGGAGCATCCGGATCGCATCGCCGCGACGACCACCCTGACGCACCTGGCCGCGGATGCGCCGCCGACGCTGCTGCTGACCGTCGAGCACGATCACCTCGTGCCCGCCGACGGCGCGCGCGAGCTCGCGGCCGCTGCGCTGGCGCTCGGCGTGCCGGTGGAGCGCGTTGAGGTGCCCTTCGCCGACCACGGCGTGCTCGTGCCCTCGACGGGGGTGGGCGCGAGCATCTGGCGGGCCGCGCTGCTGCGCTTCGCGCTCGACGTCGACCCGGTCGGCTGACCCGCGATCGACCGTGCTCCGCCCGGCGCCGCTGCGGCCGCGTGCCGTGACCCGATCGAAATATGTTGTTGTTGACAGCAATTAGACCCCGACGTATATTCGGGATGTCCGGATCACTTTCGGCAAAGATGTCGAAACTTTCGAGAGGTTCAATGATGAACAAGAGAGCAGCAACTCGCTGGGCTGCGATCGCCGCGGTCAGCGTGACCGTCGGGGCCCTCGCAGCCTGCACCCCCGCCGATGACAACGCCGGAAAGGGTGACGGCGTCACCATCCGGTGGTGGCACAACGCCACGTCTGACCCGCTGCAGGGTCTCTGGGCCGATGTGGCCGCCGAGTTCGAGGCGGCCAACCCCGGCGTCACCGTCGAGGTCACCGGCTACCAGAACGAAGACCTGCAGCGCACCCTGATTCCGAACGCGCTGCAGTCGGGGGATGCACCGGACGTGTTCCAGGTGTGGCCCGGTGGCGAGGTGCGCGCCCAGGCCGAGGCGGGCTACCTGCGCGACCTCACCGAGGACGCCGCCGACCTGATCGCCGAGATCGGCGGAGCGGTCAAGCCGTGGGAGGTCGACGGCGCCCAGTACGCGCTGCCGTTCTCGTTCGGCGTCACGGGCATCTGGTACAACAAGGACCTCTTCGCCCAGGCCGGCATCGACGCGCCGCCGGAGACCCTCGACGAGCTCGTCGAGGCCAACGAGGCGCTCAAGGCCGAGGGCATCACCCCCATCGCAGTCGGCGCGGGCGACCTGTGGCCGGCCGGTCACTGGTGGTACCAGTTCGCGCTCAACGCCTGCTCGGTCGAGACCCTGCAGACCGCGATCCCGGCGCGCGAGTTCGACGACCCGTGCTGGATCGAGGCGGGCGAGAACCTCGAAGAGTTCCTCGCCACCGAGCCCTTCAACGACGGCTTCCTCGCGACGCCGGCGCAGACGGGTGCCGACAGCTCGGCCGGTCTCGTCGCGAACGGCAACGTCGCCATGGAGTTCATGGGTCCGTGGAACTCGGGCGTCATCGGCTCGCTCACGGCCGACACCACGGTTCCCGAGTTCCTCGGATGGTTCCCCTTCCCGACCGTCCCCGGCGGCGAGGGCGACCCGACCGTCACGATGGGCGGCGGCGACGGCTTCGGTGTCAGCGCTGACGCGCCCGACATCGCGGTCGAGCTGCTGAAGTACATCCACAGCGCCGAGGTGCAGCAGCGCTTCGCCGAGACCGGAGCCGGCATTGCCGCGCACCCGGCCGCGGCCGACAGCCTGAGCGACCCGAACCTCCAGCAGATCGCGAGCGGTCTCGCCGGATCGTCGTTCGTGCAGCTGTGGCTCGACAGCGCCCTCGGCCCGGAGTTCGGCAACCCGCTGAACCAGGCCATCGTGAACATCTTCGGTGGCGTGGGTACTCCCGAAGACGTCGTGACGGCGCTGAAGGACACGGCCGCCGCGCTGTAACCACTGATGACTGATCACCTGACGGCAGGGCCCGCGGTCTCCGCGGGCCCTGCCCCCACGCCGCCCACCGTCCGCCCCGCCGTGCCGCGCCGCCGCGCGGGAACCGGCCGCAAGTGGCTCGAGATCGCGCTCTTCGCCGGCCCGGCCCTCATCGTCTTCGTCACCTTCGTGATCGCGCCCGTCGTGCTCGCAGGGGTGTACAGCCTCTACAACTGGAACGGCCTCGGTCCGCTCGAGCGCTTCGTCGGATTCGACAACTACATCCGCGCGTTCAGCGACCCGCAGTTCCTCAGCGCGATCGGCAACAACGGCACGATCCTCGTCGCCTCCGTGCTCATCCAGGGCCCTCTCGCCATCAGCATCGCGCTGCTGCTCAACCGCAAACTGCCCGGCCGCGCCCTCATCCGCGCCCTCATCTTCGTTCCCTACGTGCTCGCCGAAGTCATCGCGGGCCTCTCGTGGAAGCTGCTGCTCTCGCCGCGCGGCGGCGTCAACGCCCTGCTCGAAGCGATGGGCCTCGGCGCGTTCACACAGCCGTGGCTCGCCAACCCCGACATCGCGCTGTGGGTGATGTTCAGCATCCTGACCTGGAAGTATCTGGGCTTCGCGATCCTGCTCATGCTCGCCGGACTGCAGGGGGTGCCCGAAGAACTGCACGAGGCCGCCGCGATCGACGGCGCCAACTGGTGGCAGATCCAAACCCGCATCACGCTGCCCTTGCTCGCGCCGACCATTCGCATCTGGATCTTCCTGTCGATGATCGGCTCGCTGCAGCTGTTCGACATGGTCTGGGTCACCACGAAGGGCGGGCCGGTCGGCGCGACCAACACGATGGCCGTCTACCTGATCCAGTACGGGCAGGGCCAGTACGGCTACGGCAGCGCGATCGCCGTGATCCTCTTCGCCATCTCGCTCGCCGTCGCGCTGCTGTACCAGCGGTTCGCGATGCGACGCGACCTGGCCGGTGCTGTGACGAGCGGAGTTCGCTGACATGACGACTGCAATGACCCGCCCCGCCCACGCCACCGCTGCGCGCCCCCTGAAGCGCCGGAAGGCCTTCGACTGGAGCCAGCCGGGCGTCTACCTCGTCGCGCTCTTCGTCGTCGTGATCTCGGTGGCGCCGGTCGCCTATGTCTGGATCGGCGGCTTCCGCACGACACCCGACATCAACGCCGATCCGGCGGGATGGCCGAACCCCTGGTCGCTCGAGAGCTACATCGGCGTGCTCACCTCGAGCCGCTTCTGGGGCTCGGTGTTCTCGTCGTCGCTCGTGGGCCTCGGCACGACCCTCGGCGTCGTCGTGCTCGGCGTCATGGCCGCGTTCGTGATCGCGCGCTACACCTTCCGCGGGCGGGCCGCCCTGTACGCGCTCTTCGCCGCGGGCCTCATGTTCCCGCTCACGGTGGCGGCCCTCCCGCTCACGGTGCTGCTGCGCGACATCGGGCTGCAGGGCTCGTTCCTCGGCCTGATCATCCCGCAGGTCGCGTTCGCGCTGCCGACGACGATCATCATCCTCGTCCCGTTCCTGCGCGCGATCCCGGCCGAGCTCGAAGAGGCCGCGGTGATCGACGGCGCGACGCGCGTCGGCTTCTTCTGGCGCATCCTGCTGCCGCTGTCGACTCCCGGGCTCGTCACCGTCGGCGTGCTCGCCTTCATCGGCAGCTGGAACGCCTACCTGCTGCCGCTGCTCGTGCTCGCCGCGGGCGGCATGCCGCAAGACCTCTGGACGCTGCCGCTCGGCGTGCAGCAGTTCTCGACCCAGTACTCGGCCGACACCGGCGCCGTGCTCGCCTACACCTCGCTCTCGATGCTGCCCGCGCTCGCGTTCTTCCTCGCGGCCGAGAAGCGCATCGTCGGCGGACTGACGGGAGCCGTGAAGGGATGACCGTGCACACCTCGCACACCGCCGTCGGTGCCGCCGCGCCCTGGCACGATCGCTCGCTGTCTCCCGAGCAGCGCGTCGACTCCCTCGTGGTCGCCATGACCGTGCCCGAGAAGATCGCCCAGCTCTACGGCGTGTGGGTCGGCGCCGACACGGGCGGCGGCGACGTCGCGCCGCACCAGCACGAGATGGACGACGCCGTCGATCTGGATGCCCTGCTCGAGCACGGCCTCGGCCAGCTGACCCGGCCCTTCGGCACGGCCCCCGTCGACGCGGGTGTCGCGGCGCTCTCCCTCGCGAGCACCCAGCGCCGGATCGTCGACCGCAGCCGCTTCGGCATCCCTGCCATGGCCCACGAGGAGTGCCTCGCGGGTTTCGCGGCCTGGGGAGCGACGGCCTACCCGGTGCCGCTGAGCTGGGGCGCGAGCTTCGACCCCGAGCTCGTCGAGCGCATGGCCCGCCGGATCGGCGATGACATGCGTTCGGTCGGCATCCATCAGGGCCTCGCCCCCGTGCTTGACGTCGTGCGCGACGCCCGCTGGGGGCGCGTGGAAGAGACCATCGGCGAGGATCCGTACCTCGTCGGCACGGTCGGCACCGCGTACGTGCGCGGCCTCGAGTCGGCCGGCATCGTCGCAACGCTCAAGCACTTCGTCGGCTACTCCGCGTCGCGCGCCGGTCGCAATCTCGCGCCCGTCTCCGTCGGGCCGCGCGAGCTCGCCGACGTGCTGCTGCCGCCCTTCGAGATGGCCGTGCGCGAGGGCGGGGCGCGCAGCGTCATGAACTCGTACAGCGACCTCGACGGCGTGCCGAGCGCGGCCGACCGCTGGCTGCTGACCGAGCTGCTGCGCGAGCAGTGGGGCTTCTCGGGCACCGTCGTCGCCGACTACTTCGCCATCGCCTTCCTGCGGCTGCTGCACGGCACGGCCGACACCTGGGCCGAGGCGGCGGGTGCCGCGATCGAGGCCGGTATCGATGTCGAACTGCCGACCGTCAAGACCTTCGGCGAGCCGCTGCGGGCCGCCGTCGAGCAGGGCGTCGTCGCCGAGGCCCTCATCGACCAGGCGCTGCGCCGTGTGCTGCTGCAGAAGCTCGAACTCGGCTTGCTCGATGCCGACTACAGCCCCGTGCCCGCGGCCCTCGTCGGGCGCGACGCCGATCACCTCGAGGCGGTGCGCGGCGCGGTCGACCTCGATTCGCCGGCCAACCGTGCGCTCGCGCGCGAGCTCGCCGAGCGCTCGGTGGTGCTCGTGCGCAACACGGGCGTGCTGCCGCTCGCCGCGCCCCCGCGCATCGCGATCATCGGCCCCAACGCCGACGACCCCTACGCGATGCTCGGCTGCTACTCGTTCCCCACCCACGTCGTCTCGCAGCACGAGGGCGTCGCGATGGGAATCGAGATCGCCACCGTGAGCGAGGCCCTGCGGGCCGAATTCCCCCGAGCCGACATCGTGCGCGAGCGCGGCACGGGCGTCGACGACGGTGAGCTCGACGGCATCGCCGCCGCGGTGGATGCCGCGCGCACGGCCGACGTCGCCATCGTCGTGCTCGGCGACCGCGCGGGGCTCTTCGGCCGCGGCACGAGCGGTGAGGGCTGCGACGCTCCCGACCTCTCGCTGCCCGGCGCCCAGCAGCAGCTGCTTGACGCGCTGCTCGACACGGGCACGCCCGTCGTCGTCGTCCTGCTCACCGGGCGGCCGTACGCGCTCGGCTCGGCTCCGCAGCGGGCCGCGGCGATCGTGCAGGCCTTCTTCCCCGGTGAGGAGGGTGCGGCGGCGATCGCCGGCGTGCTGAGCGGGCGGGTCGCGCCGACGGGGCGACTGCCCGTGAGCATCCCGGCCCACCCCGGCGTGCAGCCGTCGACGTACCTCGCCGCGCCGCTCGCCCGCGCGACCGACGTGTCGAACATCGACCCGACGGCGGCCTACCCCTTCGGGCACGGTCTCGGCTACGGCGAGCTCGTCTGGACCGATCTCGAGAGCCCCGACCGCGAGACAGCGGTCGACGGCGAGGTCATGCTCTCGATGCGGCTCGTCAACCCGAGCGACCGCGAGCTCACCGACGTCGTGCAGCTCTACCTGCACGACCCCACCGCGTCGATCGTGCGCCCCGTGCAGCGGCTCATCGGCTTCCAGCGGGTGACTGTGCCCGCGGGCTCGAGCGCACGCGTGGCGGTGGCGGTGCCGATCGCCCTCACGAGCTTCACCGGGCGCGACGGCCAGCGCATCGTCGAGCCGGGTGACATCGTGCTCGGATTCGGCCGCTCGAGCGCCGATATCCCGCTCACGACGACCGTCGTGGTGACGGGTGAGGCGCGCGCCGTCGGGGCCGACCGGGCACTGCACCCGCGGTTCCAGGTCGTGCTCGGCCCGTGACCACCGATCCGCTCGCGCACCGTCGGGGACGCGCCCGGGTCACGGTGGTCGGTGACGACGGCGCACCCCTCGCCGGGCGCGCGGTGCAGGTCGAGCAGCAGCGCCACCGTTTCGAATTCGGGTGCATCGCCTTCGATCTCGTCGAGCACGCCAACGGTCGTGCGCCGCAGGATGCCGCGCTCGCCGACGACTGGCTCGCACTGTTCGGCCTCGGGGTGCTGCCGTTCTACTGGGGCGACTTCGAGCCGCAGCCCGGGCATCCGCGCACCGAGGCGATGCGGCAGACCGCGCGTTGGCTGCGCGAGCGAGGCGTGCGCGTCAAGGGCCACCCGCTCGTGTGGCACACCGTGAAGGCCGCGTGGCTCGATGCCCTGCCGACCGAGGAGGTCGAGCGCCGCGTGCTCGCGCGCGTGCGCCGCGAGACCACCGACTTCGCAGGCCTCGTCGACGAGTGGGACGTCATCAACGAGGTCGTCATCATGCCCGACTTCACGAACGAGCCCGACGGGGTGCCGAACGCCGTGAGCCGACTCTGCCGCGAGCGCGGGCGGGTGCAGCTCGTGCGCAGCGTCATGGACGAGGCCCGCGCGTGCGACCCCGCAGCGCGACTGCTCATCAACGACTTCGACCTCTCGGCCGACTACGTCCGGCTGATCGACGAGGTGCTGAGCGCCGGCGTGACGCTCGACGCCATCGGCGTGCAGACCCACATGCACCAGGGCTTCCGCGGCGAGGAGCTCGTCGACATCGCCGACCGGTTCGCGCAGTTCGGGCTGCCGCTGCACTTCACCGAGACGACGATCGTGTCGGGCGACCTCATGCCGCGCGACATCGTCGACCTCAACGACTACCGGCCGGCGTCGTGGCCCTCCACGCCCGAGGGGGAGGAGCGTCAGGCGCGCGAGATCGTCGAGCACTACCGCCTGCTCGTCGGGCATCCCGCCGTCGCGTCGATCACCTACTGGGGCCTCACCGATCGAGGCGCCTGGCTCGGTGCGCCCGTGGGGCTGCTGCGCGCCGATGGCACGCGCAAGCCCTCCTACGACGCGCTGCACTCCCTCCTGAGAGACGAGTGGTGGATGCCCGAGACTGCGCTCGTGACCGACGCCGACGGGGCGGTCGTCATCGAGGGCTTCGCGGGCGACTACGCGCTGCACGTCGACGGCGAGACGCGGGGGCTCGCGCTCGCGACGGGTCGGTCGCAGCTCGTGCTCGGCCCGGCGCGCTAGGCGGCCGGCGGCGGTCCCGAGCTGTCGCGCACGACGAGGCTCGTCGCGAGATCCATGCGCGCGGCGGGACCGGATCCGTCGGCGTCGCCAGCGCCCATCGCGAGCACGAGGCGCGCCGCTTCGACGCCCATCTGCCGCAGCGGCTGGTGAACCGTGGTGAGCCGCGGGCTGACCCAGCGGCACAGGGGGATGTCGTCGTAGCCGACGATCGACAGGTCGTCGGGAACCCGCAGGCCGAGTGCGCGGGCCGCTTCGAGTGTGCCGAGGGCCTGCAGGTCGCTGCCCGCGAAGATCGCCGTCGGCCGGTCGGGGCGCGAGAGCAGCTCGTGCGCGATGCGCCGCCCGCCCTCGACGTGGAAGTCGCCGAAGCGCTCGAAGCTCGGGTCGATCGGCAGGCCGACCGAGTTCATCGCCGAGCGGAAGCCGTCGAGCCGGGCGAGCGAGCACATCATGTCGTCCGGGCCCGTGATGGCGGCGATGCGCCGGTGGCCGAGCTCGATGAGGTGCCGGGTCGCGGCGAGCCCGCCCGACCAGTTCGCCGAGCCCACCGAGGGAACGTCGGGCGAGGGGTCGCCAGCCGGGTCGACGATGACGAAGGGGATGGCGCGCGACCGCAGGCGCTCGCGCAGCGCCGGCGCGAGCTCGGAGAAGACGAGGATCACGCCCGCCGGTCGGCGCCGGAGCACCCCGTCGAGCCACTCGATGCCGGGGGAGTGCCGGTCGCCCGTCACCGTCAGCACGACACTCAGCCCGTGTTCTTTCGCGATGCTCTCGACGCCGTCGATGAGCTCCATCGACCAGATTCGGTCGAGTTCGTGGAAGACGAGCTCGATGAGCTCGGGCTGCGCTGACGAGGAGGCCGAGCGCCGGCGGTACCCGCGCTCGGCGAGCAGCGCCTCGACGCGCTGGCGCGTGTCGGGGGCGACGTCGGGCTTGCCGTTGAGCACCTTCGAGATCGTGGCGAGCGAGACGCCCGCCTCATGGGCGACGTCGGCGAGCCGCACGCGCTCGCCCTGCTCGGCGGCTCCAGTCATGATCATGAAGCGAATCTAGCGCCGAAACTTACGACGCCGTGGTCGAGACTGTCGAATCGAGCGGAACGTCGGTCGGATCGGCGATGATGCCGTCCCACGCCAGCTCGGCCGCTCCCATGAGCAGGCGCTGAGCCCCGAGTGCGGCGACCTCGATGCGCACGTCGGTCGCGGTCACCGAGAGCGCGTCAGCGAGCACCGACTGCCGCAGGTCGTCTCCCGCCGCCGCCCACAGGGCCGCGAGGTACCCGCCGAGCACGATGCGCTCGGGGTTGAGCAGGTTCACGGCGCTGCGCAGGGCGATCGCGAGCCAGCCGAGCTGCTCGCGCACGACCGTGCGCACGGGACCGTCGGCCGCTTCGGCGGCGACCGCCCGCTGCAGCGCGGCATCCAGCTCGTCGTCGTCGGCCTGCGTCAGCCCGACGGCGGCCGTGAGCGTGCCGCGCCGCACGAGCGCTTCGAGGCAGCCGTGGGCACCGCACGCGCACGCGATGCCGTGCGGGTCGACCGAGACGTGCCCGATCTCGCCCGCGTAGCCCGCAGCGCCTTCGACGGGCCGTCCGCCGATGACGAGACCGCCACCGATGCCGCTCGCGCCGCCGTTGAGGTAGAGCACCGAGGCGGCGCCCTGGCCGGCCCCGAAGGTCAGCTCGGCACGGCTGCCGAGGTGCGCATCGTTGGCGACGGCGACGGGCATGCCGAGCGCAGAACTGAGGGCGCTCGCGAGCGGCTCGTCGCGCCAGCCGAGGCGCGGGGCGAGGCGCACGCAGCCGTCGCCGCGTCGAACGAGGCCGGGAACGGCGACGCCGACGGCGAGGACCCGGGCGTCAGGATGCGCGGCCGCGAGCTCGGCGACGACGCGCGCCGCGACGGCCACGACCTCGTCGGCGCTCGGACGATCGGCGGGCGTGCGCCGACGCTCGACGATCTCGCCGCCGAGCGAGACGAGGGCGATGTCGATGACGTCGAGCTCGGGATTGATGGCGGCCACGAGCCACCGCGACCGGGTGACCACGAGGGGGCTCGGGCGGCCGACGCCCGATCGGCGGGCGTCGTCACGCTCGTCGACCCAGCCGTGGGCGACGAGCACGCCCACGAGATCGCCGATGGTCGAGCGGTTGAGGCCCAGGGCGCGCGTCAGATCGGCGCGGGTGACACCCCGGCGGCGGTGCACGAGGTCGAGCACTGACGAGAGGTTGCGGCGGCGCACGGCGTTGGCGTCGAGAGGCGTGGTTCTCGCGTTCGGCATGTCTCCAGTCTGGCCCCCCGCGCGCCATCGTGATAGGTTGTGCAAACCAACAAATTGGGATGACCCCCGCACCGAGGAGACACCATGGCAACGACGCCGACCCCCGCCGACCACTTCACCTTCGGGCTCTGGACCGTCGGCTACAACGGTGCCGACCCCTTCGGCGGGCCGACCCGCGCGCCCCTCGACGTCGTGCACGTCGTCGAGAAGCTCACCGAGCTCGGCGCCTACGGCCTCACGCTGCACGACGACGACCTGTTCGCGTTCGGCTCCACCGACGCCGAGCGGCGCACCCAGATCGATCGGCTCATCGCTGCGTCAGCATCCACGGGCCTCAAGGTGCCCATGATCACGACCAACCTGTTCAGCGCACCCGTCTTCAAAGACGGCGGCTTCACCTCGAACGACCGCGCCGTGCGCCGCTTCGCGCTGCGCAAGGTGCTGCGCAACCTCGACCTCGCCGCTGAGCTCGGTGCACACACCTTCGTCATGTGGGGCGGCCGCGAGGGCGCTGAGTACGACGCCGCGAAAGACGTGCGCTCGGCGATCGCGCGCTACCGCGAAGCCGTCAACATCTTGACGCAGTACGTCACCGACAAGGGCTACGGAATCCGCTTCGCGATCGAGCCCAAGCCCAACGAGCCGCGCGGCGACATCCTGCTGCCGACCCTCGGCCACGCCATGGCCTTCATCGAGACGCTCGAGCACCCCGAGCTCGTCGGCCTCAACCCCGAGGTCGGGCACGAGCAGATGGCGGGCCTCAACTTCACGGCCGGCATCGCGCAGGCGCTCGAGGCCGGCAAGCTCTTCCACATCGACCTCAACGGCCAGCGCGGCATCAAGTACGACCAAGACCTCGTCTTCGGCCACGGCGACCTGCACAACGCCTTCTCGCTCGTCGACCTGCTCGAGAACGGCGCCCCCGGCGGCGGTCGTGCGTACGACGGCCCGCGCCACTTCGACTACAAGCCCTCGCGCACCGAAGACGAGAACGGCGTGTGGGCCTCGGCCGCCGCCAACATGCGCACCTACCTGCTGCTCAAGGAGCGCGCCGCGGCGTTCCGCGCCGACCCCGAGGTGCAGGCGGCGCTCGCCGCGGCCCGCGTCGACGAGCTCGCGCAGCCCACGCTCGGCGCGGGCGAGACGGTCGACGACCTGCTCGCCGACCCCACCGCGTACGAGACCTTCGATTCGAGCGCCTACTTCAACGGCAAGGGCTTCGGCTTCGTGCACCTGCAGCAGCTCGCCACCGAGCACCTGATGGGCGCCCGCTAGCCGTGACGCTCGCGATGACCCTCGTCGCCGGCGTCGACACCTCGACGCAGAGCTGCAAGGTCGTGATCGTCGATGCCGCGACGGGGGCGACCGTGCGCGAAGGGCGCGCGCCGCATCCCGAGGGCACGGCGGTCGACCCCGCGGCGTGGTGGGCCGCGTTCGTCGCCGCGGTCGAGCAGGCCGGCGGGCTCGCCGACGTCGCCGCGATCGCGGTCGGCGGCCAGCAGCACGGGCTCGTCGCGCTCGACGCCGAGGGCCGCGTCGTGCGCGACGCCCTGCTCTGGAACGACACCCGCTCAGCCGCCGCTGCCGCCGACCTCATCGCTGAGGTGGGGGCGGCCGACTACGCGCGCCGCACCGGGTCGGTGCCCGTCGCCTCGTTCACGGTGACGAAACTGCGGTGGATGCGCGACCACGAGCCCGAGCTCGTGCCGAGCATCGCGGCCGTCGCCCTGCCGCACGACTGGCTCACGTGGCGACTGCGCGGCTACGGTCCCGTCGGCGAGAGCGCGCTCGGTCCGCGGCTGGAGGAGCTCGTCACCGACCGCTCCGACGCGAGCGGCACGGGCTACTGGTCGCCCGCGACGAACGCCTACGACCTCGACCTGTTCGCCCTCGCGCTCGGGCGCCCGGCGCGCGAAGCCGACCCGAGCCGAGCATCCACGCCCGCATCGACCGGTCTCCACAATTCAGGAGACCCGGCCCCGGTCGTGCTGCCGCGCGTGCTCGAGCCCGGCGTGTCGACGACGGTCGACGCCGAGACTCCTGAATTGCGGGGATCGCGCGCGGGCGTGCTCGTCGGCCCGGGCGCGGGCGACAACGCCGCCGCGGCGCTCGGCCTCGGTGCTGGCGCGGGCGACGTCGTCATCTCGATCGGCACGAGCGGAACCGTGTTCGCCGTGAGCCCCGAACCCGTCGTCGACGACTCGGGCGCCGTCGCCGGCTTCGCCGACGCCGCGGGCGCCTTCCTGCCGCTCGTCGCCACGCTCAACGCCGCGCGCGTGCTCGACGCCGTGGCCGCGCTGCTCGGCGTCGACCACGACGGCCTCGCCGACCTCGCCCTCGCGGCCGAGCCCGGTGCGGGCGGCGTCGTGCTGCTGCCCTACTTCGAGGGCGAGCGAACGCCCAACCTTCCCGACGCGACCGCGACGCTGAGCGGCCTGACTCTCGCTTCCACCACGCGCGAGAACCTGGCCCGCGCTGCGATCGAGGGGATGCTGTGCGGCCTCGCCGACGGACTCGACGCCATCGCGCGCCACGGCCTGCAGCCCCGGCGCCTGCTGCTCGTCGGCGGCGCGGCGCGGTCGCGGGCGGTGCCCGCGATCGCCGCGGCCGTGCTCGGCCTGCCGGTCGTCGTGCCCGAGCCGGGGGAGTACGTCGCGCGCGGCGCCGCACGCCAGGCGGCCGAGCTGCTCGGCCACAGCACGGAATGGCCGCTCGAGCTGCATGCGGCGGTCGAGCATCCCGTTCAGCCTCAGGTGCGCGCCGCCTACGCCGCCGCGTTCGCTGGCGCTCGTCACTAGCCTGAGCGCATGGCTCACCTCAGTGCAGAACCGGCCGCGGGTTCGGCGGCTCGACCGGCCTCGATCGTCACGCTCACCGTCAACCCGGCGCTCGACGTCAGCACGTCCACCGAGACCCTCGTCGCCGAGCACAAGATGCGCTGCGGCCCGAGTCGGGTGAATGCGGGCGGCGGGGGCGTGAACGTCAGCCGCGTGATCGAGCGGCTCGGCGGGCACTCCACCGCCATCTACGCGGTCGGCGGGGCCACGGGCCAGGCCTATCGTCAGCTGCTCGAGGCGGAAGGGCTCATCGGGCGGGCGATCGCGATCGCCGGCGCGACGCGCGAGAACATCACGATCGACGAGACCTCGACCGGCAAGCAGTACCGCTTCGTGCTGCAGGGTCCGAGCCTCGCCGACACCGAGTGGAAGCAGTGCCTGCGCGCCACCGAGGCGGCGATGCACCTCGGCGGCTACGTCGTGCCCAGCGGTTCGCTCGCCCCAGAGATGCCCGATGACTTCTACGCGCGCGTCGCGCGTCGCGCCCGCGAGCTCGGGGTGCGGTGCGTGCTCGACGCCTCGGGCGCGGCGCTCGCCCTCGCTGTCGAGGAGGGCGTCTACCTCGTGAAGCCATCGGGCCGCGAGCTCGGTGAGCTGGTCGGCGCGACGGTGCTCTCGATCGACGAGAAGATCGACGCGGCCCGTGAGCTCGTCGGCCGCGGCACGGTCGAGATCGTCGCGCTCACCCTCGGGGGTGACGGTGCTGTGCTGGTGACGGCGGAGGGTGCGACCCGCCTGGCCTCGCCGCCCATCACCGTGCGATCGACGGTCGGCGCCGGAGACAGCTTCGTGGGGGCGATGGTGCTGCGGTTGGCCCAGGGGCGCGATCTCGCCACCGCGTTCCGCGCTGGTGTCGCGGCCGGTGCCGCGACGGCCACGACCGAGGCGACAGAGCTGTGCCACCGTGACGACGTCGAACGCTTCGAGGCCGACCTGGCCCGCGACGCGGCGACGGCTCACTGACCGCTGCGCGAACCACCGTGCCGTGCTGCACGGCGACTGAGGGGAGTAGGGCCCTGACCATCACGAACATCTCCATCGACCCTCGCGACGTCGTCGCGCCGGTGAGTCGGCGCACGTTCGGATCGTTCGTCGAGCACATGGGGCGCTGCGTCTACGACGGCCTGTACGAACCCGGGCACCCGTCGGCCGACGACCACGGCTTCCGTCGCGACGTCATCGAGCTCGTGCGCGAGCTCGGGGTTTCGACGATCCGCTACCCGGGGGGCAACTTCGTCTCGGGCTACCGCTGGGAGGACGGTGTGGGGCCGCGTGATGAGCGGCCTGCTCGCCGCGACCTCGCGTGGCGCAGCGTCGAGACGAACCAGATCGGTGTCGACGAGTTCGCGGGCTGGTGCCGGCTCGTCGACGCCGAGCTCATGCTCGCCGTGAACCTCGGAACGCGGGGGGTGCTCGAGGCAGTGGAGCTGCTCGAGTACGTGAACCACCCGGCCGGCACGCGGCTGTCTGACTGGCGGGTCAGCAACGGTGCCCCCGAACCGCACGACGTGCGGATGTGGTGCCTCGGCAACGAGATGGATGGGTCCTGGCAGCTCGGTGCCATGTCGGCGGACGACTACGGCACCCTCGCGGCACGCACGGCCGCCGCGATGAAGATGGCCGACCCCTCGATCGAACTGGTCGCATGCGGCAGTTCGGGCTCTGCTATGAGCACCTTCGGCGCGTGGGAGCGCACCGTGCTCGAGCGCACCTACGAGCACGTCGACGCCATCTCGTGCCATGCCTACTATCAGGAGCGCGATGGCGACCTCGCCGCCTTTCTCGCGTCGTCGCTCGACATGGAGCACGTCATCGAGACGGTCGTGGCCACGGCCGACCACGTCAAGCACACGCTCCGTCAGACCAAGACGATCATGATCTCGTTCGACGAGTGGAACGTCTGGTACTACGACCAGCATGTCGAGCGCGAACGCGATCGCGAGCCCTGGACGATCGCACCGCGACTGCTCGAAGACGTCTACTCGGTGGCCGACGCCGTCGTCGTCGGCAGCCTGCTCATCACCCTGCTGCGCCACAGCGACCGAGTCCGATCCGCGAGCATGGCGCAACTGGTCAACGTCATCGCGCCGATCATGACGCAACCGGGTGGCGCAGCGTGGCGGCAGACCATCTTCTTCCCCTTCGCGACGACGAGCAGACTGGCGAGCGGGGAGGTGCTGCGCGCCTCGATCACCACCGACAGCTACGCCACGGCCGAGTGGAACGAGGTTCCGTACGTCGACGCCGTGGTCACCTACGACGCACCGGCGCTCGAGGCGGCGGTGTTCCTCGTCAACCGGCACCTCACCGAGTCGCGGACAGTCTCGATCGATCTCGAACGCGTGCCCGCGATGCGGATCGTGGAAGCGCTGACGCTGAGCGACCCCGACCCCACCGCGGCGAACACCCTCGAGAATCCCGACCGGGTCTCTCTCGCTCCGAACGCCTCGGCGCGGCTCGATGCCGGACGCCTGCTGATCGACCTGCCACCGGTGTCGTGGAGCGCGATCGCGCTCTCGGGGGCAGGCCTCGACGCGATGGCAGGGTAGGCGCCCGCCGGCGGCTCGGGTGCGGCGCGCATCCACCGAAACATCGCCGCAACACGCCGCGACTAGGCTCGCGTCATGGCCGACCTCTTCGACGGGTACACGGCGACAGCCGCCCGGTCGGGCTCGGCCGTCGCCTTCGACGAGATGTTCACGCCCGACAGCCAGGTGCGCCTGCCCTACCGGCAGATCCACGCGGCCCTCGCGCAGATGTCGCAAGACGAGCTGCGCGGCCGCACCGAAGCGCTCGCCTCGAGCTACCTCGCGCAAGGCGTCACCTTCGACTTCGCCGGCGAAGAACGGCCGTTTCCGCTGGATGCGGTGCCGCGCGTCATCGAACGCGTCGAGTGGAGCCACCTCGAGGCCGGAGTCGCTCAGCGCGTGCGCGTGCTCGAGGCCTTCCTCACCGACATCTACGGACCGCAGCGCTGCATCGCCGACGGCGTGATCCCCGCGCGGCTCGTGTCGAGCTCGAGCCACTACCACCGCTCGGCGGCGGGCATCGAGAGCGCCAACGGCGTGCGCATCCAGGTGTCGGGCATCGACCTCATCCGCGACGAGCACGGCACCTGGCGCGTGCTCGAGGACAACGTGCGGGTGCCGAGCGGCGTGAGCTACGTCATCTCGAACCGTCGGGTCATGGCGCAGACGCTGCCCGAGCTCTTCGTGTCGATGCGCGTGCGCCCCGTGGGCGACTACCCGACGCGGCTGCTCGACGCGCTGCGCGCATCCGCCCCCTCGGGCGTCGACGACCCGACCGTCGTCGTGCTCACACCCGGCGTCTACAACTCGGCCTACTTCGAGCACACCCTGCTCGCGCGGCTCATGGGCGTCGAGCTCGTCGAGGGCCGCGACCTCTACTGCTCGGGCGGGCGCGTCTTCATGCGCACGACCGCCGGACCGCAGCGCGTCGATGTCATCTACCGCCGCGTCGACGACGAGTTCCTCGATCCGCTGACGTTCCGTGCCGACTCGATGCTCGGCACGCCCGGCCTCATGCTCGCGGCGCGGCTCGGCAACGTGACGATCACCAATGCGGTCGGCAACGGCGTCGCCGACGACAAGCTCGTCTACACCTACCTGCCCGACCTCGCGCGCTACTTCCTCAACGAAGACCCGATCATCCCCAACGTCGACACCTGGCGGCTCGAAGACCCCGACTCGCTCGAAGAGGTGCTCGACCGCCTGCACGAGCTCGTGGTCAAGCCCGTCGACGGCTCGGGCGGCAAGGGCCTCGTCGTCGGTCCGGCCGCGAGTGCCGCCGAACTCGATGAGCTGCGGATGCGCCTGCAGGAAGACCCGCGCGGGTGGATCGCGCAGCCGGTCGTGCAGCTCTCGACCATCCCCACGCTCGTCGATGACGGCATGCGCCCGCGCCACGCCGACCTGCGGCCCTTCGCCGTCAACGACGGCCGCGAGGTGTGGGTGCTGCCGGGCGGGCTCACGCGCGTCGCGCTGCCCGAGGGGCAGCTCGTCGTCAACTCGAGCCAGGGCGGCGGCTCGAAAGACACGTGGGTCGTGGGCCAGCTGCCCATGGTCGCCGACAGTCACGATGTGCAGGGCATCGTCGCCGAGCAGGCCACCGTCACGCAGTCGATCCCGATCATCACGGATGCCGCGGCGCACGTCATCGACCACAATCCGCAGGACGACCCGCGCCGGGCGCAGTCGGAGCAACAACAGCAGAGTCACACCGCGCAGGGCAATGGCGCTCCCGCAGTCTCGAGGGGGGTCGAGTGATGCTGAGCCGGATCGCCGAGAGCCTGTTCTGGATCGGGCGCTACGTCGAGCGCAGCGATGGAACGGCGCGCATCCTCGATGTGCACCTGCAGCTGCTGCTCGAAGACCCGTGGATCGATGAGGACACCGCGTGCCGGTCGCTGCTGAGCGTCATGGGCAGCGACGTCGATCCCGACCACGCCCTCACGCGCGCCGATGTGCTCGCGATCCTCGCGGTCGACCGCTCGCATCCCGCCTCGATCGCGTACTCGCTCGGCGCGGCGCGCGAGAACGCCCGCCGCGCGCGCGAGGTCGTGAGCACCGAGCTGTGGGAGGTGCTCAACACCACGCGCGCACGCATGCCGCGCAAGGTCGCCCCCGAGAAGGTGCACGAGTTCTTCGGCTGGGTGCGCGAGCGCTCGGCGCTCGCCGTGGGCATCGTCGAATCGGCGACGAGCCGCGACGAGGCCTACTCGTTCTTCACGCTCGGCCGCTCGCTCGAGCGGGCCGACATGACGGCCCGCCTGCTCGCGACGCGCTCGCTCACCGAGGCCTCCGGCCCCTCGTGGACGACGATCCTGCGCAGCGTCGGCGCCTACGAGGCCTACCTGCGCACCTACCGCGGCGTGCCGAGCGCCAAGAACGCCGCCGAGTTCCTCCTGCTCGACCGACTCTTCCCGCGCTCGATCCTCTTCGCGGTGACGCGCGCCGAGCAGAGCCTGCGCGACATCGAGCCGCGCGGCTGGGAGCGCGCCGGCATCGGCGATCAGGCGCTGCGGCAGCTCGGGCAGATCCGCAGCGAGCTCGAGTACCGGCCCATCGCCGACATCCTCGACGACCTGCAGCGGCACATGGATGCCGTGCAGCTCGCGACGAGCGCGACGAGCGAGGCCGTGCGCCAGCGCTACTTCCCCACCAATGCGGCGCCGAGCTGGGTGGCGGAGAAGACATGAACCGGTTGAGAATCCGGCACGTCACCGGCTACCACTACAAGGGCAACGTCACCGCGTCGTACAACGAGGCCCGCATGCTGCCCGCGAGTTCGGACGGCCAGGTCGTGCTGCACTCGCACCTCGCCATCAGCCCGACGTCGTCGCAGCACCACTACGTCGACTACTTCGGCACGCGCGTCGCGGCCTTCGAGCAGCTCGACCAGCACCACGAGCTGTCGCTCACGGCCGACAGCCTCGTCGAGCTGCGCCCGCGCGGGTCGCAAGACGGCTCGATCAGCTGGGCCGAGCTCGCGATCGCCGTCGAGAAGACGGTCGGCTCGGTCGAGAACACCGTGCAGACGAAGCTCACGGCACCGCCCGACGAGGTCGCCGAGCGGGCGCGCGAGTTCGCCGCTGCTGCCGCCGACCCCGAGGCCGCCGCGCGCGAGATCTGCGCGTGGATCTACGACGAGGTGCAGTACATGTCGGGCATCACGGGCGTGCACACGACGGCCGCCGAGGCCTGGGCGCACAAGAAGGGCGTGTGCCAAGACATCACGCACCTCGCGCTCGGCGCGCTGCGCTCGATCGGCATCCCCGCGCGCTACGTCAGCGGCTACCTGCACCCGTCGCGCGACCCGCAGATCGGCGAGACGATCGCGGGCGAGTCGCACGCCTGGGTCGAGTGGTTCGATGGCGAGTGGCAGGGCTTCGACCCCACCAACATGCTCGAGATCCGCGACCGTCACGTCATCGTCGGCCGCGGTCGCGACTACCGCGACGTGCCGCCCCTGCGCGGCGTCTACGCCGGGCCGTCGAGCTCGAAGCTCTTCGTCACGGTCGAGATCACGCGCGAGAGCTGACGGCAGGCTTCCGGATGCGGCCGCGTCAGGCCGCGGCCGGCGGGCAGTGCAAGCGGGTCGGGGTCGTGCCCGCGCCGCGCTCGATCGTGTGCTCGGCCATGGCCGCGCCGCACAGCGGGCAGCGCGGGTCGGCGGGGGCGACGTACGGCTGCTCCGGCCGCCCGATGCCGACGGCCGCGGGGCCAGTGACCGTCCACAGCGCGCGCCCGAGCGCGCCGAAGAACCCCTGGGAGCCGTTGAAGGGGTTGAGCGGATTTACTTTGCGCACGAATCAATTGTACGCCCGGTATTCTGGCGGCATGACCGACCTGCTCGCCCTCGACCGCCAGGTGTGCTTCGCGGTCGTCGCCGCGAGCCGCAGCATCGTCGCCCTCTACAAGCCCATCCTCGAGCCGCTCGGGCTCACCCACCCGCAATACCTCGTGATGCTCGCGCTGTGGGAGTCGAGCCCGCTGCGCGTGAAAGACCTCGGCGAGCGCCTGCTGCTCGACCCGGCCACGCTGAGCCCGCTGCTCAAGCGGCTCGAGCAGCAAGGCCTGGTGACGCGGGCGCGCGACACCGCGGATGAGCGGGCGCTCGCCCTCGCGCTGACACCGGCCGGCGTCGCCCTGCGGCAGCAGGCCGAGCAGGTGCCCGGCCGCGTGATCGAGCGGCTGGGGCTGACGATCGGCGAGCTCGAGAGCATCCGCGATTCGGCGACGGCCCTGCTCGCGGCCAGTCGCGCCGCGACCGTCCGCCCTGCGCCCGTCGACTCAGCGCCCGTCGACTCAGCGCCCGCCGACTCAGCGCCCGCCGACTCTGCGCCCGACGACATCACCGCCGACTAGGTCTTGCGCGCCTCGGCCTCGACGATCGCGATCTCCTGCGTCGCCGTCTCGAGGTCGAGCTCGCGGCGTTCGACGTCGTCGCCGTCGTACCGCACGCGCAGGCGCCACCACGGGTCGGCGGCCGGGTGGCGGCGGATGCGCAGATTGCGCGTGCTGCGCATCCACAGAACGGCGACAACCGCCGCGAGCAGCCCCGCGAGGGCGCCGACGCCCATGGCCCAGCGTGCTCCGAGCTCGTTGGCGACGAGGCCGAGCAGGGGTGCGCCGATGGGCGTTCCGCCCATGAAGATCGTCAGGTAGAGCGCCATGACGCGGCCGCGGATGCTCGCGCGCGTCGTCGTCTGCACGTAGGCGTTGGCGCTCGTGATCATGGTGAGCGCGAAGAAGCCGATGGGGATGAGCGCGAGGGCGAAGAACTCGATCGTGGGCATGAGCGCCGCGACGACCATCGAGCCGGCGAAGCCGATCGCCGCGAGCACGATGACGCGCAACCGCGGTCGTTCGCGCCGCGCCGAGAGGAGGGCGCCGACGACCGAGCCGATCGCGAGGATCGACGACAGCAGCCCGAACTCGGCGGCATCGCGCCCGAACTCGACGCGCGCCATGGTCGCGGTGAAGATGGCGAAGTTGAAGCCGAAGGTGCCGACGAGGAAGACCATCGTGAACACCACGACGAGATCGGCTCGTCGAGCCACGTACTGGAAGCCCGCGCGCAGCTGCCCGCGCCCCCGAGTGGTCTTCTGCATCGGTTGCAGCTCCGCCTCCCGCAGCAGCCCGAGAGCGACGAGCATGGCGGCGAACGTCAGCACGTTGATCAGAATTACCCAGCCTGCGCCGACGAGCACGGTGAGCAGGCCGGCGGCGGCGGGGCCGATGAGGCGCGCGGTGTTGAACGAGGCCGAGTTCAGGGCGACGGCGTTGGGCAGGTCGGCCGTGCCCACGAGCTCGCCGACGAAGGTCTGGCGGGCGGGGGCGTCGACGGCCGTCGCAATGCCGAGCCCGAGGGCGAGCAGGTAGACCATCCAGAGCTCGGCGATGCCGAGCACGATGATGAGCCCGAGCGCCAGGGCCAGCAGGGCCTGGGCGATCTGCGTGATGGCCAGCAGGCGGCGGCCGGGCATCCGGTCGGCGATGATGCCGGCGAGCGGGCCGATGATGAGCGCGGGGCCGAACTGCAGGGCCATCGTCACGCCGACGGCGGCGGCGTCGTTGTCGGTGAGCTCGGTGAGCACGAACCAGTCTTGCGCCGTGCGCTGCATCCACGTGCCGACGTTCGAGATCAGCGCCCCGGCGAACCAGATGCGGTAGTTGACGCCGGCGAGCGAGCGGAACATGGCGTTCATGAGGTCGTGTTCACGCGTCGGCCAGTCGTCGCAATATCGGCCGCACCTCCTCGAGCGCGCGGCGCTGCTCGGCGCTGAGCGCCTCGAGCTGGGCATGGAACCACTGCTGGCGCAGCCGCCGCGTCTCGGCGATGACGTGGTCGCCCGCCGGCGTGATGGTCACCCACACCATCCGCGCGTCATCGTTGCTCGGCTCACGACGCACGAGGCCGCTCGCCTCGAGCGCGTTGAGGGTGCGGTTCATCGACGGGGCGCTGACCTTCTCGCCGGTCGCGAGGCCGCCGGGCGTGCAGCGGCCCTCGCTCGCGAGCCGCCAGAGCACGCCGAGCTGGCTGTCGCTGATGCCCTCGCCCGCGCGTTCGGCCCGGATGCGCCGCGCCACCTTCTGGATGAGCACGCGCAGCTCTTCTTCGGGGTCGGTCTCATGGTGCGTCACCTCGTTAGCCTAACTCATTACCGTTGCTAACGAAAATTGCGGATGCTGCGACGACGCCCCGCGCGCCGGCCCGCCTAGGATCGTGCGCAGGAGGCCCCTCATGCCGAAGTTCACCGCCGAGCGCCAGCACCGCACTTTCACCGACAGCCACGGTGTCGTCGTGCACTACTACGTGTGGACGCCGGGCAAGCCGAAGGGCGTCGTGCAACTCGCGCACGGCGTTGGCGAGCACGCCCTGCGCTACGAGCTTCTCGCGCACGACCTCGTCGCGGCCGGGTACGCGGTGTACGCCGATGACCACCGCGGCCACGGCCAGACGGGCGTGGAGTACTGGAAGGGCGACCTCTCGCAGATCGGCAGGCTGGGAACGGGCGGCCTGCGCGCCACGCAGCAGAACCTGCTCGACCTCACTGCTCTGGCGACGGCCGCGCATCCCGGCCTGCCGTTCGTCATGCTCGGCCACTCGTGGGGCTCGCTCATGGTGCAGAACCTGCTCAACGCGGGGGAGCATCCGTGGAGCGCGGTCGTGCTCACCGGCACGGCTCTGCGCACGCCATTCGACATGAATGGCGGCGACCTCAACGCCCGCCACAAGCACCTCGGCGACACGGGGGCCGAGTGGCTCAGCCGCGACCCCGCCGTCGCGCGCGCCTTCGTCGACGACCCGCTGACGACCGACGCGAAGATTCTGAAGCTGTTCGGCCTCGCGGATGGCCTGCGCCTCTTCGGGCGACCGAAGCGCGTGCAGCCGCCCGTGCCTTTGCTCATCATGGTGGGCAGTGACGACCCGCTCGGCGGCGAGAAGAGCGCCAAGAAGCTCGCCGACGCCTACCTGGGTCGCGGGGGTCTCACCGACGTCGAACTCATCGTCTACCCCGACGCCCGGCACGAGGTCTTCAACGAGATCAACCAGGCCGACGTGCGCGCCGACCTCATCGCCTGGCTCGACGATCGGCTGTTCGCCGCGACGTAGACCCCTTCCGGCGCCTGTTCCCGCCCGCGGTCCTTCACCGGATTCGGAACTCTGCGAGCAGGGTTCGCTTTCTTCCGCATCCGTTGAAGGCTCCCGACGACCAGGTTCCCGTGGGGGCTCGGCCGCCCCGCTGCGCTAGTGGTCGTTGCGGCCCGGCAGGGGCAGCGCGGTCAGCAGCATCACGCTGGGCTCGAGCGCCTCGACGCTGTGCACGCCGTCGGGGATGCGCGCGACCGTGCCCGCCGCGACCTCGATCGTGCGGGTGGCGTCGCTGAGGCGGATGCGCCCGCGCAGCACCTGCAGCATGGCTTCACCCGGGTTCGTGTGCTCGGGCAGCTCGCCGCCGGTGTCGAAGCCGATCGCCGTCATGCGCAGCTGCTGATACCCGAGATCGATGCGCTGCGATGCGCGTCGTTGCGGGTTCTCGGCCGCCTGCGTGAGCAGGTAGGCGGCCATGACGTCGAGGTCGAGCGCGATCGGATCCATGCCCCGCACCCTACGCTGGTCGCCATGATCGCGCCCTTCCTCACCCCCGCCGAGCTCGACGAGCTGCTCGCTGCCGACCGCCGCGGAGACGGCGACGTCGTCATCGTCGACAGCCGCTGGTACCTTGACGGCCGCTCGGGCTCCGAGGCGCACGCGCACGGGCACCTCCCGGGCGCCGTGTTCGTCGACCTCGACGTGTGGCTCGCGGGAGCCCCCTCGCCCGGGGCGGGTCGGCACCCTTTGCCCGAGCCGCACCTCTTCGCCCGCGGCATGGCCGAGTCGGGCATCGGCGACGGATCCACGGTGGTCGTCTACGACGATGCCGGGGGAGTGATCGCCGCGCGCCTGGTCTGGATGCTCCGAACCCTCGGACACGAGGCCGCCGTACTCGACGGCGGGCTCGACGCCTGGCAGCGCGCCCACCCGGGGCAGACCCTCGAGAGCGGCGCGGTCGACGTGCGCCCCGCATCCTTCACCGAACGCCCGTGGCCGGATGCCGCGCTCGCGTCGATCGACGAGACGCAGCAGGCCGCCGCCGACGGCAGCGCGCTCGTGCTCGATGCCCGCACGCTCGACCGCTACCGCGGCGAGACCGAGCCGGTGGATGCGCGCGCGGGTCATATCCCGGGCGCCGAGAGCTTCTCGTGCCGCGACAACGTCGCCGCCGACGGCACGCTGCTCGACACCGCGACCCTGCGCGACCGCCTCACGGGGCTCGGGGCCGCCGAGCGCCCCGTCATCAGCTACTGCGGTTCGGGAGTCACGGCGTGCCACACCCTGCTGGTGCTCGAGCACGCCGGCTTCGAGCCCGGACGCCTGTACCCCGGCTCGTGGTCGCAGTACGCCGCCGACCCCGCCAGGCCGCTCGCGACAGCCGAATAGGCTGGGGCCATGCATGGCGAATACAAGGTGCCCGGCGGCAAGCTCGTCGTCGTCGACCTCGAGGTGACCGAGGGGCGCATCAGCGCGTTCCGGCTCGCGGGCGACTTCTTCGTCGAGCCCGACGAGGTCGTGCCCGCCATCGAGGCCGCCGTGCTCGGCCTGCCCGCCGACACCGACGCCGCCGCCCTGACGACCGCGGTACGAGATGCCCTGCCCGACGGCGCCGTGCTGCTGGGCTTCAGCCCCGAGGCGGTCGCCACGACCGTGCGGCGCGCGCTCGCGAGCGCGACGGCTTTCGCCGACTACGACTGGCAGCTGCTGCGCGGCCCCGCGCTCGCGCCCTTGCAGCAGATGGCCATGGACCAGGTGCTCGCCGAAGAGGTCGGCGACGGCCGCCGCGGCCCCACCCTGCGCATCTGGGAGTGGACGACCCCTGCCGTCGTGATCGGCTCGTTCCAGAGCGTGCGCAACGAGGTCGACCTCGACAACGCCGAGCGCTACGGCTTCGAGATCGTGCGGCGCATCTCAGGCGGGGGCGCGATGTTCATCGAGCCCGCCTCGGCCATCACCTACTCGCTGTACGCGCCGGCCGCTCTCGTGCACGGCATGAGCTTCGCCGAGTCGTACGCCTTCCTCGACGAGTGGGTCATCACGGCGCTGCGCGGGCTCGGCATCGAGGCCAGCTACCAGCCCCTCAACGACATCGCCAGCCCGAGCGGCAAGATCGGCGGCGCCGCGCAGAAGCGGCTCGGCACGGGGGCCGTGCTGCACCACGTGACCATGGCCTACGACATGGATGGCGACCGCATGGTCGAAGTGCTGCGCATCGGCCGCGAGAAGCTCAGCGACAAGGGCATCAAGAGCGCCAACAAGCGCGTCGACCCGCTCAAATCGCAGACGGGGCTCTCGCGCGACGAGATCATCGACCGCCTCGTCGGCACCTTCCGGGCGCAGTACGGCCTCACCGAGGGCACCATCACCGCAGCCGAACTCGATCGTGCGAACGCGCTCGTGGCCGAGAAGTTCTCGACGCACGACTGGCTGCACCGCGTTCCGTGAGTCCGCGCATCCGGGCCCTCGCCCTCGTCCTGCTGCTCGCCGGCATCCTCGTCGGCGGCGTCGTGCTGTCGGCGGTCACGGGGCAGCTGCCGATCACGCCCACCGAGGTGGCGGGCTCGCTGCTGCGCGCGATCGGCATCGACACCGCCTGGGCGCCGACCGACCCCATCGTCGAGTCGACGCTGTGGGTCGTGCGGTTCCCGCGCATCCTCATGGGTCTCGCCGTCGGGGCTGCGCTCGCCGTCGCCGGCGCGGTCATGCAGGCCGTGTTCGGCAATCCGCTCGCCGAGCCGGGCGTTGTCGGCGTCTCGTCGGGCGCCGCCCTCGGCGCTGCGACCGCGATCACCATCGGCGCCTCGGTACTCGGCGGCCCGGGGGTGGCGCTCTTCGCGTTCGTCGGCGGGCTGCTCGCAACCCTGCTGGTCTACGCCGTCGCCCGCGCCGGCGGACGCACCGAGGTCGTCACCCTGCTGCTCACGGGCATCGCCGTCAACGCGATCGCACAAGCGGGCATCGCCTTCGTGCTCTTCGTCGCCGACACGGCGAGCCGCGAGCAGATCGTGTTCTGGCAGCTCGGTTCGCTCGGCGGCTCACGCTGGGATCAGGTGGCCCTCGTCGCCGTGGTCGCCGCCGTCGGCATCACCGTGGCGCTGCTGCTCGCCCGGCGCTACGACCTGCTCGCGCTCGGCGAGCGCAGCGCTCGCCATCTCGGCGTCGATGTCGAGCGGCTGCGCATCGTCTCGATCGTGCTCGTCGCCCTGCTCACCGGCGCGGCCGTCGCCTTCACGGGCATCATCGCCTTCGTCGGACTCGTCGTGCCGCACCTCATCCGCATGATCATCGGCCCAGCCCACCGCGGGCTCATCCTCGCGAGCGCGGTGGGCGGTGGCGCTCTGCTCGTTGTGGCCGACCTGCTGACACGCACGCTCGTCGGCGGGGCCGAGCTGCCGATCGGCATGCTCACCTCGCTCGTCGGCGGACCCTTCTTCTTCTGGCTGCTCTACCGGCAGCGGCGGCGCAGTGGGGGGTGGGCATGACGTCGACCAGCGCGGCCGGAGCGGCCGTCATCACCGCGCGCGGCATCCACGTGCGCCGGGACGAGCGCGAGATCCTCAGCGCCATCGACCTCGAGGTGCGCGCCGGCGAGGTGCTCGCCCTCGTCGGACCCAACGGAGCCGGGAAGTCGACCCTGCTCTCGGTGCTCAGTGGCGACCTCCGGGCGAGCGAGGGCGCGGTCGAGCTGCTCGGCCGCGCAGTGGCGGCGTATCGCCCGCTCGAGCTCGCGCAGCGCCGGGCCGTGCTGTCGCAGGCCAACACCGTGAGCTTCCCGTTCCGCGTGCTCGAGATCGTGCAGATGGGCCGCAGCCCCTGGCTGCGCACGGCCGAGCTCGCCGACGACGAACGCGCCGTCAGCGAGGCGATCGAGGCCACCGATATCGGGCATCTGCTCGGCCGCCGGTTCACGAGCCTCAGCGGTGGCGAGCAGGCGCGCGTCTCGCTCGCGCGCGTGCTCGCGCAGTCGACGCCCATCGTCTTCCTCGACGAGCCGACCGCGGCCCTCGATCTGCGGCACCAGGAGGAGGTCATGCGCCTCGCCCGTGCGCTCGCCGCCGCCGACCGCGCCGTCGTCGTGGTCGTGCACGACCTCTCGCTCGCCGGCGCCTACGCCGACCGCATCGCGCTGCTCGACCACGGTCGTCTCGACGCGGTCGGCACGCCCGCCGAAGTCATGACGGCCGACCGGGTCGGGCGGGTCTACGGGCTCGACGTGCAGATCCACCGGCTGGGAGCATCCGACCGCCCGATCGTGCTGCCGCTGCGCGACTGAGGATTGCTCCGAATCAGCGGGATAGACTGACCGCATGGAGTGGTGGGGGTGGCTGCTGATCGCGGCGGGGGCGGTGGCGCTCGGCGCGATCGCGCAGCGGGCCGGGTGGATCGACCTGAGCGGCGGCGGGCGCCGCGGCGGCTCGGGCGGCGGGCTCGTCGGCATCGGCGACGAGGTCTTCAACCCGACGCGCCACGAAGCCTCGATCGAGCTCGACCGGCAGACGACGCTGCCCGCGCCCGCGCCCATCCCCGGCGATGGCGACCTCGGCGTCATCCAGGTCGACGGCGATCCGGATGCTGGCGACGGCTATCGGGGCGTCATCCGCCTGTAGCGCTCAGCGCGTCGTGAGGTCGGCGTACTCGGGGTGCCGGCGCATCCACATGACGACGAAGCCGCACACGGGCTGCACGCGGTCGGTCGTCGATTGCCTCAGGTCGTCGAGGATCGCGCGCACGACCTCGCCGCCGACGCCCTTGTTGCGCATGACCGGCGGCACCTCGGCGTGCAGCAGCCGCACGGTCGTTCCGACGCGGTCGTAGACGATCCAGCCCTGCAGCTCGTCGCCCTCGTAGGCGGCGTAGCGCTCGGCATCGGGCTCGTGGTGCACGGTGAGAGACATGGTCGGCACCCTACTCGGGTCGCTTCTGCTCCCACCGGGGCTGCTCCTCGGGGGGCGGTGTTGGGCCGGGTGACGGCTGACTGCCGGACAGCAGCTTCCAGATGGCGACGCCCGCGCCCACCCAGATGGCGAGGTCGTCGACGAGGCCGAGGGGGCCCGTCAGCAGCTCGGGGATGATGTCGATCGGGGAGGCGCCGTAGGCGAGCGCGCCGAGCGCGACGAGCACGGCGGAGAAGATGGCGCGGCCTCGGGTCATGGCACCACGGTATCGCGCGCGGTGTCGCGGCGTCGCTGCGTCTCGGCGGCTCAGGCGCTCGCGCGCACGACGACCTCGGTCGGCATGAGGTGCTGGCGGGCGGTCGGCACGCCCTCGAGCAGGTCGAGCAGCACGCGCGCCATGCGCTCACCCTGCTCGATGGAGGGTTGCCGCACAGTCGTGAGCGGAATCTCGCTCGCGAGCGCCGCGGGCGAGTCGTCGAAGCCCATGACCGCGATCTGCTCGGGCACGGCGATGCCGCGCTCGCGCAGCACCGTGATGACGCCCATCGCCATGAGGTCGCTCGCGACGAAGATCGCGTCGAGGTCGGGGTGGGCATCGAGCAGCTCGCGCGCAGCCCGCACCCCGCCGGCGAGGGTGAAGTCACCGCGGGCGATCGCGTCGGTCGCGAGCCCCGCATCCGTCATCGCCGTCTGCCAGCCGGCCAGCCGGTCGATGCCGGCGGGCATGTCGTCGGGGCCGGCGACCGTGCCGATGCGGCGGCGGCCCCGGGCGATGAGGTAGCGCGTGCCGTCGGCGGCCGCCTCGGGGTTGTCGACGTCGACGAAGTAGGTCGCTGTGGTCTCGCGGTCGAGCGGCCGACCGCCGAAGACGACGGGGATGCTCGAGCCGAGCTCGGCCAGCACGTGGTCATCGGAGTGGTGCGAGACGACGAGGGCGCCGTCGACGTTGCCCCCGAGCAGGTAGGCGATGGTCTTGTCGAACGCACCCGTCGTGCTCGCGAGGTGCAGGTTGAGCACGTAGCCCGTGTCGTCGAGCACGTTCGAGATGCCCTTGACGATGGCCGCGAAGTAGGGGTCGCCGAAGAAGCGGGTGGTGTCTTCGGGAATCACGAGGGCGATCGCCATCGACCGGCGGTTGGCGAGCGACCGCGCCGCCCGGTTCGGGGTGTAGCGCAGCTCGGCGATCGCAGCGGTCACGGCGGCGATCGTGTCGTCGCTCACGCGCGGCGAGCCGTTGACGACGCGCGAGACCGTGGCGCGTGAGACGCCCGCGCGCTCGGCCACCATCTCGAGCGTGGGGGCGACGCGCGTGCTGCCACCCTCCGCTGTCATGGGTGAATCCTAGTCAGCGGTGGGCGGCACGCTACGCGCGGCGATCGCCGCCTGGTAGAGCCGACCGCTCGCCTTCACGGTGCGCACCTGAGTCTCGTAGTCGACCCGCACGAGCCCGAAGCGCTTGTCGTAGCCCCAGGCCCACTCGAAGTTGTCCATGAGCGACCAGTAGAAGTAGCCCTTGACGTTCACGCCCTGCTCGATCGCGTCGAGGATGGCGTCGAGGTGCAGGCGCAGGAACTCGGCGCGCTCGACATCGTCGACCGAGCCGTCGGGGCCGACCTCGTCGGTGTAGGCCGCACCGTTCTCGGTGACGTAGAGGGTGACGCCCGCGGGTCGCGCGTACTCCTCGTCGATGCGCACGAGCAGTCGCGTGAGGCCCTCGGGCTGCACCTCCCACTCCATGGCCGTGACGGGCAGGCCGCGCGGGTGGGTGAAGATGCCCTCGCCGGCGGGGAAGGGCGACAGCTTGACGCGTTCGGAGGGCGCGGCGCTCGAGAGCGGCGCCTCGGCGGGCGGGCGGGCGCTCACCGCATCACCGTGGTAGTAGTTGATGCCCAGCGCGTCGATGGGGGTCGCGATCGTCGCGAGGTCGCCATCGAGCACGGGAAGGTGGAGCCCGCGCGCGTCCAGGTCGGCGAGCAGGTCGGCGGGGTAGGCGCCGCGGAAGATCGGGTCGAGGAAGAGGCGGTTGTGCTGCGCGTCGATGCGCCGCGCGGCGTCGACATCGTCCGCATCCTGCGGGTCGACGGGGTCGGCCACGGTCATGTTGAGCGTGATGCCGAGGCTCAGCGCGGGGTCGAGCGCGCGCAGCCGTTGCGTGGCGAGGCCGTGCCCGAGCAGCAGGTGGTGGGCGGCGTCGAGCGACGCTTGCGGGTTCTGGATGCCCGGCGCGTGCTCTCCGCTGAGATAGCCGAGGAACGCCGAGCACCAGGGCTCGTTGAGCGAGGTCCAGTTGGTGACGCGGTCGCCCAGTACGGCGTGCACGTCGGCCGCGTAGTCGGCGAAGCGCAGGGCGGTGTCGCGCGCGGGCCAGCCGCCCGCATCCTGCAGCGCTTGCGGCAGGTCCCAGTGGTAGAGCGTCAGCCACGGGGTGATGCCCGCGTCGAGCAGGTCGTCGACGAGGCGGCTGTAGAAGTCGAGGCCCGTGGCGTTCGCCGTGCGGCCGTCGGGCTGCACGCGCGCCCACGACGTGCTGAAGCGGTAGACCTGCACGCCGAGCTCGCGCATGAGCGCGACGTCGTCGCGGTAGCGGTCGTAGTGCTCGCACGCGCGCTCGCCGCTGTCGCCGCCGACGACGGCGCCGGGGATGCGGCAGAACGCGTCCCAGATCGAGTCAGCCCGGCCATCGCGGTGGGTCGCGCCCTCGATCTGGTAGGCGGCGGTGGCGACACCGAGGCGGAAGTCGGCCGGAATCGGGCGCGGCGAAGCGTGCGTCGATGCCGACGCGGTGGTGTGGGTGGTCATCCCTTAATGGCTCCCTGCATGATGCCGCTCACGAGGTGACGGCCGGCGACGACGAACAAGATCAACAGTGGGATCGTGCTCAGGATAACTCCGGCCATGACCACCGAGTAGTCGACGAAGTAGTTGCTCTGCAGCAGCGAGAGCGCCACGGGCAGGGTCGGGTTCTGCCGGTCGAGCACGATGAAGGGCCAGAAGAAGTTGGTCCACGTCGCGATGAAGATGAAGAGCGCAAGCATCGCCGCGGCAGGACGCGCGGCGGGCAGGGCCACCGACCAGAAGGTGCGGATCATGCTCGCCCCGTCGACCCGCGCGGCCTCGATGAGCTCGTAGGGCAGCGCTTGCGCGAGGTACTGCGTCATCCAGAACACTCCGAACGCGCTCACGACCGCGGGCAGGATGACCGCCCACAGCGTGCCGGCGAGCTGCAGCTGGCTCATCGCGATGAAGAGGGGCACGACGCCGAGCTGGGTCGGCACGGCCATCGTGGCGATGACGAACACGAGCAGGCCGTTGCGGCCGCGGAACCGCAGCTTGGCGAAGGCGAAGCCCGCGAGCGTCGAGAACAGCACGACGGATGCGGAGACCACGGTCGAGACGATGATCGAGTTGCCGATCGCGCGCCAGAAGTTGACGCTGTCGGCCTCGAGCACGGCGGCCGCGTTGGTGAGGAAGTTGCCGCCCGGCCACCAGACGATGTCTTGCTGGTTGATGGTGGAGGCGTCGCCCGAGCCGATGAGGAACGACCAGTAGATGGGGAACATCGAGCCGAGCATGACGGCCGTGAGGAAGCCGTAGGCCTTCCAGCCGGGCCGCTGGCCGTTCTCGAGGCCGCGGCGACGCGGGGTGCGGCGTCGCTCGAGCAGTCCGGTGCCGGTCATGATGCCTTCGCAATCGAACGGGTGATGGCCACGTTGAGCAGCCCCACGATGACGATGATGAGGAAGAGCAGCCACGCGACCGCGGCAGCGCGACCGAAGTTCAGCTGCCCCCAGCCGAGGTTGTAGAGGTAGATCGTGATGGTCATCCACTGGCTGCTCGCGCCGCCCTGGCCGACCGAGTCGTACAGGCGCGGCTCGTCGAAGATCTGCAGGCCGCCGATCGTCGAGGTGACGATGACGAAGATGAGGGTCGGGCGCAGCTGGGGGATCGTGATGGAGAAGAACTGCCGCACGATGCCCGCGCCGTCGATCATCGCGGCCTCGTAGTAGTCGCGCGGGATCGCCTGCATGGCCGCGAGCAGGATGAGCGCGGTGTAGCCCGTCCAGCGGAAGTTGACCATGGTCGCGATGGCGATGTGGCTCGGCAGCACGTCGGAGTGCCACCCGATCGGGTCGATGCCGAGGTCGCCCAGCAGGTTGTTGATGAGGCCGTACTGGTCGCCGAACATGTTGCTGAAGATGAGGGTGACGGCGACGGGGGCCACCACGTAGGGCAGCAGCACGCCCATGCGCCAGAAGGTCTTGGCCCGCAGGTTGCGGTCGAGCACCGCGGCAATGAGCAGCGCGAAGGCGATCTGCGGCACGGCCGAGATGAGGAAGATCGAGAAGGTGTTGCGCAGCGCGATCCAGAAGGGCGGCTGCGAGAGCACGAAGGCGAAGTTGTCGAAGCCGACGAAGTCGCCCTGGCCCCCGATGAGGTTCCACTCGTGCACCGACACCCAGGCCGTGTAGACGAGCGGGAAGAGGCCGGTGATCGCGAAGAGGATGAAGAAGGGCGAGATGTACAGGTAGGGCGAGATCTTGACGTCCCACCGCGAGAGCGTCTGCGAGAAGGCGATGCGGCGCACCGAGCGCTGCTTCTTCTGGATGGGGGCGGAGAGCCCGGTAGCGGTGGTCAGCATGGCTGTTCTCCTGTGAGCGCCGTCGGTCATCGAGGGGTGTGCCCGGGGCCGCTCGCCTTGGAGGAGGCGAGCGGCCCCGGGGTGGTTCTTCTGGCGGTTAGCCGAGGGCCGTCACGTCAGCGACGAACTGATCCCACGACTCTTGGATGCTCTGCGAGGCATCCACGTCGACGCGGGTCAGCGCCTTCTGCAGCGCGTCGTTGATCGGGAAGTACTTCACGCTCTTGAAGGGCGCGACGCCGATCGCCTGCGAGCGCTCGATGAGGATCTCGCCGACGGGAGCGTCGTTGAAGTACTCGTTCGTGGCGCTGCGCAGCTCCTCCGACTCGTAGGCCTCGACCTGGCTCGGGAAGGTGCCGGCCGCGGCGAACGCCGAGAGCTGCTGCTCGGGAGCGGTGAGCCATGCGGCGAGCTTCGTCGCGGCCTCGATGTTCGCGCCCTGGGCGGGAACGGTCAGGTACGAGCCGCCCCAGTTGCCGCCGCCGCCGGGGAAGACGTTCGCGACGTCCCACCCGGTCACGTCGGGAGCGTTGCCCGAGATGACGCCGAGCATCCAGCCCGGGCAGAGCATCGTGGCGAAGGCACCGTTCGAGAGGCCCGCGAACCAGTCGTCGCTCCACTGGCTGAGGTTGGCCGAGAGGGTCGAGCTGGCCTCGAGCACCGAGGTGAAGGCCGCCTCGACCTCGGGGTTCGTGGTGGCGATGACCGTGCCGTCAGCCTCTTCGTAGGCGAACTCGATCTGGTTGACGACACCCTGGTAGGTGGCGCCGGCCGAGTCGAACCATGCCTGGCCGGTCGCGTCGACGTACTGCTGGCCGACCTCGTAGTAGGTGTCCCAGTCGCCCTCGAGCAGCGCCGCGACCTCGTCGCGGTCCGTAGGCAGGCCCGCGGCCTCGAACAGGTCGGCGCGGTAGCAGACGGCCTCCGGGCCGATGTCGGTGCCGTACGCGACCAGGCGGCCGTCAGCATCCGTCGCCGCCGCGGTCTTCCAGTCGACCCAGCGGTCGGCGAGCTCGGGGTCGGTCAGGTCGGCGAGCTTGTCGCTGTACTGCATCATCTCGGCGAACCAGTCGACCTCGACGGCCTCGATGTCGGCGAGGCCGCTGCCGGCGCCGAGCTTGGTGAAGAAGTTGTCGCGAGCGTCGTTCGAGGTCGCGGCGCGGTTGTGCACGATCGTGACGCCGGGGTTCTCGGCCTCGTACTGCGCGAACAGCTCGTCGGTGTAGCCGAAGTCGTTGAACGTGGCGACCGTGAGGGTGATGTCACCACCCTCGGCACCGGGGTCGGTCGAGCTGGCGCAGCCCGAGGCGATGAGGGCGAATGCGGCGGCGCCGGCGATGGCGCCGGCCGCAGTGCTGCGTCGTGAAAGTTTCACGGTCACTCCTTTGTGTGCGTGGGTGGAGGGTGAGAGCGCTCTCATTCGGTAGTCGTGAGAGCGCTCTCACAATGCGTGGAACACTACGCAGGTGTTGTCTGCAATGTCAACGCCTGTTCCAGAACAACATGAAAAGCCCGATCAGAAGGCTCATTTGGCGACTCGATTTCGGCGCGCCGCCCGAGGCGTGATGCGGTCGTCGATCGTCAGAACACCTCGGGCTAGTCTCGACGCGTGACCACGAACCCCCGAGCTCGCACTGCGCGCCGCGTCGCGAGCGCCCTGGGTGCCGCGGCCATCGTGGCCGTGCTGATCGGCTGCGCCACCCCGCGCGAACCGATCCTTCCCGTGCGGTCGGCGAGCCCGACCCCCAGCCCCACACCGACGGTCACCCCGACGCCGACCCCGACCCCGACGCCGACCCCGACGTTCGACCGCGCGCAGCGCTCGATCGATGCGGCCGATTCGCTGTGGGTCGTGGCCAACAAGCGGCGGCCGCTGCAACCCGAGACCTACGCCCCTGCCGACCTCGTGCGTGTCGATGTGCCGTACACGAACGAGCCGTTCCTGCGCAGTGCCGCCGCCGAGGCCGCGCAGCAGCTCTTCGCCGCTGCCGAGGCCGAGGCGGGCCTGCGACTGCAGTCGCTCAGCACGTACCGCAGTTACAACACCCAGGTGCGGGTCTACAACGACATCGTCGCCAACCGCGGGCAAGACTATGCGAACCGCCGCAGCGCGCAGCCGGGCCACAGCGAGCACCAGACGGGCCTGTCGATCGACATCGGTTCGATTCCCGCATCGTGCGCCTTCGATCCCTGCTTCGGCGACACCGCGCACGGACGTTGGCTGGCCGACAACGCGTGGCGGTTCGGATTCCACCTGCGCTACCCCGAGGGGGGCACGCCCGTCACGGGGTACGACTACGAGCCGTGGCACTTCCGGTACGTGGGGCTCGAGCTCGCCGCCGAGCTGCACGAGACGGGTATCCCGACGCTCGAAGAGTTCTTCGGACTGCCGCCCGCCCCCGACTACGGCAACTGAGCATCACACCCTTGCTGGTCGACAGGGCAGGGGTCTAGCGTTCGCGCATGGACTACACGCGCAGCATCCGAGTTGTCGGCGGCCATGACGAGGTCGCGGCGCTCTTCGCCGACGCATCGACGTGGCACGAGTGGCAGCCGCCGTTGCTGGCTGTAGACGTGCTGGACGGAGCACCGCCGGCGACCGGCGCCCGGTCACGCCTCACGTTTCGTCGAGGACGTCGCGGCACCATGGTCATGACCGAGACCGTCGAGCACAGCGCGCTGCCCGAGCAGTGGAACGTCGTCTACGAGGTGCCGGGCGTGTACAACCTCTGCGAGAACCGCTTCACCCCGACGGATGCGGGCTCGACGATCATCGAGCAGCGCAACGTCTTCCGCTTCACGGGGTTCATGCGCGTCGTCGGGCTGCTCTTCGGCCGAAGCTTCCCGCGCGAGACCGAGAAGTCGCTCGAGGCCTTCCGGGCGTTCGCGACCGAGAGGTTCGGCGCCGCCCGCTGATCGCCATGACGTGTTGCGCGCGATCAGCCGTGCGCCGCGGACGCCCGCTTCCAAACTCGCCCGAGGATGTGCCGCCCGCACCCATTTACGGGGATCCTCTCCGGCTCAGTGATCAGATATGACGTTATACTTCACGGAGTTCACGACCGCGCATGATGCGAGGAGCAGCCCATGGCGACCACCCCCGAGGGCTTTCTCGCTCAGCCGATCCTGACCTCGCCGGGGCAACCGCTCCGCGTCGCGGTCTATTCGCGGTTGTCGCAGGGAATCCGCTCCGGAGTTCTCGAAGCCGGCAGCATCCTGCCGCGAGAGACGGAGCTCGCCGTCATGCTCGGCGTCAGCCGTACGGTCGTGCGCGAGGCGCTCATGCTGCTGGAGGAGGACGGGCACATCGTGACCCGCCGCGGCATCGGCCGATTCATCGCCGACACCCTGCCCGCACCCGGGCTCGAACGATTGCAGTCGATCGAGAGCCTGCTCGGGTCGACGGGCGTCGACGTGTCGGTGATCGCGTTCAATTCACAGCAACCGACCGACTTCGTGACCGATCACGTCGCCATCGATCCCGGGTCGCTCTCGTGGTTTCGCGAGTCGGTGCTGGTTCGCGACGGCCGACCACTCGCGCTCGTGCAGGAGTACACCCCCGACGAACCGCAGCTTCGCGCGCTGAGCCCCGCTCTCGCATCGGCGTTCGCCACCGTGCAGCCTGCGGGGCCGACCATGCTGAGCACGCTTCTCGCCGGTCTCGGGTCCGAGCTCGCGCCGGGGTTGTGCGTCATCACGACGAGCGTTGCCGGCCCGACTCGGGCCGGCCATTTGAGCATCAAGGCGAGCGACCCGGTGCTGCTCGTCACGCAGACCGCGCTCGTGGGCGGCACCCCCGTCATCGTCGTCAAGTCGGCGTTCACCGCCGAAGCGGGGCACCTCTCCGTCGCACAATCGGGCACGAGTCGTTCAGCGGGCTGACCGACGAGGGGAGTCGCCGCCGGACGGCCCCGCCAGGCGGGACGCGACCGCGAGCCCCAGCAGCACGATCGCGAGCGCAGCGCCGACGGCGAAGACGGCCGTCGCCCCTGTCGACTCGGCGATGAGGCCGCTGATCGCGGTGAGGATGGCCTGACCGACGACGAGGCTGCTCTGGAGCGTCACGAGCACCGTATTCGTGCGGTCGGGCGGAGCGGCGATCGCGCCGAGGCTGAAGAGCGCGACGAGCGATGCGCCCACCCCGCAGCCGGCGACGAAGAGCGCGAGGGCCACGATCGGGATCTCGTCGGTCGCGGTGAGCAGGACGACGGCGGCGATCGCCATGGCCGACCCCGTGATCCACCGCAGCGACAGGCCGATGCTCGCGGGCACCGCCATCATGGCAAGTGCTGTCGCAATCGCACCGACGCTCATGGCGCCGTACAGCAGCCCGGTCTGCTCGACCGCACCGAGCTGCTGCAGCAGCGCCGTGAGCCCGGTGAGGATCGAACCGAAGATGCCGCCGACCGCGACCATCGCCAGCACGAGCACAGTGAGCTCGACTGTGACGAGAGCTCGCACCGGGGTGCGCGCTGAAGCGGGTCGATCGTCGGGCTCGGTGCGCACGAGCGTCGCCGTCGGATGCAGCGCGAACGCGGTCACGACCGTCAGGGTCACGACCGCCGAGAGGGCCAGCGGCGCCCAGGGGGCGATACCCGCGCTCAGTGCGCCGACGAGCACCGGTCCGAGCACGAACGAGGCCTCGTCGGCCATCGACTCGTAGCTCATCACCACGGACTGCGCGCGGGCGCCGTCGCTACGGGGCATCGATGATGCGGCGCCGACGAGGCGCGCGCGCGAGAACGGAGCGACCTGCGGGGTCGTCGCCCCGAGCACCGCCGCGCTCGCGATCAGCACAGCCACGGGGAGGTCGAGCCGCACGAGCGCGAGGAAGCCGACGGCCGCCAGCGCGCTCGACACCGCGAGCACGAGCAGCACCCGGCGCTGCCCGAAGCGGTCGGCGAGGGAGCCGGAGAGGGGGCCGAGCGATGCCGTGCCGAGGCCAGCGGCGGCGGCAAGCACCCCCGCGAGCGCGAGCGATCCCTGCTCGATGGCGGTGACCGTGAGCACGCCGACGATCATCATCGCGAAGGGCAACCGGCCGACGAAGGCGAGCGGGAAGTACGGGGGTCCGACGGTGCTCGCGAGCATCCGGAACAGCCGGGGGGTCGTCGTGGGAGTGGTCATCCTGAGGTTCCGATCGGGGTTCTGGGGACGGGTGCGATCGTCGGTGAACGCCGAAGCGCGCCCGGTCGTGGAGGACGACCGGGCGCGCTCGAGCGGTGCGTCGTCAGGGAGACGACGGGGAGTCGACGACGAACTCGCCGGAGATGATCGCGGCCTGCAGCGCCTCGACCTCGGCGATGAGCGCCGGGTCGAGCTTCGACTCCCAGTCGTGGAAGGGCGCAATGCCGACGCCGCCGTTGTCGAGCGTGCCGACGTACGGGTCGGACGAGAAGCCGCCCTCGAACGAGGCCATCGTCACTTCGCGCGACGCCGTCGTGAGGTTCTTCATGACCGAGGTGAGGATGAACTCGCTGTAGTCAGGGGCCGTGACCACGACATCGGAGTTCACGCCGATGATGGCCGCGTCGGTGCCCTGCTCTTGCACCGCTTCGATGGAGGCGATGAACAGGGTTCCGGCGACCGGCATCACGATGTCGGCGCCCTGGTCGAGCAGCCCCAGCGTGATGTTCTTTGCCTGCAGCTGGTCGTCGAAGCTGCCGACGAACAGGCCGTTCTGCGCCTCGCGATCCCAGCCGAGCAGGCGCACATCGGTGCCGTGCACCTCGTTGTAGTGCTCGATGCCGATCTGGAATCCGTCCATGAACACCGTTACCGAGGGGAAGGGCATGCCGCCGTAGGTGCCGACTACACCGGTCGTCGAGGCGCCCGCCGCGACGTACCCGGCGAGCGCGGCGGCCTGGGCGGTGTCGAACAGCACGGGCTTCACATTCGGCAGCTCGAGCGGGCTGAAGTCGTCGTTCGTCACGGTGCTGTCGATCAGCGCGAAGTTGACGTCCTCGTTCACGAGAGCGCTGTCGCGCGTCGCGTTGGCGAGGGCGAATCCGACCGTGACGATGAGATCGCAGCCCTCTTCGACGAGCGTGCCGATGTTGCCGGAGTACTGGTCCTCCGACGAGGACTCAGCGCCGCGAGCCTCGACGCCGATCTCGGCCGCCGCCTCCTCGACGCCGGCGAAGGTCAGCTCGTTGAAGTCGTTGTCGTCGAAGCCCGTGAGGTCGGAGACCGCGCAGGGCAGGAAGTCGGGTGCGCCCGCGTCGTCTGTCGTACCCGGTTCGGGAGCGGCGGCGCACGCGCTGAGTGCGAGGGCGATGAGCGTGGTGCTGCCGATGAGGGCGAGCGGTGTGCGTCGGAACATGGAGTGGTGCCTCCTCTGGTGCAGGCGTCGTTGGTGCGGAGAGGGACGACGGTCACGCGACCGCCTTGTTGTATGAAGTTATACCTCATACCTTACTGAGCGACAAGCGCTCAGGAGAGCATCGAGTGCAGGCGTTCTCGATCGGCGGGCTCCAGGAACGCCGCTGCCACGCTGACGCGGTCGAGTGCTGCCAGGTCGTCGTCCTGCCAGCCGAACGCCCGCTGCAGCACGGTGCGCTCGGTCGCGAGGTCCGAGCCCGTCTGCATCGGGTTGTCGTCGCCGAGCACGAGGGGTACCCCTGCGGCGCGAAAGGCCGCCTCCGGATGCTGGTCGAGTCGCGCGATGGCGCCCGTGAACACGTTCGACGTCGGGCAGATCTCGACGACGACGCCGTGGTCGGCGCACCATGCGAGAACGTCCGGGTCGTCCACGATGTGCGCGCCGTGCCCGATGCGCGTCGCTCCGAGCAGTTCGACGGCCTGCCGGGCGGCGGAGGCGGGTCCCGCCTCCGCCGCGTGGCACGTGATGCCGAGCCCGGCAGCGCGAGCGATCGCGAAGGAGCCCGTGTGGGGCTCGAGCGCAGGGTAGAGCAGTTCGTCGCCGGCGAGATCGAAGCCCACGACTCCCGATCCGGCGGCGCGAGCCGCAGCATCGGCGACGAGCTCGTTCGTCTCCGGGTCGTGATGCCGCAGCGCCGCGAGCACGATCCCCGCGCTGATGCCCGTGATCGCGGTCGCGTCACGCAGGCCCTCGCACGCGGCGCGCACGATCTCGTCGATACCGTTCGCGTCGTCGGCGTGGGTCGCTGGCCCGAAACGCAACTCGAGATGGGACTGACCGCTCGCGGCCGCATCGATCACGGCTTCGCGTGCGATCCGGCGCACCGCCTCGGCTGACCGGAAGAACGGGTAGGTCGCTGCGACGCGAACGAGGTACTGCGTGAGGGTGCCAGGGGCGTCCAGGGCGATCGCCGCGGCCCATCCCTCGGGCGGATCGACCAGACCGAGCGCGGGCGCGAGGTCCGCGGCCGTGCTCGGGCGAACGCGCCCTTCGAGATGGCTGTGCAGGTTGATGAGTACGCTCATAGTTCCAGGCGCACCGCGGTCTCGAGCGCCGCCTCGATGCTGCGCATCCATCCCTCTTTGAGGGCTTCCTTGACACCCGAGTACAAGCTCGTGCCGTCGATGAGGTTGCTCGAAGTCGAGCAGATCATGCCAGCGCGCACGCCCCGAAGGCGAGCGACGACGTAGAGCGCAGCGCTCTCCATCTCGACATTCAGCACGCCGAGCCGATTCAGCTCGGCGATCCACTCGGGGGTCTCGGCATAGAACGCGTCGTCGCTGGCATTGATGCCGCTGTGCACCGCCGCGTCGGTGCCGCTCGTGAGTTCGCGGGCGATCTCCGCGAGCGTCAACGCGATCTGCAGGTCGGGCACGGCCGGAAACCCGTGGTGGGCGTAGGCCGCGGTCGTACCGTCGTTGCGCAAGGCTCCCTCGCTGACGAGCAGGTCGCCCGGCTTGACCCCGGGCTGGAGCCCCGCAGAGGAGCCGACGCGGATGAACGACGTGACGCCAACCCGGATGAGCTCTTCGACCGCGATGGCGGTCGACGGGCAGCCCATGCCGGTCGAGGTCGCGGTGATGTGGCGGCCCTTGTACCAGCCGGTCATTGTCATGTGCTCGCGATTGTGCGCCACGGTCTTCACGTCAGTGAGGAACTCGGCGACGAGCGGAACTCGGAAGGGATCACCGGGCAGAAGGGCGACGCTCGACACCTCTCCCGGTGCGACGGCGATGTGGTACTGGCGCTCGCCGACGCCCACGGCGTCCTTGTCGACAACGGCAGACTCTGACATAGGGATCTCCTGACTGGGCGCCTCGATGCGCCGAGTAGGAGGTTATACCTCTTACCTCAGAAGGGTCAAACGGTCGACGATGTGCTCGAGGATCGGCCGCGGGGTCGCGAGGATCAGCCGGACGTGACCGACGCCCGCTCCGCCGCACGCGCGGCCGTCGGTGACCGAGAGCTTCGCCCGCTTCTGCAGGGTCACGGCCGGCTCGTCGCCGAGGCCCAGTCGTGACACGTCGAGCCACGCGATGTAGGTGCCCTCGGGCGGTGTGTAGCCGACCTCGGGCAGTCGCTCGGCGAGCAGCTCGGCCAGCAGTCGCCGATTGGCGTCGTAGTAGGCGACGGTCGCGTCGAGCCAGCCCCGCCCCTCGCGGTACGCGACGGTGTTGGCGATGACGCCGAGCGTGCTCGCGCCGTGGCTCGCGAACGGCCCGAGTCCCGCCCACAGTTCGGCGTCGGCGTCATTGGTCAGAATCAGCTGCGCGGCCTTGAGGCCCGGCAGGTTCCACGCCTTCGAGGCGCTCGTGACCGTGATGCTGTGGGCGGATGCCACGGGGCTGACGCTCGCGTACGGAACATGCCGCGCATCGCCGAACACGATCGGCGCGTGCACCTCGTCGGCGAACACCCGCGCGCCGTGCCGCTCGACGACCTCGGAGAGTGCCGCTAGCTCGCCGCGCTCGAACACGCGCCCTCCGGGGTTGAGCGGGTTGCACAGCACGACGAGCCCGGCGCCCGCGGCGAGTTCGCGCTCGATGGCCTCGAGGTCGAGCACGGCGCGGCCCCCGCTCGTCGCCATCGGCACCTCGATCGCCGTGCGACCGTGCATGGCGGGCACGGTCAGGAACGGCATGTATGCCGGAGTCGGCACGATCACGGCCGAGCCCGGTCGCGAGAAGTGCTCCATCGCCACCACGAGCCCCGTGATGACGTCGGGCAAGGCCTGGATGCGCGCGGCGTCGACGTCCCACGCGAAGCGGTCGCGCATCCACTCGGCCGTCGCGCGGCCCATCTCGGCGGCGATCGGTCGCGGCAGATAGCCGAACTGCCCGGCATCGATCGCGGCGTGCAGGGCACTCGTGACGGCGGGGGCGGTGCCGAGGTCGCTCTCGGCGACCCACGCGCCGATGGTGCCGGGGAAGAGGCTCCACTTCATGCTCCCCGCGGCATGCAGCTGCTCGGGGGTGATCGCGTCCCACTGCGCGAACAGCGCGGCGCGATCGATCGCGGCGGCGTTCGTCGTCTCAGGCAAGAGCACCGTCCACGATCGCCTTCGCCTCCTGCTGCACGAGCCGCAGGTGCTCCTCGCCGGCGAACGACTCGGCGTAGATCTTGTAGACGTCTTCGGTGCCGCTCGGGCGGGCCGCGAACCAGGCTCGGTCGGTGACGACCTTGACGCCGCCGATGCCCGCGCCGTTGCCGGGTGCGGCGCTGAGCCGTGCCGTGATGGGGTCCCCCGCGAGCTCGGTGGCCGTGATGGCCGCGCCGTCGAGCTTGCCGAGCGCGGACTTCTGCGCGGGGCTGGCAGGAGCATCCACCCGTTCGTAGGCGGGCGCGCCGAAGCGCTCGGTGAGGTCCGCGTACAGGGCGGAGGGGGAGCGCCCGGTCACGGCGGTGATCTCGGAGGCCAGCACGGCAAGCAGGATGCCGTCTTTGTCGGTCGTCCAGGCGCTGCCGTCGCGGCGCACGAAGCTCGCGCCTGCGCTCTCCTCGCCGCCGAACGCGACCGAGCCGTCGATGAGGCCGGGCACGAACCACTTGAAGCCCACGGGCACCTCCCACAGGCGCCGACCGAGACCGGCCGCGACGTGGTCGATCATCGTCGAACTCACGAGCGTCTTGCCGATCGCCGCATCGGGTCGCCAGCCCGGACGGTGCGTGTACAGGTACTCGATCGCGACCGCGAGGTAGTGGTTCGGGTTCATGAGGCCGCCGTCGGGCGTGACGATGCCGTGCCGGTCGGCGTCGGCGTCGTTGCCCGTCAGCAGATCGAAGTCGTGGCGGCGCGCGACAACGCTCGCCATGGCGCTCGGGCTCGACGGGTCCATGCGGATCTTCTCGTCCCAGTCGAGGGTCATGAAGCCCCACTGCGGGTCGACGGCGGGGTTCACGACCGTCAGGTCGAGGCCGTAGTGCTCGGCGATGAGCGCCCAGTAGTTGACGCTCGCCCCGCCCAGTGGGTCGGCGCCGATGCGCAGCCCGCTGCTGCGGATCGCGTCGATGTCGAGGATGCTGCCGAGGTCGGCGACGTAGTGCAGCCGGTAGTCGTAGGGCTCGGTGAGCAGTGCGGCCTGCCGGCGCACACCGCGGTTGCCTTCGGCGATGAGGGCGTTGGCGCGATCGGCGATCCACGTGGTCGCGTCGCTGTCGGCCGGGCCACCGTGCGGCGGGTTGTACTTGAAGCCGCCGTCGCGCGGCGGGTTGTGGCTCGGGGTGATGACGATGCCGTCGGCTTTCGCGGACGCATCACGGTTGTAGCGGATGATCGCGTGGCTCAGCGCGGGCGTCGGCACGTAGTCGTCGTTCGCATCGATGAGCGCCATCACGCCGTTGGCGGCGAGCACCTCGAGCGCCGTCTGCATCGCCGGCGCACTGAGCGCGTGCGTGTCGGCGCCGACGAAGACCGGCCCTGTCGTGCCCTGACTCGTGCGGTACTCGACGATCGCCTGTGTGATCGCCGCGATGTGCGTGTCGGTGAAGGCGCCGTCGAGGCTCGAGCCGCGGTGCCCGCTCGTGCCGAACACGACGCGCTGCGCCGGGTCATCGAGGTCGGGCACGCGGTCGGCGTAGGCGCTCAGCAGCGCGGTCAGGTCGACGAGGTCGGCGGACTGGGCGGGTGTTCCGGCGCGGCTCATGCGCCCATCCAACCACCGGCGGCCGTCGAGGGGGTGGGCGGATGCTCGGCAATAGACTGCGGAGATGAGCCAGCAGCCCGCCCCGGTGCCGACGTACAGCTACCTGGGCCCGGCCGGCACCTTCACCTGGCAGGCACTGGGCCAGGTGCCCGAGGCCGCCGGCGCCGCGTGGCGCAGCGTCAGCAACGTCGGCGAGGCCCTCGACGATGTCGTGACCGGCCGCAGCGTGGGCGCCATGATCGCGGTCGAGAACTCGGTCGAGGGCGGGGTGAGTGCGACCCAGGATGCGCTCGCGACGATCCCGGGCCTGCGCATCGTGGGCGAGTACCTCGTCGCCGTCAACTTCGTGCTCGTCGCCCGGCCCGGAGTGACCCTCGACGACGTGCGGGTCGTGGCCGCGCATCCCGTGGCCTACGCCCAGTGCCGGGGCTGGCTCGAGCGCACGCTGCCGACCCACGGGCACATCCCTGCCGCCTCGAACGTCGCCGCGGCGACCTCGCTGCTCGAGCCCGGCTCGCCCGCGCAGGCCGCCGTCGCGCCGCCCGGCATCACCGATCACCATGACCTGACCGTGCTCGGCGACCTCATCGGCGACAACGCCAACGCCGTCACGCGCTTCGTGCTCGTCAGCCGCAGCCGCGAGCTGCCCGCTCGCACGGGCGCCGACAAGACGAGCGTCATCGCCGAACTGCCCGACGACGCCCCCGGCCGCCTGCTCGAGATGCTCGAGCAGTTCGCGACGCGCGGCGTCAACATGAGCCTCATCGAGTCGCGCCCCATCGGCGACGCGCTCGGCCGCTACCGCTTCGTCATCGACCTCGACGGCCACGTGCACGACGAGCGCGTCGCCGACGCCCTGCTCGGCCTGCGCCGGTTCAGCCCCAACGTCATCTTCCTCGGCTCCTACCCCCGGGCGGATGCGCGGCAGATCGAAGTCGTCTCGCAGTACGGCGACGAGGTCTTCACCGACGCCCGCGACTGGCTGCGCGCGATCCTCAGCGGCGAGCCCGAGTAGGCAGAGCCGGGGTCAGCCCTCGCGCGGCACGCGCACGACGAGCGAGGCGGGCGCGACGCGCACCTCGAGCCGGGTCACGAGGCCCATCTCCTCGCCGTCGATCTCGAACTCCTCCGGCCGCTCGAAGGCCAGGGTCATGCGGCGGCCCTGGAAGTAGCGCAGTGCGCGCACACTCTTGTCGGCGGCCAGGATGCGGCGGCCGACCTTGGTCTTCTGCAGCACGCCGTTCTCCCACACGACCGCGTAGCTGACGCGCATCCAGCCCCAGAGATTGCGCGGGCGCATCGCGACCACGTCGAGGAGGCCGTCGTCGATCTGCGCGTCGGGAAGGATCAGCACGCCGCCGGGCAGCGACCCGCAGTTGCCGATGAGCAGGGTGTGGATGGTCGTCGAGCGCTCGGGTGAGCCGTCGAGGCTGTAGCGCAGCCGCACCGCGTCGACGTCGCGCACGATGCGCGCGGTCGCCTCGACGTAGGCGAGCCAGCCCACCTTCTTCTTGAGGTCGGGGTTGGTCGCGGCGATCATCTTCGCGTCGAGGCCGATGCCGACCATCACGACGAAGGCGTGCCGCTCGACGCTGCCGTCGTCGCGCGTCAGTTCGGCGATTCCCACGTCGATCGCCTGGTCGACCCCGGTGACGGCCGTCGTCAGCGAGTCGCTGAGCTTGCCGAGCGAGAGCCCAAGGTTGCGGGCTAGCAGGTTGCCGGTGCCGGAGGGGATCAGCACGATCGGGATGCCCGAATCGAGCATGCCCTCGGCGACGGCCCGCACCGTGCCGTCGCCGCCGGCGGTCAGCACCGCGGTCACCCGGGCGGCAATGGCCTCGCGCGCGCGGCCCTGGCCGGGGTCGTCGACGCTCGTCTCGAGCCACAGCGACGGGGCCCAGCCGGCCTCCTCTTCGGCCGCGGCGACGGCCGCGCGCAGGGCCTCCATGTCGACCTTGGTGGGGTTGACGATGACGGCCACGCGTGCGGGGTCTGCCGCCGCGCCGGGGGTGCTCATGCGGTCAGAGTAGAGCATGCGACCCAGGGGGCGACGGGGCTTGCGTTAACCCGCGCGTGCCAGACTAGAGCCGTGATCGACCCCCAGCTGCTGCGTGATGACCCCGAGATCGTTCGACATTCGCAGCGAGCCCGCCGGGCGAGCGTCGAGCTCGTCGACGAGGCCATCGCCGCCGATCGCGAGCGGCGCGACGCCATCACCGCGTTCGAGGCGCTGCGCGCCGAGCAGAACGCCTTCGGCAAGCGCGTGGCCGCGGCGCCGAAAGACGAGAAGGCCGCGCTCGTGGCGCAGGCCCAGCAGCTCGCCGCCGACGTCAAGACCGCCCAGGCGGTGGCCGGCGAGGCCGAGGCGCGGTTCGTGCAGGTCGCGGGGAGCATCCCGAACGTCATCATCGAGGGCGTGCCCGAAGGCGGCGAAGACGACTTCGTGACGCTGCGCGAGGTCGGAACGCGGCCCGCCTTCGACTTCGAGCCGCGCGACCACCTCGCGCTCGGCGAGCTGCTCGACGCGATCGACATGCCGCGCGGTGTGAAGGTGTCGGGCTCGCGCTTCTACTTTTTGAAGGGGGTGGGCGCGCGCCTCGAGCTCGCGCTCATGAACTACGCCCTCGACACCGCGCTCGATGCCGGGTTCACGCCGCTCATCACGCCGACGCTCGTGAAGCCCGAGGTCATGAGCGGCACCGGGTTTCTCGGCGCGCACGCCGACGAGATCTACTACCTGCCCGACGACGAGCTCTACCTCACGGGGACGAGCGAGGTCGCCCTCGCCGGCTTCCACGCCGACGAGATCATCGACGTCTCGGGCGGCCCGCAGCGCTACGCCGGCTGGTCGACCTGCTACCGCCGCGAGGCCGGCAGCTACGGCAAAGACACGCGCGGCATCATCCGCGTGCACCAGTTCCAGAAGCTCGAGATGTTCAGCTACATCGATCCGGCGGATGCCGAGGCCGAGCACGCGCGCCTGCTCGCCCTGCAGGAGGGCATGCTGCAGAGCCTCGGCCTCGCCTACCGCGTGATCGACACTGCGGCCGGCGATCTGGGCTCGAGTGCGGCGCGCAAGTTCGACGTCGAGGCCTGGGTGCCCACGCAGGGCGCGTATCGCGAGCTCACGAGCACGAGCAACTGCACGACCTTCCAGGCGCGCCGGCTCGAGACGCGCTTCCGCGGCGAGGGCGGCAAGACGAGCCCGGTCGCGACGCTCAACGGCACGCTCGCGACCACCCGCTGGCTCGTCGCGCTGCTCGAGACGCACCAGCGCGCCGACGGCTCGGTCGTCGTGCCCGCCCCGCTGCGCCCCTACCTGCGCGGCCTCGAGGTTCTGGAGCCCGTCTCGTGACCGATCGCAAGCTCATCGCCCTCGACATCGACGGCACCGTGCTGCACGAAGACGGCACGCTGCCCGAGTCGGCCCTCGCGCAGGTGCACCGTCTGCGCGACGCGGGCCATGAGGTCATGCTCGCGACGGGCCGCTCGGTGGCCATGACGCTGCCCGTGCTCGATCGGCTCGACATCACGCCGACCTACGTCGTCGCGTCGAACGGCGCCATCCTGCTCAAGCGCGACCCCGACGCGCCGACGGGCTACCGGCGCCACCACGTCGAGACGTTCGATCCGACGGCGGTGCTCACGAGCATCCGGCCGCATCTCACGCACGCGAACTACGCCGTCGAAGACGAGACGGGCGTGTACCGCTACACCGGCTGGTTCCCCGACGGGGCGCTCGGCGCGATCAGTGAAGAGGTGCCGTTCGAGCAGCTGTGCGCCGAGCCGGCGACGCGCGTCGTCGTCATCTCGCCCGGCCACGCGATGGAGGAGTTCCTCGCCGCCGTCGAGCTCATGGGCCTGCACCAGGTGAGCTACAACGTCGGCTGGACGGCCTGGCTCGACATCGCCCCCGACGGCGTCAACAAGTCGACGGCCCTCGAGCGCGTTCGGGATGCCCTGGGCATTCCGGGCGAGCACGTCGTGACCGTGGGCGACGGCCGCAACGACATCGAGATGCTGGGCTGGGCGGTCGCGCACTGCGGTCGCGGTATCGCGATGGGGCAGGCTCCCGCGGAGGTCGTCGCGGCGGCTTCGGAGGTCACGGCGCGCGACACCGACGACGGGCTCGCGCAGGCGCTTGCGACCGTCTGAGACGCCTCGCCATCCCCGCCTGCGCAGATGCGGAGGAGATGCATAGGCACCCGGAACAGGAGTTCTGAGGGCACGTCGGTTAGCATGGAAGACTGATATCCAAGGAGGGCTGTCCGAGCGGCCGATGGAGCCAGTCTTGAAAACTGGTGGGCAGCAATGTCTCGTGGGTTCGAATCCCACGCCCTCCGCTCGAGTCAGGCCCGCAGTGCTCCCGAGGGGACCATCATGAGCGAACCCGTGCGCGATCGCGGCATCCGATCGCTGCCCACGGCGCCCGTGCGTCACGGACGGCTGAGCCGTTCGCGCGCGTGGAAGACGCTGCTCGCGGTCGTGGCCGCGTCGACCGCCGTCGTGCTCGTCAGCACCGTCTCGGTCGCCGCCATCACGGTGGCCCAGATCAACGCCAACATCGACGTCGTCGAGCTCGAGGTTCTCGAGGGCGAAGAAGAGCGCGTCATCCCCACGGTCGGCGAGTGGGAGGGCGGCTTCAACGTGCTCATCGTCGGCGTCGACAACGCCGAGGGCCAGGCCGACCGCGATGAGCGCGATGGCGCCACGCTCAACGACGTCAACATCCTCGTGCACGTGGCCGAAGACCAGAAGTCGGCCGTCGCCGTGAGCTTCCCGCGCGACCTCGTCGTGCCGATCCCCTCGTGCCCCGACCCGGACGGCGACGGCGCCTCGTACGCGATGTCGGCCCAGCCGCTCAACGTCGCCTACTCCTATGGCGGCCTCAACTGCGTCGTGCTGACGATCGAAGCGCTCACGGGTCTCGACGTTCCGTACGCCGGCACGATCTCGTTCAACGGCGTGGCGCAGATGGCCACGGCGGTCGGCGGCGTCGACGTGTGCATCGATGCGCCGATCCGCGACCGCTACACGGGACTCAACCTGACGAGTGCGGGCACGCACACGCTCTCGGGAGGGCAGGCCCTCGCCTTCCTGCGCACGCGCTACGGCGTCGGCGACGGCAGCGACCTCGGGCGCATCAGCTCGCAGCAGGTCTACATGTCGTCGCTCGTGCGCAAGGTGCAGAACGAGGGCGTGCTGACCGACTTCACCAAGCTCTACGGCCTCGCCCAGGTGGCGACCTCGTCGATGAAGCTCACGCGCAGCCTCGCGAGCCTCGACACGATGGTGTCGATGGCGCAGGCCTTGCGCAACATCCCCACCGAGAACATCGTCTTCGTGCAGTTCCCGGGTCGAACCGGTGGCACGGGGGTCTACCTCGGCAAGGTGCAGCCGATCCAGTCGGCCGCCGACGCGCTCTTCGCCCGCATCCGGGCCGACGAGCGGTTCCGCCTCGAAGAGGGCAACACGGGCATCGGCTCGACCACCAACCCCAACGCCCCGAGCGGAGAGCCGACGCCGGAGCCGACGCCGACCGAGACGGTCGTGCCGAAGAACGGCAAGGCCGAGCCCGAGGTCGAGCCCACGCTCGAGCCGGTCGAGCCCGAGAAGCCCGCCGACGTTCTCACGGGCGTGCAGGGGCAGTCGGCCGCCGACTACACCTGCTCGGTCTCGAACTAGCGGGTGCTCGGGCACCGGGAGCGGCCGGTATAGTGGAACCGCTCTGCTAGGAGACGTCGCATAGTTCGGCCTAGTGCACCACCCTGCTAAGGTGGAGTCCCCGCAAGGGGACCGCGGGTTCAAATCCCGCCGTCTCCGCGGAACGAGCCGCAGTCCTCGACTGCTAGGCTTGTTCGGTTCGCGCTCAGCGCGGCATGCGCCCGTAGCTCAATGGATAGAGCATCTGACTACGGATCAGAAGGTTAGGGGTTCGAGTCCCTTCGGGCGCGCGAGTAAGGCCTGATCAGACGCAAGTCTGGTTAGGCCTCTCGTTTTTCGTAGCTCCTCATGCAACCCACGTGCTATTCAGTTTCCTAGAAACTGACGCTTGAAGGTCTCGGTCTAATGCGGGCGGCTCACCAGAGTGCAGTCAGAGGGTGTCGGGTGTCGTCTTGGTCGAGACGTGCTTTTCCTTAGGAACCGCAACTCGAGCTGGAGTTCACCTGGTCGTTAGCCCCAGCGTAGGTGTGCGAATCCAAACCCCGTGGGCCGGGCCTGTCCACGTCGGTGCGAGTGTCGCGAGCGGATTCGCGCATCATCCGAGTGTTGACGGGCTGAGGCAACGGTCGGCCTCCGTGTTGGTTGGAATCGAGCTTTCGCCGAGTCTTCGGCGAGAATGTGACAATGGCGGTGCGCTTGGTTCAACGGTTCGTATTGAGCGCGTTCCTCGTTTGGCTGGTTTTTCTGCTCGAAGCACAGCCGTTGTTCGCGGACACCACGCCACTGGGGTTCGTCTTGCTCAACCTCGTTCTTCTCCCAGTCGCAACATGGCCGTTGCTCTCGATGTTTGTCGCTCGCTTTCGCAACGACGAGGTCGCGAGCTCAGGTCGTCAGTCCTCTGAGTCCAAAAGTCCCGCCAGCGTTTCCTTTCAGACGGCTTCACCGCCGATCGCAACACATCAATCGGATAGAGAGGACCCCAACGGGCAACCAAGAGTTAGCAAGTCAGTCTGGGCAGCGCTGCTCCTGATCGGGTGGGCGAGCATTTATGTGTGGGCTGGAATGCTGGCAAGCGGAGCCACCCCATTCAACGGCGTGTACTTCGACGAAGATGGAGACGCCAACCCAACCGACAGTGCGACAGCGGGTTGGATCATCATGCCGATGCTGTTCTTTGGGAATCCGCTCCTTGGTGCTCTGCTGTTCGCGATCGTGAACTACGAGGAAGATGAGTCGTTGGGATGGGTCTCGGGGCTGGTTGTGGGACTTTTCGGGGCAATTGTGTTTGTACTACTGCCGCAATACACGTAAGGGTGGAACTTCCTCCGATTCGGAAGAGACTTTCGCGTTGAAAACTGGGTTAGCTAGGCCGTCGCCGGATACGACGCGATGAGCGTTGGCCACTCAGTCCGGTGCCTCATCCCTGGTCAGGCCATCCGCGTTCGATGAAACCAAGACAGCGTCGCGGTAGTCATTCTCAAGCAGGCGGAAGCGACCAATGGTCGAAGTGATGCGCGATAAGGCTCACTGCCGTTCAACGATCGACATTGACGGCCGCAAACACTTGCGCACCTTGAGACGGACCGCTCCACTGCGATGCCCTCGGATCGAACTGGGTCGCGCGCGCAATGCACCAATGTTGGAATCAGCACTGAGGCAGTTGGTGAGACAACTCCCTTCCAGGCAAGGTCAACCTCGCCCGGCTAGACCTCTAGGGGGCTCGGGGTGCAGGCGAGCTATCTGGCACGAGATTCCGTCTGCTGATCGACGCGATCCAGATATTTGCGATTGGTTCCTATCGCAACACGGCGGAACCACTCTTCTATGACCTGACTCGACACAGACGACAGATCGACAGCGCGGAGGCTTTGTCCACGATCAAGGTACGGGGAATGACGCCCTGTCCGCATAAAGTGAGCCTGTGGCGAGATTGGCATGGAACGAGATTCAGGCGCGCGCTGCGGCCTTTGCCGAAGAGTGGTCCGGCGAGACGTATGAGAAGGGCGAAAGCCAGTCGTTCTGGGCGGCTTTCCTCGAAGTCTTCGGCATCAACAGACGCCGCGCCGGCGGCTACTTCGAGTACGCCGTCAAGCTCGACGGAGGGCGTCGAGGCTTCATCGACATGTTCCTCCCGGGCCGCCTGCTCGCGGAGCAGAAGTCGGCCGGCCGTGACCTGAACGTCGCGCGTGGCCAAGCGTTCGAATACCTCGATGGGCTCGACGACCACGACCTTCCGCAGGCAGTGGTGCTGTCCGATTTCGCATCGTTCCAGCACATTGACCTCGATACGCGAGTTGTCACCGAGTTCGCACTGCAGGATCTCCCCAAGCATGTGCGTCTTTTCGGCCCCCTCATCGAGCAGCAGAGCATCAAGGCCGAGGAAGCTTCGCCGGTCAACCGGCAGGCCGCGGAGCGAATGGCCGAACTCCACAACGCACTCGAGACTGCCGGCTATGTCGGCCACAAGCTTGAGCTGTTTCTCGTGCGGCTGGTGTTTTGTCTCTTCTCTGAGGACGCCGGCATCTTCGAGCCGAAGCAGTTCCGCGACTACGTGCGCCACAGAACCTCTGAGGACGGCACCGACGTTGGCCCGCGGCTATCGAAGTTGTTCGAAGTGCTGAACACGCCAGAGGATCAACGCTCGAAGAACATTGACGAAGACCTGGCGCGCTTTCCGTACGTGAACGGCGGACTCTTCGCGGAGGTGACCGCAGCGCCGGACTTCGACGCAAACATGCGCTTCGCACTGTTACTCGCCTCCCAGCCGGACTGGCGCAAGGTCTCCCCCGCAATCTTCGGCGCCATGTTCCAAGGGGTCATGGATGGCGACGCGCGCCACGAGCTTGGTGCGCACTACACCAGCGAGGAGAACATCCTCCGCGTCATCAAGCCGCTATTCCTGGATGACCTCTACACGGAGTTCGAACAAGCTCGCCGATCACAGCAAAGCGCTGCCCGCCTGGCCGCGTTCCACGACAAGATCGCTGAACTCAACTTCCTGGACCCGGCGTGCGGCTCCGGAAACTTTCTGATCGTCGCCTACCGCGAGCTGCGACGCCTCGAGATGAAGGTCCTGGAGGCAAAGGCGAAGCACTCAACGATGGTGTTCCTCGCGACGGATTTCCGAGTGCGGGTCGAGCAGTTCTACGGCATCGAGATCGATGAGTTCCCGGCGCAGATTGCCCGCACGGCGATGTGGCTCACGGATCACCAAATGAACACTGAGGCGGCCCAGAAGATCGGCCACGACTACTCCAGGCTGCCGCTCACCGAGGGTGCTCACATCGTCAACGCGAATGCGCTGACCACTGAGTGGTCGAGCGTCATCGACGCTCACGAGCTCGACTTCATCTTCGGCAACCCGCCTTTCCTGGGTTCTCGGACCATGGACAGGGGCCAGAAAGCAGAGTTGAAGGCTGTGGCAAACGGGTACCCGCAGTCAGGGTTCCTCGATTTCGTCACAGGTTGGTACATCCTGGCCGACCGGATGATGGAAGCAAACCCTGCGATTCAGACCGCGTTCGTGTCAACGAACTCGATCAGTCAGGGCGAGCAGCCCGGCATCCTGTGGCCGCGGCTGTACCAGCGTGGCAACCACATCACCTTCGCCCACCGCACCTTCCGGTGGACGAACGCAGCTCGAGGCGTCGCCGCGGTGCATTGCGTGATCGTCGGGTTCGCGAGAACCAAGCGGGAGCCGGCTCAGCTGTTCGACTACCCCGATATTGCTGGCGAACCGGTCCTCGATCTTGTCCAGTCGATCAGTCCCTACTTGATCGCCGGTGGCGAGTTCGTGGTGTCCAACCGTCAAGAGCAGATCAGCGGAGCTCCACGGATGGCCTTCGGGAATATGCCCGCTGACGGCGGCCACTTGCTGCTGTTGCCGCACGAGCGCGACGAGCTCCTGGCAGCCGAACCCGACGCCGCGAAATGGATTCTGCCGTACATCGGCGCGAAAGAGTTCCTGCAAGGCAACGAACGATTCACGCTCTGGCTGAAAGGAATCTCTCCGGCGCAACTGAGGGCGATGCCCCTGGTCGCCGCGCGCATCGCAGCAACACGCGAGGTCCGGTCCGCATCAGCCAGACCGGGCCTTGCCGACACCCCGCACCTGTTCGCCCAGATCACCCAGTCGCCCCACACCACAGTGCTGGCGATCCCGCGAGTGTCGTCGGAACGCAGGCCGTATGTGCCGATGCAGTTCTTCGGGCCCGGGAACGTCATCGCCGATTCGTGCCTCGCGATCGAAGGCGCGACTGAAGACGTCTTTGCTCTGCTGACGAGCGCTATGCACAACGACTGGCTTCGCACCGTTGGCGGTCGACTCGAGAGTCGGCTGCGGTACTCGAAAGACGTCGTCTACAACAACTTCGTACTGCCACCGATCTCAGACGCCGAGAGAGCACACTTAGCTGAGCTTGGTCGAGCTGTGCTTGGCGCTCGGGCGTTGTACCCGGATTCGACACTCGCTGATCTCTACGATCCCGTCGTCATGCCCATCGAGCTGCGCACCGCGCACACCGCGATCGACGCCTACGTAGATCGTCTCTATCGAACAGAAGGCTTCGGCTCGGCCGACGAGCGAGTTGCTCATCTGCTAGAGCTCGTGCAAGAGAAGGAAGCACGAACGGCGAAGTCGGGACTGACGTCACCTGTCGGTGGAGCCGCTGACTAAAGCGACTGAAGTGCCCGGTACCACGTGGCTCGACTGATCTGGAGCATCTCCGCAGTTTCCACTCGGTGTGGTCTCCGATCGCTGCGAGCTTGTGGACACGTCCCCGTAGTCTGTCCTCGACCTCGACCTCGACCTCGACCTCGACCTCGACCTCGACCTCGACCTCGACCTCGACCTCGGCCGGCCTGCCGCCGAGCCGTCCCTGAGTTGGGGCGGGCCAGGCCAGCGCTTGCGCTCGACGAGGGTGTCACGCTCGAGCGGCGCGAAGGCGGTCTTTACCGTCAGCATGGCTTCCTCCATGGGGCCACCGGTGCTGATGCCCTTGGTGAGAGCGCAACGTCGATTCTTTGCTCCCAATTGTCTCGAGGAGCTCGAGGACATTGCGCGTGTTCCGATCGAGCCGGTCGAGCTTCCATACGACCACCTCGTCGCCGTCGTCCAGTCAATCGAGTAGCGCAACGAGCTGCGGAAGGGTCACGAGCGTTCCAAAGATCCCTTCGTCGTTATCGACGTACTTCTCGGGGATGGCGGCGGCTGCGATGGCGTCGCGCTGATGGGCGTTGTTCTGCTCCGCTGTGCTGGTCCGGATATAGGCGAAGGTCGTCACTCGGCTGAGGCTAGCGAGTCGTCTCTCAATTCCCGAAGATTCGAGACAGAGCTATGAGACTCAGCACCCGCGCGTGGCGTCTGCTCAGCTCACGGTCTCAATAGGCGATCAAACTGAGATACACGATCACAGCGCCGCACGCGCCGCCAGGCAACCACTAAGGCTGGGACCATGGATGACAGGCAGGTCAACATGAGTTGTCCGCGTGCGGCAGTGCCCAATGCGTAGTCAGCGGTATAGCGTGTCTGCAAAGGCAAATGGATTAGCGGGGACGTTGGTCCATGACGGGAGCAGTCGCCGCGGGACTCTCGCCAGCCAAGGAGGCGATCACTACGACACAGAGCCCACCGGACCCCGGGCCGGCACCCAGCCCCTCCGATAGCTTCGCAGAGTCGGTAGCCGACAGTCGCAGGGGTGATCGATTCCACTATGTCTGGGCGGCCGTCCAGTCCCTAAAACTCTTGGACCAGCAGTCCGAACTCTTTCAGGTTTGGGTCGAGGGAGCGGCTGGGGAACCGGTGCCGGGTGATGAAGTTATCGACCTGGCCGAATACTATGGCGCACGCGAAGCCGTCGACCGGGTGATAGTTCGGCAGCTCAAGTACTCGACTAAGCGAGCCACCAAGGGACTGGGTCTCTCGGAACTCGGCCCGACGTTCCGCAAGTTCTCGCAGATCGAAAGGAGAAAGTACGCCGCACTACGCATTCCGATGACAGCCGACGCAGCGTATGTGGTCACCTCCAACCGCCCGGTCAACCCGTCCCTGCAGAATGCCATTGAGCAGGTCGTGACTGGGAAGCCGATCGGGAAGAACTCGATCGCCTCGAAACTACTCGGGTGGCTGGAGACTGACCAACTGCAGGCAGCGGACTTGCTAGACCGCCTCACTTTCGACGGTGCCGGTTCGGAACTCGCAACGCTACAAGCTCAGCTTCAGGTGCTCACCGCAGAGTTGACCGGAGAGACGGATAGCACCGTTCCGCCCGTTCTCCTTGATCACGTCAGTCGTCGCGCGGCTGGGGACGTCAGCGGGCCCATCGAGGTATCCACGGTCGCGATGGCGTTCGGTGTGACGGTCGAAGATCTCGTCCCGGCCCCGTCTCTCATTCCTCCGTTCGAGGGCACGGTCGCCCGGGTCGCGTACCGGGAGTTGTCGGACATCGTGCTCGGCAGTGCGGGACCGACGATTATCTCCGCGGTTGGAGGGGCCGGGAAGACGACGTTCGCAGCATCACTGCCGACCCTTCTCAAGGAGCGGGCAGTCGTAGTCATCTACGACTGCTTCGGAAACGGCAGTTATCGGGCGCCAGATAAACCGCGCCACCGCCACCGCGATGGCCTGGTTCAGATCGCCTCGGAGCTGGCGGCTCAGGCGCTGAGCGCGCCGATCATCCCCCGCGCGTCGACCGGATCCGCAGAGTATACGAAAGCGTTCGTCCGTCGGCTGCGGGAGGCGCGGCGTCGTCTCGCGGAAAGCGCACCTGGCATCGAGCTGGTAGTCGTGGTGGACGCTGCTGACAATGCTGTGATCGCCGCCGAGGCGCGCGGTGACCAGCCATTCGTGCACGACCTTCTGCAGCTCGACCCCATCGACGGGGTCCACATCGTCGTTACCGCTCGTCCATACCGGGTCGCCCAACTCCGCGCACCGTCTGAGGTTCAGATCCATCAGCTCGCAGAGTTCTCGATTGACGAGACGGAATTGATGCTTCGCGCCGTGCACCCGGGCGCGACCGACAACGACATCGCGGAGTTCCATCGCAGGACTTCAGCGAACCCACGCATCCAGGCTCTGGTGCTGAGCGAGACAGCCACCCTCAGCGAGTGCCTGAGCTCCCTGACGGGGCTGTCCGCCATCGGGGGTGACCCCGTGGCCCAGCTGCTGGGGAAGCAGCTCAACAACGTTATCGAGGCGGCGGGCGGCGACCGTGGCTCCCTCGAGTTCGCGGGGCAACTCCTCGCGACTTTGCGGCCGCGGATCCCGGTCGAGGTAATCGCGTCGCTGACGGGTCGCGATGAGAGCCTAATCCGGAGTTTCGTGTCCGACCTCGGCCGTGGGCTGGTCATCGAAGAGGATGCGGTGCAGTTCCTCGACGAGCCGACTGAAACGTTCTTCCGCAACCTTTACCCGCTCTCAGAGGAGAACGCTGATCGCGTTATCCGGGAGCTAACAGCGTTGTCGTTGTCGAACGGGTACGCGGCGGCGTCCTTACCTCAAGTTTTGTGGGAAGCCGGGCGTTTCCAGGATCTCGCCGCCCTCGCGGTTTCCGAGGAGGGACTGCCTGCCGCGGGTGAGGTCGAGCGGCGTCAGATCGCCCAGCTGCGGACATCGTTCGCGCTTCGCGCCGCGATCCGAGTCGGTGACCCTGCTGCCGTCGTTAACCTGGCAATGCTTGCAGGGGCTGCCGTTGCGAGTTCGGAGCGTCGTTACACGCTGCTGCGCGATCATCCAGACCTCGCGGGAGAGGTTATCGATGGCACAACGCTCGACGAGATTCGAGCGGCCCGCCTGATCCCGACTGAATGGCCGGGGTCGGTCCTCAATAGCGAGGCGGTCATGCTCGCCATGACGGAGGGGCGGCGGGGAGACGCTCTCAACCGACTCCGGGGTGCCCGCGCGGCGATCTCTGCGTGGGTGCAGACCTCGCCGGAGCACCGTGAAGGCAAGCTCGAGCCACGCCACGGGGCAAACATCGCGCTCGCTACGGCTTGGCTTCAGAACGAGGTGTTGGCCGCACGCTATCTCGAGGGTTGGCAGCCGGCGCGGTGGGTGTTCGATCAATCGCGGTCGGTCGCGTCAATCCTGCTGGCCCGTGGGGAGCGGGATCGGGTGGAACGTCTCGGCGTGGCCGCGCGGACATCTTCCCTGAGTCTGGCGATAGCTGCGGAACTTCAGAAGTTGGGATTGCCGCTGTCACGCGACCATGCCGAACGAGCGTGGCGCACGCTGCGCGGGGCGCGCGTAGACATCGACTCCGACGATTTCTCGATGGGAGGGATCTCCGACGCCATCTATAGGGGAGTCGCATGGATCACCGCGTACAGCGTTCGCTCGGGAATTGCGACAGTCCGCCAGGGTCTCAACCTACTCGCCAAGTATCTGCCGAAGACCCCGCCTCGGGGACTCGGTGACTACCACGGAGCTGACAACACCGGACTCCTCTGCGCTTACGCTTTGAGTGCCGCCCTGCGGGGCCGCGCCCTCCAGATCGAAGACCTGGAACCTGCGCGCGACAGTCTCGCCCGCGGCAACCGAGAGGAAGACAACGCCGAGCTGACCCGCCTGCTGCCGTGGCTGCACGGATGGGCCGGTTGGGCTATCGGGCAATCCACCGCGGCCGGCATCCGGAAGCTCCTCGACAGCTACCCTACGGAACGCTCCTCCTACCGAGATCCGATCCTCCTGCGCCGGATCGCTGGCCCGATGACCGCACAGTTGGCTCGGTCTTCGCGCTCGGCCCGTGTCGCAAGCTCGTTCGAGAAAGTCCTCAGGTCGGCGCAAGACCACTCGGGTTTGTTCGTGGCGACAGACATGATCGCATCGCTGCAGGGCGATGCAAGGTTCGTCGACTCCGCCTACGAGTGCGCGGCCGCGTCGGCAGCGAGCGCAGAGGCCGAGCAGCAGACTGCAGATCAGATGGCCGACGACCTTGTTCGTATCGCTCGTGCCATGTGCCTGTTCGACCGGGCAGAAGCGCATGCTTACTTCAGCAAGGCGGTGACGATCGTCTCGCGCGTCGGCGACGACACGTGGCAGCGCTGGGAGTCCATCGTTTCGCTAGCGCGAGGCTCCATCGTCGACGACCCCAACGAGGCCTTTCTGCTGGCAAAACATCTGGCAGACACAGCCGAACGGCTTGAGCCGTACTTGTACAACGGCTTAAACTCCACGAATCTCCTGTCTGCCCTGGAACGGATGGCGGGACCGGGATCACTCGCTATCGCGAGCCAGTGGCGCGATCGGCAGTTCGGATCCTTCGGGTCGCTGATCGGCGCCCTAAGGGCTAACGCTGACGGGGTTCTTGCCGGCCACCCCGAGCTTGGGATTGCGCTCAGCCCGTTCTCGGACGCTGGCGATCTCGGGTACGAGGCGGCCGCGCTCTCCGAGACGGGCTCCCTCACAGATGAACGATTCCGCGCCGTGCAAGAGCTCGCTTGGGCTCGCGGCGGCGAGATCGCAGCGGAGGACGTCGACCCAAGGTGGGCAGAGCAGTATGGCCTGAGGCCGCGCCGACCCCAGCACGATGGAGGCTACGTCAACTCGACCCTGGACGATCCGAGCTGGGAGTCTAAACGCGAGCAGGAGCGCGAGGCCCTGCGCGGGTCACTTCGCCTGTTGGATCTTGGTTCTCAGACCGGCATGGCGGAAGCGGCGGCAGCGATCCACGACGGGCATCATGGTTCGGCTGCGTCGTTCGTGATTGATGAGATAGAACGCCGCCCGAAAAACACCTGGGTGTCGATCCTCGCGGCGTTCTCGAACGAAGATTCGTTCAGCGTCTGGGAGCGTGCCGAGTTCATTCGCCGTGCTAGCCGACTTAATTCTTCGAGTCAGGCGTTTCGAATAGCTCTGCGAACGCTTGGCAACGACTACCTCCTCCGTAGTGCCGCGGATGTGACGTCCGGCGTGTCACTCGGGCTCGAGCTCGGTGTCCTCGCTGCGGTGCTGGGGACAGACGAACGGTCAGTGCTGCTGCGAGCCCTCGAGCTGACCGATGCGGAGGTCGCGGTCGCGTCCGCTGACTCCTGCTACAGATTGGCTGGAGGTGTCGCACCGCTACTCGCTGCTCCCGATGCCGTGCGTGCACTGACGGCAGCGCTCCGCGCGCTGGAAAGCGCCCTCGAGATCGATCCATGGTCGCCAGCAGGCGTCGAGATCCCGACCACTGCCGACGCGGGTTCGGCTGTCGCTGCAACGATCTGGTCGGCGCTGTCAGACCCTCGCGCGTCAACTCGGTGGCGAGCAACTCACGCCGCTCGCTTCCTCATTTCGTTCGGCGCCAGTGACGCGGTACAGGCGCTGACGCTTATGGTCCTTCATGACGCGCCAGTCGGCTTCGCGGACCCCAGATTCCCGTTCTACCGATGGCACGCCATCGAGGGATTTCTGGTGGCCGCCGAGCGCGTCGCGGTCGACGATCCCGAGCGGGTGACCCCGCTGCTGGCTTCGATATCGGCCCTCAGCGCAGCAAACCTCGACCATGCCCGCATCCAGCACCTCTGCATGCAGATTGCGCACCGATGCGATGACTCCAGCCTCGCCCAATCCGCCACGATCCCGCGGGCGTCGCTCGACGACGTGCGCAGGTTCGAGCGGCCGCGCGCTCCGAAACCGTACGGACACCATGCGGCTAAATCTGACTTCTCGTTCCACTTCGACTTCGAGGAGTACTCGATCGCCCCGCTCAGCGAGGCGTTCCAAACCACCCACCAGGAAGTAGTGCGGGCGATGAGCGACTTGATCCTCGACGAGTGGGGCTATCGAAGCTCGATCGAGCTGAAGGAGGATCCCCGCCGCCGCGCAGGAGCGTATGGCAGCGAAGAGACCTACTTCTACAAGTACGACTTCCCGGTGGCGGAAGATTTGAAGTACTACCTCAGCCATCATGCCCTGCTGACTGTCGCGGGCCGGTTCTTGCGATCGACAACGCGGTTTCGCGACCCCGACGAGGGCGTAGATGCGTTCGACGAGTGGTTCGCGCAGTTCGACCTCGGACGCGAGGATCGCCGGTGGATCGCGGACATCAGAAGGCCGGTCCCGGACGGGCACGAACGTCGACAGCACAGCTACGGAGATGACTGGCTGTGGAAGGTTGAGGCGAACGACTTCACCCCGGAGTTCCTGCACGCAGACGGTTGGGTGACCGTCCGATCCGCCGCCCGCCAGTCCCATTACGGTAGTTGGGACAACACATTTGTGACCAGTTCGCTGGTGGCAGAGGACACTGGGATGGCGCTAATGCGGGCACTGCAGGCTGCACCATCGTTCACCAATCATCGCCTCCCCCTGACCGACGACGAAGACTTCACCTTCAACAACGGATCGTTCCAGCTTCGTGGTTGGATCGATAGTCCTCACCACGAGACTGGCGTCGACCGCCGCGACGACTTCGCCCGCGATGTGCAATTCCCCACCCCTCGGCCGAGCCGGACGGTCCTCGATGCGGTGGGGTTGTCTTCAAGTGAAGACGGCATGAGTTGGAGCACATCCGATGGAGTGCTGGCGGCAACGGCGGAATCCTGGTCTTTGAGGGACCATGGGCGCGAACCTAGCGGACCGCACGGCACTCGTCTGCGTGTATCACCAGAGCTGCTTACTAGCGTCGCCACACACACCGGCATGGCCGTTATCGTCGAAGTGCGAATCGACCGCTACGCCGAGTCCACCCGACGCAACTCGAACCACGACTCACTGGGATACCTCGATGACTACGTCAAGTTCTTCCTCTTCAGCCCCGGTGCCGGATGGCGAGACGCGCGCGGCCGTCCTATCATTGGGCCAGCAGATCGCGGACAGCCTGGATGAGCACGACCTCCTCTCGAGGTGGATGGCGCAGCATCTCGCCGAGCGTCTGGCGGCACTCGAGTCGCTAAAGGGTAGGGCGCGACTCGAGGCGGAGGACGCGGTCGCAGAACTGATCTTGCAGATCTGGGCGCACCGACGTGAGGTCGGGTTCCGGAGGGACCCCCTCGCCGCAACGGACAGCGTGGAGCGGGCGATCGCGCGCCTGGACCCGGAGGCCAAAGGCTTGTTCTCCTACTTCCGGCCATTCGATGATGAGCCGGGGCCGTCAGTGGCGGAGATTGAAACCAATCAGGCGTTGAAGCTGGCGTTGGCCGTGGACAGAATCGGCGAGGACCTGGTCCGAGCGCTGGTCACCTACGCCGCCTTGACCGCTATCGATCATGACGCTGACTGGGTAAGGGCCAGCGACGCCATCCATCCGACGACGTTCCGGCGACTTGAGCGCCTGATTAGCTATGAGGGCAGTAGCGACACGGATGCTGCGCCGCTCGAAGTGGCAGAGAAGCGGGTGTCGGAACGTGCGCGGTCTCTGGGCAAGCTCGTGCGCCTGGCATCGAAGCTAGCCGCTGCCGACCAATAGCACTCGATAGTGCTGGAGTCTTTCTGGAAGCTTCCAGGCCGCGGATGCTCGACCTGGCTAATCTCCCCGTATGGATGCGGCAAAAGACGTCGGTATCCCGAGTTGCCCCGCCTGCTTGATGCCACTCGAGCTCGACAGGCGACTCGGCGCGTGGGCGTGGCCTGAACGCCGACTGACGCGGTTGAGCTGATTCCCCAGTTCAATCAAGGATTTCGCGTCAAATGCAGGTACTGGTGAGAGTCGCGCCGGGTTCGACAAGGCCGGACGGTGCATTCGTTCTTGCTTCGACCTGGGCCCATCTACAGCTATCGCGTGCTGGCATCCTTAGGCCAAGGCGTTTCGCCGCCGATGTCACGTGTCATTGGCGACTGCGTGATTAGCCCATGCCGTCAGCTGAGAAAGCTCGCTGGCCGACACGAAACTCCCGACGCTTTCGGCGAACACGGATTCCACTGCCGAAGCGGACTCCTGAAGACGTCGCAACCCTTCGGTTGTGATCGCCACCAGAAAGCTTCGTCCGTCATACGGGTTCTTTTCGTGCGTCGCCAACCCTGCATCCTTCAACGACTCAATCAGTCGGCTGGCGTGCGTTCGAGTAACAGCGACGTGTGAGGCGAGTTCAGCCATCTTCATTGGGCCGGCCGCCGCCTTGAGTTGAGCAAGGACCTCGTACTCCGAATAGGTCAGCCCGGCCAGCTTCTTCAGCTCTTTGTCGATCGTTGGGGCCATGCGCATGTACGCGCGATAGATGGCCCGCCACGCTTGCTCGGCTTCGGTCGACATGCCTTGAATCTATCGATTTGCGTGCGGAAGTACATATATAGTAACGTGCACACACACATAAACGGATTGGAAGGTCATGCCACACATCGCCAGCACGAAAGCACCATTCACCCTGAAGACCTTCTTGGCGACTTTCGCTGACCGTTGGGCGGGCTGGATCCGTCCGAGGTGAGTTGGAGCGGTGACACCGACGCAGAAGAGACCGTCAGGGCCTATCTAAGGAGCCAAGAATGGCATTGCTCAAAGATGTTTTGGTGGGGGAGCGCTGGGCATACCGGATCAGCGACGCCGACCGTCTCACAGAAGTTGTGGTTCAGGGTGTCAACGACTCGAAGCCGGCCCGGGTCGAAATCACCTACGCCGCTATCCCAGAGTCGGTTGTTGATTCAGTCCCGCCAAGCCGGTTGAAGGTTCGCTGGCCGGAGCGAGACCGCTTTCTGCGACGGGAAGCGCAATGGCGCACCATCAGCAGCCGGCCGAGCAACGTCGAGCGTATGGCCGTGACCGCTGTCATAGACGAGTTCTTTCGCCCAGCAGCCGCGATCGGTGCAGGCAAGCTAATGAAAGGCACTATCGCCATTTACGATGCCGATCTTGTCGACGTCTTCATGGGCGGCGGACTAGAAGGAGTTCTGCGGGGTGCTGATCACGTCGCCGAAGGCGCCGCCGATCATTACGGCTGGGAAGTCGCGGTTGAGATTGCCAAGCGAACCTGCCGTTTCAAGCCGGATCGGGTCATGGCATTGGTGCAAGCCGAGGAGAAAAGTGGCTGGTCCGCATGGTCCGGGGCGTGGACGGGGTCATCGGCGACGCGGGCCTTCGAAGCTTCAACGGGACAGACCTGGAGTCTCTTGCGAAACTGGTGTGGCCGGGAATCGGACGCGCTTGTTGAGCTAACAGGTCTCCGCGACGATCTTGCCCGGTTGATCGCGGCGTTTGAAGCGGCGGTTGTCTTGGTTGCGCGTGGTCTGGACGAAGCGCGGGCTCGGGAACTCTTTACAACGGCGTACCCCGAAGCCGAGGATGCTGAATGGCACTTGCTCCTTCGCCGGGCTCGAGGTGTTGCTGAGTAAGGAGATGCTTCACGTAGCCAGTTACTGGGGTGCCCGCGCGCCTTGGAAGCCCCTTTCGCCCGCTAGCAGACCAGGTGCGAATGCCTGGGGACGCTGCGGAGATCCTCGGCCGCGAACACCCGCATCTGAGCTGCAATGCAGTCGGCTCGAGGCGGGGAGGAGGAGGAAGAAGGGAGGAAGTATCTCTCTCATCTTTACTTCCCTTCCTCATTCCTCCTCCGCCCTTAAGGGGCGGAAGAGGAAAGAACAAGCGAAGCGGTCGTTTCGGCTGGCGGCGGAAGCAACAACAAGGCGGCCTCGAAGTCCGGGGCCGCCTTCTTGGTTGTCGACACTCACGCCAGTTCGTAGTACTTCGCGGGCCCCTTCGTGAACATGGTCACCTTGCCAGCCTCGAGAAGAGACGCCATGATTCCGCTGCTCGTGTTTTTCGTGAAGCCCTTGAGCTTGAGAGCGACCAAGTCGCCGATGGTCATGGGTACGCCGTGATCCGCCATCGCGCGCAGAACCGCGACCTCGACGCTGCTCTCGCGATTCGTAGGGGCCGGCTTGGAGGGCACCGGGCAGTTTTCGCAACGTGGCCAAGCGTTGATTTCGGAAACCCACGCGCTTTCCACCAGGAAGAACGCGTGGTGAAGAATCGCCGCAGCGTCCACCTCTTCAATGGTGTCGGAGACCCCGAGCTGCAGCGTCGGCACTGACTTGTATTTCCCGTCGGCGGAAGCTCGGGCCTCGCGATAGCAGTCGTTCCCAAGGCGAGCAGAGAATAGCTGGGACGGTTTGCGTCTGTGCTCCCATGCCTCCGTGCGCGGGATTGCCGGGCAGTCTTCGCAACGTTCGAATTGTTGCACCAAAGCGACGTACTGCTCGAAGTCTCCGTCGGGAGCGTCTCCTTCCGCCCCGCGGCCGGAGGTCAATAACCCTCTCTCAACCCAGGCGGGACGCAAGCACTCGACGAGCGCAACGGCGTGGACGATGCAGAATCCGCGGAGGAGGCTAGGGCTGCGTTCCGCGAGAGTGGAAGCCTCACTGCAGGTCACGCCGCAGCTCCGATCGTCTCGTAGCGAAGCGACGAGAGGTCGACTCGGAGCGTCGTCTTACCGATACGCACGGCCGTGAGGACGCCCTGGCTTACCCAGCGGCGCACTGTCGAGGGATTGACCTTCAGAAGTTCGGCGGTCTCGTTGACGGTCTTCCAGGTGGAGTAGTGCGGATCCAAGTGTTCCAATGGGGCTCCTAGCTTTCAGTGGGGGCTGCAGTTGTGGCCTGCAAACCCATGCTACGTCCGCACTCAGGAAACTCCCAGAAATGTGCGTTCCGCACAAGTCGGCGTAGTGCTCACGATTGGACCGGGAGTTTCTCGGTTGAGATCCCTGTACCCGTGTTCGTTCGGGCGTTGGCCGGCCCCCGCTTGAGTTGTGTGACCTTTCAGCTGGGTGACCACTCCTGAGCGACTCGTCACGTGCGGACCGTTAGGAGAGTCCTCGCGCCCCAGATGCGCGCCACAAGCCTCACCGGGCGCTATCTGCCTCACGCACTACAGAGTGCGTGCCCGACGTCGAGCGGAGAGACTCGGGGGTTCTCGCTGCGGCCATTCGCCCACGGCTCTCCTGAGGCCGTGCCATCAGTGCCGCTTTTCGGGAACTCCGCATTGTTCATGACCCGCGCCACCGCATCGATGCTTCTTTACAGCGCCGGAAAGACCTCGGGCAGCTTCGGGCGGGGGTGCGAATAGCGTGGGGCGCACCCGAGAATTTTCTTCGCCCGAATGGTGGTGCAACTACCCCTCTTGCCCCGGCAGATGAAGAGAGTGCGAGACGACGACGGCGAGTTCAACTGCCGAGAAGCGATCAATTCGACGAGACAAGTGCTCATGGCGGCCCAGCGCGACTCTCCCGCAGCGGTGGTGAGAAGGAGTCAGATGCAAGAACTGAAAGAGCTGTGCGCCCACTTCAGCCGAGCGCTCGAGCAGTGGCGAATCCGGCGAGACCGCTGGATCGACGTGCTTCGCGACGTTGCCGGGGGAGGAAGCCTTAGTGGTAAGGCACAAAGCCCATGAGCTTGACGTGGACGACCAGGAGAAGTTCCTACCTGTCCACTGTCATATAGACATAGCTATACAGGTTTAGATATGCTCGGTCTCGGAGGTAACGATGAACGAGAACGTGGGGGTCGCGAGCGACATCAATGGGCGCGCGCTGCAAGATCACTTGGTGGCTGAGTTAGGCCTGAAGGATCTGACAGCACAAATTGGACCCGATCGGCCATATCCCAGCGTCGCTGAGGCTGCGATCGAGATCCTGCGCGCGGGACAGGTCGATCGACTGGTGCTGATCTGTGGCACCGGAATTGGCATGTCGATTACGGCGAACAAGTTTCCAGGCGTGCGAGCGGCCTTGGTGTCCGATGTCTACTCGGCCCAGAGAGCATCGCGATCCAACGACGCCAATGTTCTCTGCCTTGGGTCGCAGACCATAGGAGCTTCAGTCGCACCGATTCTTGTGCGCGAATGGCTAGAGGGGTCACTCGACATGGCCCGCTCAGGCAGCAAGGTTGAATTGGTCGCTGCCATCGAGCAACGCGTGATGGCTGGAGCGGAGGGACGATCATGAGCGCGTTGCTGCGAGATGACGTGGAGATCGACTTCGACGCCGACATAGTCGTGTCCGACAGCGATCACGAGCTTGCGCTCACCCTCTTCCACCAGATGCTAAGGATCCGCGAGTTCGAGCTACGGGTCAACAAGAGCTTCCTCGAGGGGCACATTCCAGGGACGATCCACCTCTCCTTGGGCCAAGAGGCGTGTGCGGCTGGTGCATGTCATCCCCTCAATGTCGAAGATTGGATCACGATTACTCACCGCGGACATGGGCAGGCCCTAGCCAAGGGGGTCACGGCCGCGAGCATGATGGCCGAACTATTCGCGCGTGATGGTGGCTGCTGCCGGGGCTACGGGGGTTCGCTTCATGTCGGAGACATGTCGGTTGGTGCGGTGCCGGCGATCGCAATTGTTGCGGACTCTATTCCGATAACGGCTGGGATTGCCTACGCCTTCCGCGCACGGAACGAGCGTCGCGTCGCCCTCTGCTTCACGGGCGACGGCGCAGCTGGAGAAGGCGATTGGCATGAAGGTCTGAACTTGGCCGCAGCGTGGAACCTCCCGGTCGTTTACCTCTGCGAGAACAACCTCTATTCGATCAGCACGAGGATCGATCGGCAGTTCAAGAACACTTCACTCGCGGCACGAGCCGCAACCTATGGCATGCGCAGTCTCGTGGTCGACGGCAACGACGTGCTCGCAGTGCAACGGGCCGTTGCGGCAGAGGTCGAGAGAATCCGAAACGAAGGCGGCGGCCCAGTTTTCATTGAGTGCCTCACGTATCGGCAGGGCGGTCACAAGCGAGACGATCCAGGAAGTTATCGCCCCCAGGAAGAAGTCGATCTCTGGATGGGGAGAGACCCCCTTGCGCGATTGGAGCGGACGCTTGTGGCCCAAGGAGCAGGAGGCGACGTCGAAGAACTCAGAGCGAAGGTCTCTGAAGAGCTCGATGAGGCCGTTGCTTGGGCATTCGCGAGCCCTCTAGCAGAATGGAAAGTCGACTCGTGAGCACGACAGTCATCGCCGCACTTCGCGACGCACTCACGCATGAGCTGAGCACGGATGAGCGGGTCTTCATGATGGGTGAGGACATCGGCATCGGGGGCTCATTCCATCTCTCTCTGGGTCTCCTCGAAAAGTTCGGAGCGGAGCGCATCCGCGACACCCCTGTCTCCGAAGCCGGATTCGTCGGTCTGGCCATCGGGGCGGCGATAGCAGGGATGCGTCCGGTTGTGGACTTCCAGTACGGAGACTTCCTTCTTCCAGCCGCGGATCAGATCATCCAGCAAGCGACCAAGATGCACATCATGTCTGGGCGACAAGTCACGGTGCCACTCGTGCTTCATGCACCCACCGGTGCATCGGGCCGCGGTGCGCAGCACGCCAACTCTGTGGAGAACATCTTCGCGGGCGTTCCTGGGCTGGTCGTAGCGGCTCCATCGACTCCATATGACGCGAAGGGCTGCATGACCACGGCTTTGCGCCACGACGGTCCTGTTCTCATCGTGAGCCACAAGTACCTCTACGGAACGAAGGGTCGATCCCTCATCGACGGGCACGATGTTGTTCAGGAAGTGCCATCTGAGTCCTACACGATTCCGATCGGCCGGTCGGCAACACGGCGCACCGGCGCCGACGTCACCATCGTGTCGAGCCTGCTGATGACTCACAGGGCCATGACTGCCGCGCTCGAACTCGAGAGTGCTGGAATCTCTGCCGAGGTCATCGACATGCGCTGGCTGGCGCCTCTCGATATCGATGCTGTGCTCGAGTCCGTTTCGCGCACTAGCAGGCTTCTTGTTGTGGAGGAGGGCCCACGTCTCGGCGGGTGGGGTTCGGCTGTTGTGAGCGCTGTTGCCGCACAGGGACTGCATTACTTGGATGCCCCCGTTGGGCACCTGAGCGGTATCGACCAGCCCCTTCCGGCTGCACCTCATCTCGAACCACTTCTTGTTCCGACTGCCGAGCGAATTCGAGAGACAGCTCTGGAGTTGGTGCGCACATGACCACTCGAAACGTCGTCGTACCCGATGTCGGAGAGGGAGGCATGGACGTTGTCTTCGTACAGTGGTACGTCTCCGAGGGTGACTTCGTCAATGAAGGCGACGAACTCTTCGAACTAGATACCGCCAAAGCGAACGTGTCGGTGCAAGCGAGCGAGAGCGGATACATAGTTTCTCTTTCCGCATCTCCCGACGATGAAGTCGAACGCGGTCAGGTCGTGGCGAAGATTGCCGACGAGCCTGTTGACGTCTCAGTCCTTCCTCAAGAAGGCGCTTCGATGAAGCCAGCGGTAGAGCTGACGACTCACGAGTCTCCAGTCGAGTCCATGAGCCGAGCCTCCGTCGAAGGAGCCGGCTCGTCGTCGCCGTTCGTGAGCCCCAAGGCTAAGCGGTTGGCACGGGACCTTGGCATCGCCGTCCCGAACACCTCACGTGGTCAATGGGTTACAACTGACACAATCCGATCCACAAGCCAAGATCCGAGCCGTTCCAGCGGGACCGCGCGTGAGCCTGCCCTGAATGAAACGACTGCGATTCGGGCTGCCAGGCGGAGAGTGATGGCTACATCCTCGATGGCAAGTTGGTTGCAGGCACCGCACGCGAGCTTGTCTACTTCGATTGCGGCCGATCCTCGGGTGCGCACGCTTACGGTGCACAACTTGGTCTTGGCGTCAACGGTGGCACTCTCAGCGGTGCGAGACATCAACGTTCGGTGGGACGGTCAGAACGCCGTCGAACGCCCTGGCGTCAGCGTGGGGCTGCTGTGGAAAACGCCTTCAGGACTCGTTCTCACCCGGGTCGACGGCAACGAGAAGGCGCCGTCTGATCAATTAAAGGAAGTAGATGCTGCGCGATCGCGGGCCCAGCGTGGAGTACTTCTCCCAGAAGACCATGACGAACGTTCGCTCACGGTCATGTGGATTGATGCCGACTCACCCATGACAGGCTCCAGCATCCTGCCTCACGGAGACTCAGCGATGATCGTCGCCGTATCGACTTCTACTGACCTTGGACTGACACTGACGGTTGATCATCGATGCATCGATCTTGCTGACGCGGCTCGCTTTCTCGATAGCGTTGCGACATTCTTGAAGGAGAAGACATGAACAGCAAGAGGCGGGCACTGGTGTCCACTACATCTTCCCGCAGCGCGGTGGATGTAACTGACTTGATTTCAGAACTGTTGGAAGGCCAATCTGGCCCCGTACATGTCAGCGTTCCGCACACCACGTGTGCGCTCATACTCAGCGAGGTAGATGACGAACTTCTTTCCGACTACGAGCGACTGAGCTCCGAACTGCTGGCGCCCTTCGAGCCTTTCTCCCACATTCGCAACGACGTTCCCAATGCCAGCGCACACATCCTCTCTGCAATGTTCGGCACAGCGATTGTCGTCTTCGCGGAGTCAGGCGTGATCGACCTTGGCCGATACCAGCGCATCGTGCTTCTAGAGTTGGATGGTCCGAAAGACCGCACGATCACGATTCTGCCCCTGACGGCTCAGGAGTCAAGTGGCGCTCACTGAAGTCGTAGTCGGCGTGGACATCGGCACTGGCGGCGTTAGAGCAGTTGCGCTCGACCCTTCGACCGGTCAATCTGTGGCGCACGCAACTCGCGCCCTCGAGACACGTCGCACACACGATGGCGGGCGCACGCAGCTCCTCGGCGACTGGATCGGGTCGGCAGTTCACGTCCTTGGCGAGGTGGCCGCTTCTCTAGAAGGCAATTGCGAAGTCGTGTGCATCGCGCTCACAAGCGCGGCGCACAACGCTGTGATCTCATTACACGGGCGCAACGACTCCCCGCCGATCATCCTGTGGTCCGATGCTCGGCCAGACGCGGTGCTTCGGGACATGCCAGACAGCTTGCGGGGAGAGATCCGCGAGCGAACTCGAGTGACCGTAGACAGCACCTGGACTATCGTCCAGACGCGATGGCTTGCTGAATCCCTTGGCGACGCCTGGCGCCCAGACCGGATTGATCTAGGACACGGGGCCCTGCTGGCCTGGATGACCGGCCAACACGTTACCGATCCTTCGACCGCCGCTGGAACTGGCTTCTTTGATCCTGTCTCGTTCGAATGGTGTTCCGACTTGATTGCAGAAGCGAGGCTCAAGATCGACAACTTGCCACGAGTGGCAGAGAGTCGTGAAGTAGTCGGCACACTGCAGGAGGACGCTGCTCGACTTGTTGGGCTTCGGCCAGGCATTCCCGTCATTGTCGGGGGAACCGACACTGCCTGTGAGTTGCTTGCCGCCGGCGTAGTGAGCTCTGGACCTGTCTTGATCAAGGCGGCCTCAAGCGGCACCGCCGTGACCGTCGTAGGGTCTCCCATCGACAATCAGCGGGCACTCATCTATCCACACGTGGCGGGGGGCGGCTGGTATCTCGTGGCACCCACGAGCACAGCCTGGAGCTCGGTCTTGTGGATGTCGTCCATTCTGGGAGAAGACGTAGTCGAACTCGCGCGAGGCTCTGTGCCGGGAGCAGCGGGAGTTCGGTTTCTTCCACACCTCGACGGAGAGCGAGTGCCCCTGTGGCGCCGCGATGTTCAAGGAAGCATTCAGGGACTAGAGCTTCATCACACTCGAGCAGACGTTGCCAGAGCGGTACTAGAAGGCATGTGCTTCTCGCTCACTGATGCTCTCGAGTACCTCGAGATCATCATGGGCAACCGGACACTTGATGTCCGCCTTAGTGGTGGAGGGTTTCAACGAACCGAGGTGGCCGGCATCTTGTCGTCGTCGATCCGCAGGCCGGCTCGCATTGTCCGAACGGCAGAACCAGCCCGCGGCGCTGCGGTTCTGGCTTGCCTGAGCCTCGGCGCGGACTTGGACGAGGCGATCGGAAGGGACGTGTTCGCAGATATCGTCCAGCCTGCGAATGACCTGCGCGCCGCTCGGCTCGACTACCAGAGAAGGCAAGAGGAGGCAGGCGCGCTCGCGGTCCATCCGCCGTCCGCGGGCGCGCCACGCTCGATCCCTGCGACATCCAACATGGTTTAGTGCGTGTACGTTGCTATACAGGGTTCGGCTAAATGAACTAGTTGCGAGGGGAGTGGCCGCTGATGGGAGCACTGAACGGGTCTCGCGCATCGCATGTCCCCTTGTACGAGCAAATCGAATCCAGCCTTCGACACCGGATCGCCAGCGGCGAGCTTCAGCCTCTCTCCCGTATTGAATCGGAGACAGAAATCGCCGAGTCCTTCTCGGTAAGCAGGATGACGGCGCGAAAGGCGATTGAGACGCTTGTACGAGATGGGTTGCTGTTCCGGCGACAAGGTAAGGGAACCTACGTCGCAGATCTCCGAATCCCATACGGACTGTCTACGCAACTGAGCTTCTCAACCGCCATGTCGAGTGCTGGACATGACATCCGGACAGAAGTCGTCGAAGCGGCAATAGATAGAGCGGACGCTGACATCGCAGCAGCGCTCGGAGTCGCCCCGGGATCTGTAGTAGTCCACGTCAGCCGAGTTCGTCTCGTTGATGGCGCGCCGGCGGCGCTCCACGAGAGTTGGCTTCCTGCATCATTAGTGGCAGTCCTGGATTACAGCCTGTCTGAGAGTCTCAATGCCCTGATGGCTGATCTCGGCCACGAGGTTTCAACGACTCAGGACTACGTTGAGGCTGTCGTTTGTGATGAGTCAATCGCCGAGCTACTCCAGTGCGCTCCCGGTTCGCCAATGATCAAGGTCTCCGGTGTCGGGTTCGGTTCGGCTTCGAATCCGCTGAGATTCACTCGCGCCCATTATCGTGGCGACCGCTTCCGGTTCTCTCTAGCCTCCGGAGACAGTCATGACATCAAACTAGAAATCAAGTCGTCGGCTGACTAGCAGCGAGGCAGCTCAAATCTTGCGCGGACAGCTTTCCCTACTCGCGTAGTTTGCTGTCGACTCGTGCCCAAGGGTCTCTACAGACGTGGCCGCTTGCCTCGTGTGGCGATGCTCGCCCGTTGCCGCGCTCTGGTCTAAACGTAATTACGTGTATATACTGCATCTGACCTATTGTGCGCTCATGGTGCCTTGCTCGGGGGTCGCAGATTAGAAGGAGCTCGACGGGAATGCGTCCTATTCGTGAAGAGACTGTGCGAGTCGGCATCGATGCCGGCGCTTCCAAGATTCGCGTAGGTGTGTTCCATAAGGAGTCGCTACTCGGTGAACGGACGACTAAGGGCGTCTTGGTTCACGATCGCGTAAGCGCTGAACTCGCGGCAACTCGAATTCGCAAGGCTACCGACGAGCTTCTCGCCTCCGTCGTCCCTGTGCGGGTCTCTGCAGTATGCGCGGGTGCGGCTGGTGTCGATAGCGACGCCAGCGCCAACGTCTTCCAAGATGCACTGCGACAGTTGTTTCCGCACCCAATCGAAGTGGTCGTCGTCAATGATGGGCTCTTACTGGCGGTTGGTGCCGAGGAGGCGCCGCCCCTTATCGCTTTGTCTCTCGGTACCGGTTCGGTGGCGTGGTCGGTTGGTCGAGACGAGACATACCGTCGAGCTGGCGGTCTCGGTTGGCTGATCTCCGATGAGGGAAGCGCATGCGACGTGGTCCTCCAGTTCTTGACGGCGCTGGCGAAGACCATAGATGTCGACTCGGCGGACCCACGCACTCTTCAAATGACTTGTGCGCAGTTCGGCGTCACAGATGCCATGGACGTCTTTTCTGAGGTCCTCAGTGCTTCCAGCGCGGACATCGCCAGTCACGCGCCGTTCGTCTTCGAACTCGCTGCACGAGGTGACCACACCGCCGCTGCAGCGATCGACAGTTCGGCTCGACGTGCGGTGGAGTTGTACGAAAGACTCGCCCAAGGAATGGGAAGCGGAGTGGCGATTGCCCTCTCGGGCGGACTCGCACGAGCGCAACCGCAGTTCGCAGAGCGCGTGGTCGCGCTATCGGGCGCCTCCCGTCAGTCCTCTGGCGACCCACTCTTGGGCGCAGCGCGGATTGCCGGTCGCGCGTCCCCGGGCGGGGCCGGTCCCCTTGCTCGAGTCCTCACGATGCCTGACCCGGGTGCCGTTGCACGAGCGGTAGTGGATCGCTTAGTCGCTTATTGTGACCGCACCCCACATCCCCGCATAGTCCTCCCAACCGGCGACACCATGCGCCCGGTGTACTCGGCTATGCGCGCTGCAGTTAGGTCAGGTCGGCTGTCCTTGTCGGCGGCAACCCTGATACAACTCGACGAAATGGTGGGTGTGAAACAGGAGCTTTCATTTCTGCACATCCTGCAAAGAGAGATCCTCGATCACCTGGAGAGTCCGCCAGCGGGCTTGATCACGTTCGACTCAACTACCACTTCACCAAAAGACGAGACTTCTCGTGTCGCTTCGCTCATCAGTGAGATTGGAGGATGTGGAATTGCGCTGGTTGGCATCGGTGCAAATGGTCATATTGGATACAACGAACCAGGATCAGATACTCATACGTCCGTTCGGGTGGTAGAGCTCGAGGAAAGCACATCTCAGACAGCAACCAGCTACTTTTCCGACTTTGTGGGGGAGAAGCCACGGCTCGGCATGACCCTCGGCATCAAGGACATCGCAGCCTCGGAAGAGATTCTCGTAATCGCCACTGGCTTTTCGAAGAGTACGGTGGTGGCCAAGAGCCTGCTAGGGCCCAAATCACCCGCGCTCCCCGCCTCCCAAATCTGCAGGTTGAAACAGACGATCACCGTACTTGATACCTACGCCGCGAGCACGCTCAGGGGGAATTCAAGACTTTAGGAGCGAATGTCTCGCTCTCACGCCACCTCCCCACTGCCGCGTGGTCGCCATCTAAACGCGACGAGGCTCACCTATCTGAATCTGGGGGGTGGAGTCAGCACAACTCGGCGCCAGAGCGACATGGGGTGGCGGGCAAGCATCCCATGCGATGCCATAGCTAGATGGGTGGGAGCTCCGAAACAACGATCTGGCCACTTCCCATACAAGCAACTGCCAAGTAGCGAAGTTCTGCACCGAATCGACACAGGTTAGTCGGGCGATAAAGCACGACACCCTCGGGGACCACTGCCAGCGGTGACTCTCCGCGCACGTAGTGAACAAGGATGCTGGGCTCGTAGCAACCGACAACTATCGAACCATCTTCTAACTCGCACATGCCGTCCACCGAGATCGGCCCCAAGAATGACACTCGTTCGACGTCGCCAGTTCGTATTCCGTTGGTATCGCATGGAACACGAATCAACTGATGGCGATCCGTATCGAGCACAAACATGCCATCGATTGATCGCGGCCATAGGAGCCCGTTCGGAAACGCTAAGTCTTCGCCCATCCACCGAGTCGCGGCCATGCTGACTCGGTCTATTCGCATGATCGCGCTCCTCTCGGTGTCATCGGGAAAAGGGGTCGATACGAACAGGTCCCCTTCTGGGCCCACAGAGGCAAAGTTGCAATTTGGGAGCTCGGCAACGATGCTGCTTCGGCCCTCATCGTCGAAGCGCCACACGATGCCGTTGCCGACATCGCATGCGACTACTCCCCAATAGGAATCTGCGACAACCCCGAGTATCTGCCCGCCGGTGTTGGCCAGGGTCGACACCTTCCCGTCCATGTCGATCGAATAGAGCGAGCCGTCTGCTCCGCCAGCGATCAGATCCCCCTTCCAGCCTCGCCACGTAACGCATTCGGGTGAACTCAAACCACCCGCCAGGATCGTAAAGTCGAGCTTCAAAGAACTGATCATCATGCTTCAGGTATACAACAGTTGACATGACTACACGAGTGTGGTTGTGTGTATCCCAATCGCGAGCGCCAGGAGGTTTCGCGATCCATTTCTGACATCTAGGTGTCTCAAAGAGGAGGCAAGAATGGCACACACAAGTGCGGCTAGGCGGGCAATCGACCGTCGTATGGCCGGCTCCACGGCGCTTGTCGCCGTGACGCTCATCGCAGCAGTGGGATGCGCTCCGGGCTCGGGTTCAGGCGTCGAGGAACCCGTCGACGGGCCAGTGACGCTGACCGTGTGGGACGGCGAGACCGGCGGCGCACCAGACGTCATGCTCGACACGCTCAACGAGGAGTTTCAGCAGGAGTACCCGAACATCACCATCGAGAGAGTCTCGAAGTCTTTCGAGGACCTCACCGCAACGGTCCCGCTCTCAGTGACCGACCCTGCGCCGCCGGACATCATTCCGGTAAACCGCGGATGGACACAAATGGGCCGATTCGTTGAGGCGGGTCAGTTGCTCGCGCTCGACGAGTACGTAGAGCAGTTCGGCTGGGACGAGCGCTTTGCGCCGGCTGTCTTGCGTGAGGCCAGCTTCAGCGCCGACGGTTCTGAGTTCGGCACCGGCAGCGTCTTCGGCCTGTCCTACGCGGGGCAGTACGTAGGCGTGTACTACAACGTAGAGAAGCTCGCCGCACTAGGCGCCGAGGTTCCCAGCACTTACGAGGAATTTCTCGCAATCGTTGAAGAAGCGAGCGCAGCAGGCGAGATCCCCATTCAGTGTGGCGTGCGTGAGCAGTGGCCGTCAATTCACTTGATGGGCGCACTGCAATCCGCGTTCGCGCCGAAATCCGACGTCGAGTCGTTCATCTACGGAGCGGGCACCGGGCAGGGAAGCTTCGAGACGGAAGAAACCATTCAAGCTGCGGAAGCTCTGGCGGAAATGTCAGGCAACGGCTCGTTCGCTGATGGTTGCTCAGGGGTCAGCGTCGACGATGCAGTCAGTCAGTTCACAAGTGGCGAGGGCGTCTTCTTCATCCAGGGCACCTGGTTTGCTGCGCAGATCGCGGAGGCGATGGGGGACAACGTCAGCATGTTCCTGTTTCCGACCGTCGATGGATCCGAACCGTTCGTCCAAGGCGGTGCGGGCTACACCTACGGCATCCCAACGAACGCCTCGCACCCCGACGAGGCCGCACTGTATCTCGACTTCATCACCGGCCCTCGGGCTGCTGAGGTGCTGGCAGAAGCAGGAGGACTGCCGCTGCTTGCAACCGATGTGCCGGCCGGGAGTGTTCTCCAGCAGTCGATCTATGACGACTGGGCGGCGCTCAGTGGTCGAGACGGCTTCGTGCCGTTCCTCGACTACGCGGCTCCGCCCCTCCTGCAGAGCCTTGGGGCCTCTACGCAGGAGCTGATGGCGGGTCAACTCACCGTCCCGGAGTATGTGTCACGCATTCAGACCGACTACGCGAGCTTTGTGCCCGGTAGCTGAGCTGTGACTGAAACGCGAAGGGGCCGAGCCGTGAGCACGGGAGACAACGTGCAAGCGGTTCGGCCCCGCCGATCCCACAAGCGTTGGAAGCACTACCTGTACTTGCTGCCAGGAGTTCTCCTCTTCGGTTGCTTCGTATTGGCTCCCCTTCTGATGACCGTCTATTGGTCGGCGTACCGCTGGAACGGAGTAGGTGAAGCTGCTTGGGTAGGAGCAGAGAACTACTTGAGAATCCTCTCTGACCGAAGCGTTCAGGTCGCGTTCGGTAACGCCGCGCAATTGCTGTTCTTCTATTGCGTGCTTCCGTTGTCTATAGGGCTCTTCCTTGCCGTGGTCGCGTCGCGATCGGTGTTCACTGGACTTGGAACCGTTCGCGCGATGATATTCCTGCCGCAAGTGGTTGCGGTCGTCGTGGTCGCGCAGGTGTGGGCTCTCATCTTCGAGCCGAACTCCGGCACCATCAATGGGTTGCTTCGGGCAGTGGGGCTTGATGAACTCGCTCGTCCTTGGCTCGGCGATTTCGATTTCGCCCTGCCATCTGTAGGCGTGGTTGCGACGTGGACTCAGTACGGCCTGTGCATGCTTCTCTTGTTGGCCGGCATTCAGAGGATCCCACAGGAGCTGTTCGACGCGGCCAAGATGGATGGAGCTGGATTCTGGCGGGAACTCTCAACCGTCACTTTTCCCTCGATTCGGATGGAAATCGCTGTCGCAGCCGTACTGACCCTAATCACAGGACTACGAAACTTCGACTTGGTCTTCAACATGACTCGAGGTGGCCCAGGTGATTCGACTCTAGTCCCGGCCCTTGAGGTGTATCGGAGGGCTTTTGTTCTCGGAGACGTTGGCGGCGCTTCAGCTCTAGCCGTGATCATCACCGTGGCCATCCTCGCCTTGACCCTGATCGTCAGTCGACTGTTTGAGAGGCGCGAGGCATGATCGGCAAGCTCGAGCGAGCTACCGGCGTTGCGATTCTCGTACTGGCCGGAATTTCTGGAGTGGCTCCAATTGCAATTGCGCTGCTTTTCGCATTGCGCGACCCGGGTTCGCTGGGTGGAAGCATCGAGTTAAGCGGCGGCTTGCGATGGGACAACTTTGCCCGCGCCTGGGATCTGGGCGGATTCGGCCAGTCGCTCCTCAACAGCTTCGTGATCGTTGCGATCGTGGTGCCCCTTGCCGCCACCGTTTCGATCTTGAACGGCTATGCCCTGGGCTCATTGCGTGTGCCCGGCGAGCGCTGGATCTTCATGGGCTTCTTGCTGGGCCTGATGATGCCGCTGGAGGCCCTGGTCATTCCTCTCTTCTACACAATGCGAGACCTAGGTCTAACGAACACGTGGTGGTCAGTCGCGTTGCCTCTCGCTGCTCTACACCTTGCGTTTGGAACGTTCTGGATGCGCGCCGCTTTGCGGTCACTGCCCGCCGGACTCGTGGAAGCAGCCACCATGGACGGGGCTTCCTCCTGGCAGATCCTGTGGAAAGTGCTTGTACCGAGCGTGCGGCCTGCGATCGTAGTTCTAGTCCTTCTGATGTTCATGTGGACGTGGAACGACTTCTTGCTGGCCTTGGTCATGTTGTCATCGCCCTCGATTCGCACCGCGCCTCTCTCCCTCACTCAGTTCCAGGGACAGTTCAGCGCGGACTTCACTCTCATCGCCGCAGGATCGATTTTGGTTGCCCTACCCGTCGTCGCGCTCTACGCGTTTCTGCAGCGCGAGTTCATCAGAGGAATGCTTTCAGGAGCGATTAAGGAGTAGTGGGAATGGAACCCCAGAATCGGCCGCCGATCGTGATGGTCGTGGGCGTCGGAAGCGTCATCTTCGGTTTGGCTTTCCTACAGGACTACTTCCGCCTAGCAGCAATGCGTGGCTCGACGCTCTGGCTGGTCGACAGCAATCAGGAAGCTCTGGATCGAATGACCAGACTCGCCATGAGCCTGAGCGACGTGAGTGGGCTGGGCGTCAACGTGCGTTCCAGAAGTCAGGCCGGCGAGGTCGAAGATCAAGTCGACTTCGTGGTCGTTTCGGTGGCCGTCGACCGAGACCGTCGTTGGCAGGCTGATCACCGAAGAGCTCTTGAATTCGGCTTTGAAAGCGTCCTCGGAGAGAACGCTGGTCCAGGGGGTCTGTCGCACACGCTTCGCGCAGTGCCCTTGGTGCTCGATGTGGTTGACGAGGTGAGTGCACACTCCCCGGATGCGGTGTTTCTCAACTATACGAACCCCGAGAACCGCGTGTGCCTGGCCCTGAAGCGATATACCTCGGTGCGGGCAATCGGCCTTTGTCATGGAGTCGCGGAGTCGAGATCTTGGATTGCCGACTTCCTTGAAATGGACCCCGAGCGCGTTCAGCTAAAGGTCGGCGGAGTGAACCACCTGACTTGGCTCATGGATATCAACGTCGACGGAGTTTCACGCCTGGACTCGTTCGAGTTCAAGCTGAGTCACGTGGTGCCCGATCAATGGCGATTCTGTAAGCAGGTGTGGCAAGAAACCGGTTCCTTTCCGCTCCCAGACGATCGCCACGTTGGAGAGTTCTTCGCGAACGCGGCCGCACTCATCGGCACTTCCGGCTATGACTTTGTTGCATTCGCACAGAAACGAGTCTCAGTTGTCAGCGAAATAGAGCGGGCCAGCGCTTCTGCAGAAGCTGCCATCGCTCTGTTGAGCCAGCCCTCGTACGAAGGCCAGCACGGGCAATCTTCCCCAGACCTCATCGCGGCACTCCATCAAGGCGCCGCCTTGCAACGCCCCTCCTTCATCCTCCCGAATGACGGGTACATAGCGAACCTTCCGAAAGAGGCGATCGTAGAAGTCCCAGGCCAGGTCGTTGAGCGAGTGGCTTCGGGAACTGAAGTCGGCGATCTGCCAGAGAGGGCTGCTTCCATTTGTCGCCGCGAACTCGAGATCCAGGACTTGGCAGTTGAAGCCGCAGTCCACGGCAACAGAGAGTTCGCGATGGAAGCCCTGATGCTTGATCCCGTCGTAAGCGATACTTCCCATCTCAGCCGGTACCTGGATTCCGTGCTTGCGGACAATGCCGATCTGCTTGAAAGGTTCAATTGATATGAGCGTCTTCTACATGGCCCAATGGTCAGTGAATGAGTCCAAAGTTGAGGAGTGCGAGAGGGCACTCGAAGCGCTAGCGATACACCTTCGTGATGCACATCCCGCACTCTTGAGTCTCAGGACTTGGCAACAGTGGTGGGGCCCTATGCCGCGCCGATCCTATTACTGGATGGAAGAGTTCGGTGGTCTCGAGACAATGGCCGGAGAAAGGCATGCGGAGTGCGATGAGCTTTGGAATCATGTCCACGTCCTGGCCGACCCAGGCGTTTTTCACTCGAGTGTTCTCACGGCGCCGCTTCGGGATCAATGGGTCGAGAGTTGAATCGCACACAGGGAATCCCCGAGGTCTGTGTGGTGACAGGAGCAGCGTCGGGAATCGGGCGCGCCTGTGTCGAGCAGTTGGCCTTCGAAGCGCGCACAGTCCTGGCGGTCGATGTAGTCCCGATGGGACAAGGAAGCCGCCCGCCAGGCCCCAACGTTCACGAGTGCATTGCAGATCTACTGGACCCGGCTAGTCCGGGAGTGATTGTGGCCGCCGCAAAGGCGATCGGTTGCCCGTCGATCCTTGTGCATTGTGCTGGCATCACCCGGCACAACGACATAGAGAAGCTCACGAATTCCGACTGGGAAGACGTCTTCCGTGTGAACCTCTTCAGCGCGGCGGGGCTCATTCGAGCGTACGTCCCGGAGGCCTCTGGTGCACGAAATCCGTCAATCACACTCATCGGGTCAGTCCACGCGAAAGCGAGTTCGGGCGGTGCTGCCGCGTATGCGGCAAGCAAGGGCGCTCTTGCAGCGATGACGAGATCCCTTGCGGTCGAGCTCGGAGGAAGGGGCATCCGAGTCAACTCAGTCCACCCCGGCGCGATCGACACTCCGTTTCTCAGGAGCTCAGCGAGAATCGCACGACCCAACGATGTGGAAGGCCAAGTGCGTGACTGGGCAGAGGCCCAACCACTTGGACGGCTGGGTACCGCGGATGACGTGGCCAAGGTTGTCAGGTTCCTTGTGAGTTCCGAAGCCAGCTTCATGACGGGCGCCGAAGTGGTTGTCGATGGAGGCTTACTCGCAACGCTCTAGGTCTCCCGGGCAACGAAGGCAGCTCAACTACTCCACGGCAGTCGGGCTGAGAGTCGATCGCGCCGAAGCGAGGGCAATCCGCTCCCATGCTGGTTTCCGCAACGGAGAAGAGTCGTCTAGCACGTCCCGCCGCTCGGGCGCCCACGTTTCGAACGGCACACTGGCGCTGGGCTCAATGATGCCCGATTCGTGCCGCCCGAGGAGGGGTTAGAGGTAAAGAGGGCATCGCGTCCGCAAGCTCTGCCCCACGATCGACTACCGCGTGCTGGTAGACCATTGCAGCCTGCGTAGTCGAGTGTCCGGCGCGGGCCTTCAGCTCAGCGAGCGTGGCGCCGGATGCCGCATAGAAGGAAAGGTGAAAGTGCCGGAGGTCATGTTCACGGACTGCACTCACCCAACGGCCCCCTTCCATTATTCGAACGCCGGCGACTTCACGGGCACGATTCCAATGCAGGTTGAATTGGGAGTCGTGCAGGAAGGTTGATCGGCCCGCGGGCTCGAACAGGAGGGACTCGGGGAACGGGCCGACGTGCGCAGACAGGTGGCTACGAACCTGAGCGGTGAGCGAAGACGGGAGCGGAACAGCGCGCACTCCTTCAGCGGACTTCGGAGGACCGACCGTCCACCCCTCCCCTGGGATCCATTGGGCCTGTCGAGAGATGTAGATCGTTGCCCGATCGCCGTCGAAGCTGATGTCGCGTCGTCGAAGCGCTCGCCACTCCGAGATGCGGAGCCCACCATACGCTGCCAGTAGCACTGCGAGTTCGAGCTGCGGCGCAAAGGCGCCAACTTCTTCGACGAGTACTGCGAGCTCTGCGAGCGTAGGTGGGCGATGAGAACGACGGCTCGTAGACCGGCTCAACTTGGAGTCGACAGGGTTCCGCTCGATGATCCCGTCCTCTACCGCGGTTGAGAGGATGGCGCGAAGCAGAGCCGCTTCTCGCGCCGCCGAGGTGGCGCCACTGTCGCGCATCCGCGACGAGTGCCAATCCCGAACAGCCGCCGCGCTTATCTCGTTGAGTCGGCTCGAGGCGAATCGACGCAGCCCAACATCGAGTTGACGTCGATACTCCACCCGAGTTCGGGGTCGCAGGGGTTCGCCTTTGGAGGACAAGCGATGGTCTAGCCATGTCTGCGCGTAGCGACTGAAGACCTCGTCGCTCTTGGATCGAGGATCACGCCACGAAGCGCGCTGAATGTCCACGCGGACGCCCGCGAGCCACGCACGCGCGTCTTGCACGGCATCAAACGTGTTGGGGGCCGTGAACCGGTTGCCCAGGTGTAGGTAGCTCGCTTGATAGCGGCCGCTCGGGAGTTGGCGGACTGCGCCCCAGGATTCACGGGTCTTCTTCTTTGATCGATTGCTGCTGGCCACCGCTGGTGCACTCCCTGAACGAAGGTGGATCGCCTCGTGCAATCCACGTGCAATTCACGATGCCGAAAGATGCACCAATTCACCAGAAATGCGCATTCTTCACCTTCGTCGACTCCCCGCAGTAGACAGCGAACACGCGGCGATGCTTATCCTTACGAGATCATGCCTCTGGGCGTGCCTGCTGACTACGGATCAGAAGGTTAGGGGTTCGAGTCCCTTCGGGCGCGCGAACAGCCCCCCGCGTAACGCGGGGGGCTTTCTCGTTTCGGTGCCGTCTCGTTGCAGTGCTGTCTCGTTCCCGCGACGTTCACCCGCCGGTCGCGGCGCGGTCGCCGGATGCTCGATCGGCCCTGTCACGGTCGTTCCGTGCGCATCGCGGTCGTCACCGAATCGTTCCTCCCGCAGGTCAACGGCGTCACGACGTCGGTGCTGCGGGTGCTCGAGACCCTGCGGCAGCGCGGGCACGAGGCCATCGTCATCGCGCCGACGACGCCGAGCCCGCGGCACCTCGGCTTCGCCGTGCACCGCGTGCCGAGCATCCCGATCAAGCAGTTTCCCGTGGCGATGCCGTCGCGCGCGGTGATCGACGCGATCGACGACTTCGCCCCCGATGTCATGCACGTCGCGGCGCCCTTCCTGCTCGGGCGGCAGGCGATTCTGCACGGCGCTCGCACGGGCATCCCCACTGTCGCGATCTACCAGACCGACGTCGCCGGCTACCTGCAGCGCTACGGCGCCGGGTTCGCCCGCCCCGCCCTCGACCGGCTCGTGCTCGCCATCCACGAACCCGCGACGCTCACCCTCGCGCCGACGCCCACTGCCGCCACCGCGCTGCGCGAGCTGGGTGTGCCCCGCGTCGGCGTGTGGGGCCGCGGGGTCGACAGCGAGCTCTTCCACCCGCGGCGGCGCACGAGCCCGGGTGCCGCGGCCCTGCGGGCGCGTGCGGCTCCGGACGGCGAGCTGCTGATCGGCTACGTGGGGCGCCTCGCCCCCGAGAAGCAGGTGGGTCGGCTGAGCGAGCTGCTGCGGATGCCCCGCACCCGCTTCCTCGTCGTCGGCGACGGCCCCGACCGCGCGCGCCTCGCCGCCGAGCTTCCGGCGGATCGCGTGACCTTCACCGGCCGCCTCGAGGCCCTGGAGCTGGCTGAGGCCTACGCCGCGCTCGATGTCTTCGTGCACTTCGGCACGGAGGAGACCTTCGGGCAGACCATTCAAGAGGCCCAGGCCGCGGGCCTGCCCGTCATCGCGCCCGCCATGGGCGGCCCTGTGCACCTCATCGAGCAGGGCCGCACGGGGGTGCTCGTCGACCCTGCGGCGCCGGGGGCGTTCCGGGCGGCCGCGGGGGCGCTCGCCGCGGATCCGGCCCGCCGTGCGGCCATGGGTGAAGCAGCACGGCGATCGGTCGTCGGCCGCTCGTGGCAGGCCAACAACGCTCTGCTGCTCGACGCCTACCGCGACGCGCAGAGCGTGGCGCGCATGCCGGCGGTGGCGCTCTGAACTGGCTCGACGCGCAGTCGATCATCGACGCGGCGGGCGACGCCGTCGTCATCGTCGTGACGCTCATCATCTTCGTCGAGACGGCGTTCCTCGCCACCTCCTTCCTGCCGGGCGACTCGCTGCTGTTCATCACGGGGCTCACGGTCGCGACCCTGCCGTCGATCATCCCCGCCTGGCTCGCCTTCGTGCTCGTGCTCGCGGCGGCGATCGGCGGCACGCAGGTCGGGTACGAGATCGGCCGCGCGGTGGGGCCGCCGCTGCTGCGCCGTCGTCGGTGGCCGCTCACCGACACCGTTGTCGCCCGCACGACCGCGGTCTTCGAGCGGCTCGGTGCCCGCGCCATCATCATCGGGCGCTTCATCCCGATTCTGCGCGCGCTCGTCCCCGTGCTCGCGGGCATCACGGGCATGCCGCGCCGGCGCTTCGTGATGCTCAACATCATCGGCGCGCTCGCGTGGATCGGCGTCTTCATGCTCGGCGGGTTCCTGCTCGGGCAGGTGCCGCTCGTCAAGCAGAACCTCGAGCTCGCGGTCATCATCGTCGTTGTCGTCTCATCGCTGCCCTTGCCGTTCGAGCTGTGGCGCGACGCGCGCCGCCGCCGCGCCGAAGCAGCGCGCGCGGCCGCCCTCGGCGACGACGAGGCCTCGCCCGCCCGATAGCCTGAAGCAGTGAATCCTGCTCTGCACCTCTCCGACGAGGTGGCCGAGGCGCTCTTCGCCGGCCGGCCCGTCGTCGCCCTCGAATCCACGATCATCAGTCACGGCCTGCCGCGGCCGCGCAATCACGCCGCCGCGATCGAGTTCGAAGAGCTGCTGCGCAGCACCGGCGTGACGCCGGCGACGATCGCCGTGCTCGACGGCGTGCCGCGCATCGGCCTCGACGCCGAGGGCGTGCGCCGCATCGCCGAGGAGGACCTCGCGAAGGCGAGCGTTCGCGACCTGCCCATCCTGGCGGCGCGCGGTGCGAGCGGCGCCACGACGGTCGCCGCGACCGCACACCTCGCGGCGAAGGCCGGCATCCGCGTCTTCGCGACGGGCGGCCTCGGCGGCGTGCACCGCGGTGCGAGCGAGACCTTCGACGAGTCGGCCGATCTCTCGACCCTCGCCGTCACACCCATCACCGTCGTCTCGGCCGGGGTCAAGAGCGTGCTCGACATCGCGGCGACGCTCGAGCGCCTCGAGACCTACTCGGTGCCCGTCGTCGGTTTGGGAACGACCGTCTTCCCGAGCTTCTGGCTGCGCGAGAGCGCCTTCACGCTCGACTGGGCCGTCGACACCGCCGAGCAGGTGGCCGACGTTATGGCCGCGCACGATGCGCTCGGGCACACGCAGGGCATCGTCGTCGCCAACCCTATCCCCGCCGATCAGGCGTGGGATCGCGAGGAGCACGACCGCGTGCTCAGCACCGCGATCGGCGAGGCCGAGGCGCAGGGCATCCGCGGCAAGGCGGTCACGCCCTTCCTGCTCGGCCGCATCGTCGAGCTCAGCGACGGCCGCAGCCTCGAGGTCAACCTCGACCTCGCGCGCAACAACGTGCGCGTCGCGGGCCGCATCGCCGCGGCCTGGGCCGCGCGGGGCTGACGGCCGCCGCCGTGCCGGGCCGCCGGGCTCTCGTCGTCGGCGATGTGATCGACGACATCATCGTCGTGCCGCGCGGTCCCATCCGCACCGACACCGACACGAGCGCGAGCATCACGCGTCACCCCGGCGGATCCGCCTGCAATACCGCGGCCTGGCTCGGCTGGCTCGGTGCACCGGTCGACCTCGTGGGGCGCGTGGGGTCGGGGGACGCTGAGCGGCACGCGAGCGCGCTGCGGGCATCCGGCGTCGACGCGCACCTCGGCGAAGACGCGACGCTGCCCACGGGCACGATCGTCATCGTCGTCGATGGCGAGACCCGCACGATGCTGACCGATCGCGGCGCGAACGCGACACTGCCGCCAACGGCGGTGACGGATGCCCTGCTCGCCGAGGCGGCCGTGCTGCACCTGACCGGCTACAGCCTGTTCGACGCGTTCTCCCTCGACGACCTCGCCGCCCTCGTCGAGCGCGCGCACGCGCACGGGGTGATCGTCACGTTCGATCCCGGTTCGACCGGCTTCATCGCCGACTACGGCCTCGAGCGCTTCCGCACGGCCCTCGACGGGGTCGACGTGCTGCTGCCCAACCTCGACGAGGGTCGGATGCTCTCGGGCGAGCACGAGCGGGCCGAGGTCGCTGACGCGCTGCTGCGGCACTGCCCGGCCGTCGTCATTACCGGTGGAGCCAGCTCGGTGCTCGTTGCGCGCCGGGGCGAGCCTCCCGTCGAGGTCGCGGTGCAGCCTCGCGCCGCGGTCGATCCGACGGGAGCGGGGGACGCCTTCACGGCGGGACTCATCGCCGCGCTCGTCGCGGGGGACGACCTCGTCGCTGCCGCGCACGAGGGGGTGCGCATCGCCGGGATGGCCGTGATGCAGCCGGGCGGGCGCCCGACCGACGGCCGCTGAACGGGCGCTGCGCGCTCGGCGCGCTGACCGGGCACGCGAACGCGCCCCGCCCCTCACGAGGAGGAGCGGGGCGCGTTCTCTGCGTGCGACCGGCGACCCGAACGCCAGACGCGGGTCGGCGCTAGTCGGAGGAGCCGACGCTCGCCGGGCTGTCGACCGAGGCGGGCGATGCGACCGACGCGGGCGATGCGGGGGAGACGGGCGACGGCGGCGTCACGGGGCTCGGCGCCGAGGCGGGCGAGACCGGGCTCGCGCTCGAGGTGGGGCTCGGGCTGGGGCTCGAGCTGGGGTCGGGCGAGACGATGCTGTCGCTCGAGACCGAGAAGTCGAGCACGCCGCCGGTGCCCTTAACGTCGTCGGTCACCGAGATGCCGGGAACCTCGACGTTCGTCGAGCCGGAGATCAGGGGCAGCGCGCTCGCCGCGGAGACCGCGCCGGCGGCCATGACGCCGAGTCCGAGGGCCGAGGCGGCGCCGATCGCGAGCCAGTTCTTCGCGTCCATGAGGGTGTCCTTTCGAGCTGTGGGAGAGCCGGTGCGCTCTCGCGCCCGCTCCGTCGTGAGTACAGATTCGCGGTTCTGCATGAGACCACCAGGAGGTTCGGATGAGAGGCCTCTCATCTGGCCGCGCTCTTGGCGGCCTTCACCGCCTCGTACGCTGCGAGGGCCTCGATGCGCGAGGCGGCGAGATCGACGATCGGCCGCGGGTACTCCGGCCCGTCGACCTCGGGCACCCAGCGCCGCACGTAGGCACGGTCGGGGTCGAAGCGCTCGGCCTGCAGCACGGGGTTGAAGACGCGGAAGTACGGTGCCGCATCCGCCCCCGACCCGGCCACCCACTGCCAGCTGGCCGCGTTGCTCGCCTCGTCGGCGTCGACGAGGGTGTCCCAGAACCACTGCTCGCCGACGCGCCAGTCGATGAGCAGGTTCTTCGTCAGCAGCGAGGCGACGATCATGCGCACGCGGTTGTGCATCCAGCCGCTCGTCCACAACTGGCGCATGCCCGCGTCGACGATCGGGATGCCCGTGGTTCCTCGTCGCCACGCTTCGAGCTCCGCGGGGTCGGGCTCGCCCCAGGGGAACGCGTCGAAGTCGCGGCGCACGTTCACGGTCGCGAGCTCAGGCTGGTGGAAGAGGATGCTGTACGAGAATTCGCGCCAGCCGATCTCGCTCAGGAACTTCGCCCGGTTGGCCGCCGCGGCGGGCTCGAGCGGCCCGTGCACGCGCGCCCAGACCTGGTGCGGGCTCAGTTCGCCGAACCGCAGGTGCGGGCTCAGTCGGCTCGTCGCCTCGATACCGGGCTCATCGCGACGGTGGTACAGCGGCAGCCCCTCGTCGATGAAGCGCTCGAGCCGGTCGAGCGCGCCCGCCTCGCCGGGCGTCCAGGCCTCGCGCAGGCCCGCGGCCCAGTCGGGGCGCGTCGGCAGCAGGTGCCAGTCGTCGAGGTCGTCTCCGGCGGCGGCGAGGCCGTCGATGGATGCGGGGGCCGGCAGCGGCGGTCGGGGATCACCGGCGGCGAGGCACGCGCGCCAGAACGGCGTGAACACCCGGTACGGATCCCCGGAGCCCGAGGTGATCTTCCAGGGCTCGTGCAGCAGGGAGGCCCCGAAGCTCTCGACCACGAGGCCGTCGGCGCGCAGGCTCACCTTGAGCGCCGCATCCACGTCGCGCAGCGCCCCGTACCGGCGGTTCCAGTAGACGGCACCGGCCCCGGTCTCGGCGACGAGCGACGGGATGACGTCGGACGCTGCGCCGCGCCGCAGCGTCAGGCGGCCGCCGAGCGCGGCGAGGTCGTCGGCGAGCGATCGCAGGCTGCCGTGCAGCCACCACCGGCTCGCTCCGCCGAGGGGTCGCGCGCCGGGCGAGTCCTCGTCGAGCAGGTAGACGACGAGGGTGGGCCCGCCGCGCTCGATCGCGGCGCTGAGGGCCGGGTTGTCCGCGAGGCGCAGGTCGTCGCGCAACCAGACGATGCTGGGGGATGAGGCCATGCTGCGAGGCTAGCCGCGCGCGGCCGCGAGAATCCTCTGACGCCGCGTCGAGAGGTCTGTCGCGCCGGTTGCTCTGTCGCGCCGGGGGCTCAGTCGCGCAGTCGGCGGCAGAGCTCGGTGAGCTGCTGCAGCTCATCGGCGTCGAGCCGCGACCCGACCCGGCGGGCGATGGCGTCGGCGTGCACGACGGCGACGCGCTTGAACAGCTCGTAGCCTTCGGGGCGCAGCGCGACGATCGTGCCGCGTGCGTCGGTCGCGTCGGGCAGCTTGTCGACGAGACCGCGGCTGGCGAGGCGGTCGATGAGGCGGCTGACGCTCGGCTGGCTCAGCAGCAGGTGGGGGATGAGGTCGCGGATGCGCATGCGCCGTTCCGGGGCGCGCGAGAGGTTGAACAGCACGTCGTACTCGGTGAACGAGATCTCGCTCGTGGGGAACTCGGCGTTGAGCTGCCGCAGCACCGAGACCTGCGCGCGGAACAGCGCCTCCCAGGCTCCGACCGCGATCGCCTTCTCCGTCATGCGCCAACTCTATGCGCGGGAATGAGCTTGTGTCGGCGCGTGACGCGATGTCGCGCTGAGGGCGGGCATGCGAAGGGCCGGTCGCCGAGGCGGGCGACCGGCCCTCTTCCCTTGCACCAAGAGTGTCCTGCAATCACATTCCGCGTCTCCCGCCACAGCAAACGATCGACGCATGACGAATGTATAACGGAAAGATAACGGTGTCTAGTTATCGAACCGTTATTTTTCGAGATTGGTCTCGGGATGCTCGAATCGGGCCTGCCGAGCGCCCCACGAGCCCTAGAAGAAGTCGGGGCTCGGCGTCGAGGCGTAGCGGATCGAGACGTCGGCGTGCCGGTCGAAGCGGTAGCCCGCGCCCCGCACCGTGCGCACGATGTCCTCGTAACCCCCGAGTTTGGCGCGCAACCGGCGCACGTGCACGTCGATCGTGCGCTCGTTCGGCACGTCGTCGTCGCCCTCGGCCCCGTCGGCCCAAAGAGCCGCGATGAGCTCGGCGCGCTCGATCGTGCGCCCCTCCCGCAGCACGAGGTACTGCAGCAGCTCGAACTCCTTGTAGGTGAGGGCCGCGGTGTCGCCGTCGAGCAGCACGCGCTTGCGTGAGATGTCGATGACGACGCCGTCGGGGGCCTTCTCGACGGGCGGCTCATCGGTGCGGCGATACCGGGCCAGCGCCGAGGGGTCTTGCAGCGCGAGCCGCACGACGTCGACGTCGCGCCCGCCCGCGCCCGCGGGGGCGAGGGCGACCGCGGCGTGCGTCTCGGCCCCGGGCGCGAGCTCGCCCGTGAGTCGCTTGAGCTCGAGCACGAGCCGACCGAGGTCGATGCCGGCGGCCGCGGCCTTGGCCTCATCGAGGCCGACGTAGAGCACGAAGCCGCGTGCCTCGGTGCCCTCGGGCACAGCCCGCAGTCGCGGGGCGGGCGTCGGCGCGGTCGGGGGCGCCGTCTCGGCTGGCGCCGGGGCGGCGGCGATCGAGGGCGCGGTGGTCGGGGCGGGGGGAGCGGAGCGAGGGGTCAGCGTGGCGAGAGACATGGTGGAGACGCTTTCTGCGGAGTCGAAGGGCTCGTCGCCGACGGGGGCGGTGCCGTTCAGAGGGTGCGAGTCGAGGGTGCGCGCATCGGGAGCCGGAGCATCCGAGCCCGATGCGGAGAGCGCGTCGGCGGGGCGATCGGTCATCGTTCGACGCCGGATCGGGTCGCCAGGGCGGCTCGGGCAGACACGGGACGTGTCAGAAGGGGGCCGATTAGGCGCACATTCGACAGCACACGTCAGCGCTCGCCGGCATCATCATGCCAGCGGTCTCCACAGCCTCGGGGGCGGTCAGGAGGTTCGCGGTGACGGTCATGGGGTCAGTATCCCCGAGCGCGACGCAGAGCGTCAAGTCGCGCGGGCAGGCCGCGCCGGTTCAGCCGACCGTGCCGTACAGCCGGTCGCCCGCGTCGCCGAGGCCGGGCACGATGTAGCCCTTCTCGTTGAGCTTCTCGTCGAGCGCGCCGAGCACGATCGTGACGTCGCGCCCGGCGGTGGCCTTCTCGATCATCGCGAGGCCCTCCGGCGCGCCCAGGATGCAGACGGCCGTGACATCGTCGGCGCCGCGTTCGAAGAGGAACTCGATCGCCGCGAGCAGCGAGCCGCCGGTGGCGAGCATGGGGTCGAGCACGAAGCACTGCCGGCCCTCGAGGTGGTCGGGCAGGCGCTCGGCGTAGACGCTCGGCTCGAGCGTGTCGTGGTCGCGCACCATGCCGAGGAATCCGACCTCGGCGCTCGGCACGAGCTTGACCATGCCCTCGAGCATGCCGAGGCCCGCGCGCAGGATCGGGACGATGAGCGGCCGGGGCTCGCTGATGGCGAGCCCGATGGTCTCGGCGACCGGGGTCTGGATGGTGACCTCGTGCGTGCGCACGTGGCGCGTCGCCTCGTAGGCGAGCAGCGTGACGAGCTCTTCCGTGAGCGCCCGGAACGTCGCCGAAGGGGTCGCCTGATCGCGCAGCACGGTGAGCTTGTGGGTGATCAGGGGGTGGTCGGCAACGTGTACTCGCATAGGCTCAATCTAACGGAAGGGCGGGGCATGACGACGGTGTCCGACGGCGATCGCGCGGCCATGCGCGCCGCGCTCGACGAGGCCCGCGCCGCCCTCGCCTCGGGCGACGTGCCCGTCGGTGCGATCGTGCTCGACGCCGCTGGCACCGTCATCGGCCGGGGCCGCAACGAGCGCGAGAAGCACCACGACCCGACCGCCCACGCCGAAGTGGTCGCGCTGCGCGAGGCGGCCGCCGCGACGGGCGACTGGCAGCTGAGCGGATGCGCGCTCGTCGTCACCCTCGAACCGTGCGTGCTCTGCGCGGGCGCCATCCTCGCCGCGCGCATCGACCGCGTCGTCTTCGGGGCGTGGGATGCGAAGGCCGGAGCCGCGGGCAGTGTCGTCGACCTGCTGCGCGAGCGGCGCCTGCCCCACCGCGTGGCCGAGGTCGTCGGCGGGGTCGACGAGCAGGAGTGCGCATCCCTGCTCGCCGCGTTCTTCAGCGAGCGGCGCTGACGGTCGCGAGCCCGGGTTCGATGTAAATCACGCGCGCGATGGGCACGGCCGCGCGCACGGCGAGCTCGAGCTCGTTGATGATCGCGGCGCCCCGCTCGATGTCGATGCCCGGGGTGAAGGTGACCTTCGCGCCGACGAGCAGCTCGTCGGGCCCGAGGTAGAGCGTCTTCATGTGCACGACGCCGGTGACGCCCTCGTGCGCGTCGAGCGCCTGGCGGATGGCGTGCACGTCGTCGTTCGAGGCGCCCTCCCCGACGAGCAGACTGCCCGTCTCGAGACCCAGCACGACGGCGACGAGCACGAGCAGCACGCCGATCATGATCGTGCCCACGGCGTCCCACATCGAGTCGCCCGTGAGGATCGTGAGACCGACGCCGAACAGGGCGAAGGTCAGCCCCAGCAGCGCCGCCACGTCTTCGAGCAGCACGACGGGCAGCTCGGGCGCCTTGGCGCGTCGGATGAACTGGATCCAGCCCTGGGTGCCGCGCACATGGTTCGACTCGCGCACGGCCGTGCGTAGCGAAAACGACTCGAGACCGATCGCGATGAGCAGCACGACGATGGGCAGCCACGCGTTCTCGAGCGGGTGCGGATCCTGCAGCTTGCTGACGCCCTCGTACAGCGAGAAGACGCCCCCGATCGAGAACAGGATGATCGCCACGACGAAGGCGTAGATGTAGCGCGCGCGGCCGTAGCCGAACGGGTGCTCGGTGTCGGCCGCCTTGCGGGCCCTCCGCCCGCCGACCAGCAGCAGGAGCTGGTTGCCGGCATCGGCCACCGAGTGCACGCTCTCGGCGAGCATCGCGCTCGACCCCGAGACGAGGAAGGCGACGAACTTGGTCACGGCGATGCCCGTGTTGGCGAGCAGCGCCGCGATGATGGCCTTCCCGCCGCCGGAGGCGCTCATCGCGACCTCACGGCGGCGAGACGGCGACGGATCACCAGAAGACGGCGAGGGCGATGTTCACGAGGGCGAGGCCGCCCGCGGCGTGGAAGAACGGCAGCAGCTCGCGGCCGCCCCCGCCCTCGGTCTTGCGCTGCTTGAGGAAGCCGAGCAGGGCCGCGACGAAGATGATGACGGCGATCGTCAGCTTGACGCCGATCTTGGCATAGTTGAGCGGATCGTCATCGTCGCCGCTCATCTCGGCGAGCCCGACGAGCACGAGCCCGGTCACGAGCTGCGTGATCGCGCCCCCGAGAACGACGGGGAAGGCGTACTGGCCCTTCCAGCGCGCCTGCATGAGGAAGGGGCCGACGATGGCGGCGAGGCCGATGAAGTGGCCGACGAGGATGACGGAGTGCAGCACGTCCATTTGGAGCTCCTACGCGAGGGGGATACCGATCGGCACGGTGCCGTGCCACGTCTCAGCGTAGTGATCCGCGCGCCCGGAGAGGTCAGTCGGCGCCGCGGATGACGAAGACGTCGGTCGGAGGGTTCGCGTCGCCGCGCGGGGCGGCGATCTCGGGTTCGAGCACGATGTCGACGGCGTCGGGCGAGACGGCCCGAATGCCGGCCCGCACCGCCTCGAGAATGGCGACGACGTCGCCCGCGGGGGTGCTCGGGCCGAAGCCCAGCCGCGCGGTCACGACGTGCCCGCCCTCGGCCAGTTCGACGACGCCGACCGCGCCCACGGTCTGCACCCCGGCCGTCGCCAGCAGCACCTCTCGGATCGCCGATGTCTGCATGTCTGCCTCCCTCGCGCGCCGTTCCCCCCGGATGATGGCCCGCCTCCAACCTACACTCGTGGCATGAGCGCCTCCCTCCCCGCGATCGCGATCCTCGGCACCGGCTCGATGGGCGGCGCGATCCTGCGCGGGCTTCGGCAGCCGGGCGTCGCGGTCGACGCCCTGCGCGCGACGACGCGCTCCGACGCCACCGCGGCCGCCCTGCGCGCCGAGGGCGTCGAGGCCCGCGGCACCGAGCACGACATCGAGGCGAACCGCTGGGCGGTGGCGGATGCCCGCCTCGTGCTGCTGGGCGTGAAGCCCGCGCAGATCACGGCGCTGCTCGCCGAGGTGGCGCCGAGCCTGCACCCCGAGGCGCTCGTCGTGAGCGTGGCCGCCGGCATCACGACCGAGGCCATGCAGGCCGTCGTGCCGAACCCGGTCGTGCGCGCGATGCCCAATACGCCCGCGCTCATCGGCCGTGGCGTCACGGGGATCAGTGGCGGCTCACGGGCGACGGCCGCGCACCTCGCGCTCGCCGACGACCTCTTCCGCACCGTCGGCACCGTGGTCGAACTGCCCGAGGCGCAGATCGACGCGCTCTCGACGATCAGCGGATCAGGCCCCGCCTACGTCTTCCTGCTCATCGAGGAGTTCACCCGGGCGGCCGAGGCGATGGGCTTCGAGCCCGATGTCGCGCGCCTGCTCGTGCAGCAGACCTTCCATGGCGCGACCCTGCTGCTCGAGGCGACGGGCGATGACCCGGCCGAGCTGCGCCGCCGCGTCACGAGCCCGAAGGGCACGACCGAGCGCGCGATCGCGGTGCTGCAGGATGCGCGGCTCGACGAGCTCTTCGAACGGGCCGCGCGCGCCGCACAGGAACGCGCACGGCAACTGGCCGCCGGAGCATAGGCCGCGCATAGACGCCGTATAGGCATGGATCCCACCGTGGGGTCGTCGATCCGCGAACCGTCGCGGGTCACCGATCCGAGGGAGAACCCCATGGCCACGAACGACGACACCACCTCCGCCGGCACCACCCCCGACGACGCCACCCCCGACGCGACGCAGCAGCCGGCCGCGGATGCGTCGTCGAGCACCGCGGCCCCCGTGAGCCCCGCGCCGGCCGCCTCGCGCTCCCGCGTGCCGACGGCGCTCGCCATCACGGGCGTCGCGGTCGGCTCGGCGCTGCTGCTCGGCCTCACCTTCGCGGGCGGCGTCGCCCTCGGTCAGGCGCTGCCCGACGGCCGCGGTCCGGGCGGCGTCATCGCGATCGGCCTGCACGGCGACCGGGGCGGCGAGCAGCTCGAGCGCATCGGCGAGCGGGTCGAGCAGCGCATGGACGAGCGCATGGGTCAGCGCGCCGAGAACCGCGACGAGCGTCGCGCCCAGTTCGAGCAGTGGCTCGAGGAGCAGGGCATCGACCCGAGCACGATCCCCATGCCGCCGGCGCCCGGCGAGCCCGGCGAGCCCACCGAGTAGCAGCGCTCGACGTCGGCCGGTTCAGTTGTCGAGCGACGCGAACCGGTCGATGTCGGCCTCGGTGCCCGAGACGATGATGAGGTCGTGGTTCGACACCACGGTCTGCTCCGTGGCGTAGGTGAAGGGCTTGCCGGGGCTCTTCACCCCGACGACGGTGATCTTGTACTTGCTGCGCACTTGCGACTCGGTGAGCGAGAGCCCGCGGATGGGCTTCGGCGGGTACATCTTGACGAGCACGAAATCGTCATCGAACTCGATGAAGTCGATCATGCGACCCGAGACGAGGTGCGCGACGCGCTCGCCGGCCTCGGCCTCGGGGTAGATCACGTGGTTGGCGCCGATGCGGGCGAGGATCTTGCCGTGCGACTGGCTGATGGCCTTCGACCAGATCTGCGGAATCTTGAGGTCGACGAGGTTCGCGGTGATGAGCACGCTCGACTCGATCGACGAGCCCGTCGCGACGACGGCGATGCTGAACTCGTCGGCGCCGATCTGGCGCAGAGCATCCAGCGACCGCGCGTCGGCCTGCACCGCGTGCGTGACCCGTTCGGCCCACTTCTGCACGAGCCCCGCGTCTTCATCGACGGCGAGCACCTCGCGACCGAGGCGCTGCAGCTGGCCGGCCGTGGCAGCACCGAAGCGCCCGAGGCCGATGACGAGCACGGGAGCGTCGTGGCGGATTCTCTCAACCAACGATGGGCCTCTCTTCTGCCCGGCGGAACAGCTGCCGGCGCTGACTGGCGGCGAGGGCCGCGGCGAGGGTCACTGTACCAACGCGCCCCGCCCACATGGTGGCCGCGAGCACGTACTTCGCCGCATCGGGCAGCTCGTTGCTCGTCAACCCCGTCGACAGCCCGCAGGTGGCGAAGGCGGAGATCACGTCGAACAGCACGTAGTCGAGCGGCGCCTTCGTGATGTGCAGCACGAGCACCGAGGCCGTGGCGACGATCGTCGCGCCCCACAGCACGATGCTGACCGCGAGGCGCAGCACGTCGTTCGGGATGCGGCGCCCGAAGGCCTCCATGTCGTCGACGCCGCGCGCCTCGGCGACGGCCGCGAAGAACAGCACGGCGAGCGTGGTCACCTTGATGCCGCCGGCGGTGGAGGCGGAGCCGCCGCCCACGAACATCAGCATGTCGAGCACGAGCAGGGTCGAGCCGTTCATCTCGCCGATGTCGACCGTGGAGAGTCCGCCCGACCGCGACATGATCGAGGTGAACACCGCGGTCATCGGCCGCACCGGGCCGTCCTGCGCGCCGAGGGTCGCGGGGTTCGTCCACTCGAGCACGGCGATCAGCAGCCCGCCGACGGCGATCAGGATGAGCGTCGTCCACAGCGTCACACGGGCGTGCAGGGTGAGGCGCGTGCGGGTGCGCAGCCAGCGGCCGAGCGCGAAGATCACCGGGAAACCGATCGCCCCGAGGAACACCGCGATCGAGAGGACCGACAGCATCCACGGGTCGGTCGCGAAGCGCTCCATGCCCGGCGTGAAGGGCACGAAGCCCGTGTTCGTGAAGGCGGAGAGGGCGAGGTAGAAGCCCTGCCAGATCGCCGTCCAGAGGTCGAAGCCCTCGAGCAGCAGCCGCGGCACGATGAGCGCGGTGATGACCAGCTCGATGACGATCGCGCTCGCGGCGACCGTGAAGAGCAGGCCGCCGATCTCTCCGAGGCGCACGGCCTGCGACTCGGAGACGGGGCCGGCGTGCACGCGCGCCGCGTTCGTGTCGCTCGCCGCGATGAGCTTGGCGCGCAGTCCGATGCGCCGGGCCACGACGAGGCCCAGGATGCTGGCCATCGTCAGCACGCCGATGCCGCCGATCTGCATGGCCAGGATGATGACGACGTTGCCGAAGGGCGACCAGTGCGTCGCCATGTCGACCGTGGTGAGACCCGTCACGCAGATGGCCGAGACGGCGGTGAACACCGCGTCGGCGAGCGGAGTGCCGCCCGTGCCGCTGCCGGCGCGCGCGATCGGCAGGGTCAGCAGCACCGTCGTGATGAGGATGAGTGCCGTGAAGATGAGGATCGCGAAGCGCGCGGGCGAGGCGGTAGCCGACTCGCCCAGCCGCGCCCACGCCTGGGCGAGCGGGCTGCTGCGCTCATCGCGACGGTTGCCGCGGATGCGGTTGCTCGTGGCCATCGATGCTCCTCACCGGCCTGCAGACCGCGTGCAATGGTACTCCCGGGCTGGGCTGACTAGCCTGGTGGCATGGCCGACATCTTCGACGTGATCGCCGACGCCACCCGTCGCGAACTGCTGCAGCACTTGCTCGACGCCTCGCTGCGGGGTGAGGGCGGAACGGGCGAGCTCAGTGTGGGCGAGCTCGTCGAGCGCATGGATGCGACGCAGCCGACCGTCTCGAAGCACCTCAAGGTGCTGCGCGACCACGGGCTCGTGACGGTGCGCGAGGAGGGGCAGCACCGCTACTACGCGGTCGACCCCGCGCCGCTCGAAGACGTCGAAGACTGGATCATCCCGTTCCTCAGCGCCGACTTCGACCCCGAGGGCGGCTCGCCGGTGTTCGCCGCGTGGTCGGGTGCCGACGTCGCCGGTGCGGGCAGCACCGTGGGCCGGGTGGCCGCCGATGCCTCGCACCAGGCACGGTCGATCATCGAGGGCGCGCAAGAGAAGCTGCACGACGTGCAGGAGGCCGTGACGAAGCGGCTGCCGTGGAAGAACCACGACGAAGCCCGCTGACCCCTCCTTCGGGCGTCTTTACACGAGTCACACCAGCCCCTACTCTGAACTCCGTGCACACGCGCCACGAGGGCGCTGCGTGCGTGAGCGACAGGATGACTGCCGATGGCCCGGGATCTCTCTGAGGTGCGGTTTCTCACCGTCGCCGAAGTGGCCGACATGATGCGGGTCTCAACGATGACCGTGTACCGCATGGTGCACTCCGGCGAGCTGCCCGCGATCCGTTTCGGGCGCAGCTTCCGCATCCCCGAATCTGCTGTCGCCTCGGCCATCGAGACGCCCATCGCCGACGTCGGCTAGACTCGGTCGGTACATGACACGGTCCTGAACGGGCCGTTGCTCCCGTTCAGTCGACGATCAGAGGATTTCCATGGGTTCTGTCATCAAGAAGCGCCGCAAGCGGATGGCCAAGAAGAAGCACCGCAAGCTGCTGCGCAAGACGCGTCACCAGCGTCGCAACAAGAAGTAGGGCATCCGCCCGCGCGAAGCGCTCGACCCCGAGGGGTCGGGCGCTTTCGTCATTCGCGGGACAAGCGGCGGGATGCTGCCGGCCGGTCGTGCATGACCGGCCAGCCGCGCGCCTGCGCGTAGCGGGCCAGCGCGGCGTCGGGGTTGACGACCTGCTGGTGGCCGACGAGCTCGAGCAGCGGGATGTCGTTGCGCGAGTCGCTGTACGCCCAGCAGTCGGCGAGCTGCACACCGCGATCGCCCGCCAGCAGTGCGGCCGCGTCGGCCTTGTGCCCGCCGTGCATGACCGGCCCGAGCAGAGCGCCCGTGAACACGCCGTCGACGCTCTCGATGCGCGTGCCGATCGCGCCCGAGAGTCCGAGCCGTTCGGCGATGACGCGCGCGCACGCCTCGGGTGTGGCTGTGATGAGCCAGACCTCGTGCCCCTGCGCCCGGTGCTCGTGGGCGCGCGCGACCACCGCGGGCAGCAGAAGCCGGCTGAGGTAGACGTCGTAGGCCTCGACCGCGATCTCTTCGAGCTCGGCGACCGAGTGTCCGGCGATGAGCTCGAGCGCACGATCGCGCACGGCGAGCTGGTGCTGGTGGTTCTCGCCCACCGAGGTGAACCGCGCCTGCTGCCAGGCGAAGCGGCTGAGATCGCGCCAGCCGAGGTGACCGCGCCGCCAGGCGATGCGCCCCAGGTGGTACACGCTCGCGCCGCGCAGGAGGGTGTTGTCGACGTCGAAGAACGCGAGCGCCGGCGCGGGCGCGGAAGGGTGCTCGCCGGGGCCGGCGTCGCTGACGGGGGTGGGCATCCCGACCAGCATAGGCAGGTGCCTAGGCTGGGGGCGTGCCCTCTGTGACCGTGACCCTCATCGGCAAGCCCGGCTGCCACCTGTGCGACGACGCGCGCGCGGTCGTCGACGAGGTGCTGCAGGGCCGCGAGGGCGTCGCGCTCGTCGAGCGCTCGATCCTCGACGACGCCGAGCTGCACGATCGCTACTGGGACGAGATTCCCGTCGTGCTCATCGACGACGCCGTGCACACCATCTATCGAGTGGATGCCGAGCGCCTGCGGGCGGCGCTCGCCGAGAGGGGGCACTGATGTGCGGTCGCTATGCCAACACCAAGAGCGGTGAAGAGCTCGGGCAGTACTTCGAGGCCGATGAGGTCGACGAGGTCGCGATGCCCCCGAGCTGGAACATCGCGCCGACGCAGCAGGTGCCGGTCGTCGTCGACCGCGTGCCGAAAGATGACCCCGACGGGATGCCCTCGCGCCTGGTGACCGCGGCGCGCTGGTCGCTCGTGCCGCGGTGGGCGACCGAGCTCGCCTCGAAGTACCCCACGTTCAACGCGCGCAGCGAGACCGTGCACGAGAAGAGCACGTTCAAGAACGCGCTCGTGCGCTCGCGGGCCATCCTCCCCGCCGACGGCTACTACGAGTGGCACACCGTGGGCGCGACCAAGACGCCGCACTACATCACCGACCCCGAGGCGGGAGAGCTCGCCTTCGCGGGCCTCTACTCGTGGTGGCGGGCACCGTTCCCCGAGGGCGGCACGCCGACGCCGTGGGTGCTGACCGCGACGATGCTGACCCGTCCGGCGCACGGACCGGCGGCGAGCATCCACGACCGTGCCCCCGTCATGCTGCCGCGCGAGGTGTGGGACGAATGGCTCGACCCCACTGTGGAGGGCGATCAGGATCTCGTGGAGATGGTCGTGCACGAGAGCGAGCAGGTTCTCGAGAGGCTCGACCTGCACCCCGTTGCGCCGCTGAAGGGCGACGGCCCTCAGCTCATCGAGCCGATCGACGCCTAGCGCGGGTGCGCCGATCTCAGCACTGCCCCCATAGGCCGAGCCCGTCGGCCTGGGCGTTGCGCTCAGCGGCGACGAGATCGTCGTAGTACCGGTCGTTCGGCTCGAACAGCACGGCCTCGGCGAAGCCCTGCGCGACGAGCTCGTAGTTGACGAAGGTGCCGTCTGCGGTGAACAGGTACATCAACTCGCGGTCGTACGGGTCGCGCGGGTCGCGGTCGTAGGCGTAGGCGAGCGTGCTGCCCGGCGGTGCGAGCGCGGCAAGCGCCGCCTCGGCCTCGGGCCCGAAGCACTCCACATCGGGGTAGACCTCGGGCGTGTCGATGCCGACGAGGCGCACGCGCAGCTCGACGCCATCGACGTCGAGCCGCAGGGTGTCGCCGTCAGTGATGCTCGTGACCGTTCCCGTGCCCTCGGCTGTGGCAGCGGGGGAGCCGGGCTGCGCCGGGGCGGTCGTGCCGCCCGAGGCCAGGCAGCCGTCGAGCGAGCCGATGACGCCGATGAGCGCGACGACCACGAGCGGGCGCAGGGCGTCGGCGATCATGCTGTGAGGCTACCCGGCACCCCCTGACACCCGCGGGGCGCGGGGTTAGGCTGGCGGCGGTCGACCGGGCAGCGAAGGAGCACCATGGCACGAGCATCGTCGGGCGGCATCGACCCCCGGTATCCCGCAGGCTTCCAGCGCGGCGGCCCCGGTGCGGCCCCCGTGGTCGACGAAGGCGTCGCCCGCGGCGCTGCGCCCGCCCCGAGCCGCGCGGCCGCCCCGCGCGCCGAGCGCGCCGAGCCCGCCCGACTGTCGGGCGAGAGCATGCCGCTCGACGCCCTCGACGCTGCCCCCGACGAGCGCCACTTCGAACTCATCGTGGCGGGCAACCCGTGGCTGCGCGCGGTCTGGCTGGTCGGCACCCTCGCGGTGCTCGCGGGCTTCGCGCTCACCGTGTACGCCGAGTTCGCGTTCAGCGTGCCGCCCGCCTCGGGCATCTACGACCCGAGCGTCTACGTCGTGCCGCGCATCGCCGAGGCCGTGGCCCAGCCGCTCGTCATCGCGGGCGTCATCGCCCTCGTGGCCGCGACCGCGCTGCGCATCGTCGCCTGGCGTCCGAGCCGCATTCGCGAGGTCATCAGCGAACGCTAGCGGCGGTGGTCAGCGCTGGCAGCTCGGGCAGAACCACGTGATGCGCTCGGTCAGAGCGTCGTCTCCGAGGAGTCCGCGACGGATGCGCGTGCCGCAGCGGCGGCAGGGCTGGCCGTCGCGGTGCGCGACCCAGAGGCGCTCGCCGCGGCGCGTATTGCCCGTCGTCGTGCGCTCGTCGCGATCGCGGTTGGCGCGGATGAGGCGCACGCCGAGGTCGAGAGCCGCCGCGGCATCCACCGCGCCGACGGGCGTCTCGGGCAGCACGCCGCGCAGGAAGAGCAGCTCGTTGCGGTAGTCGTTGCCGAAGCCGGCGACAGTGCGCTGGTCGAGCAGTGCGAGGCCGATGGGCCGCTCGGGGTCAGCGGTGAGGCGCCGCAGGGCCTCGTCGCGATCGAAGTCGGGCCCGAGCGGGTCGGGCCCGAGGTACCCGACCACGTCGTCTTCCGCGTCGCGGGCGACGAGCTCGAGCTCGCCGAGGGCGAAGCCCACGGCCTGCCACGGCGCGCCCGAGGTCGCCGTCGTCTCGAGCACCATGCGCGCCTCGAAGGCGGGGCGCCGCCAGCGCTCGCCGAGCCGCATGACGTGCCAGACGCCTTCCATCTTCAGGTGCGAGTGCACCGTCACGTCGCCGATGCGCATGAGCAGGTGCTTGCCGAGGGCGACGACCTCGTCGACCCGCTCGCCGCTGAGGTCGGCGGTCGCGAAGCGCGGCACGCGCACGTCGCTGCGCAGCACGGTCTGGCCGGCGAGCGCGGCGTGCAGTCGCGCCGCCGCACGGTGGATGGTGTCGCCCTCGGGCATGGCCTGGTCCCTTACACCCGGATGCGCAGGCCCTGGGGCGTCGCGACGAAGCCGGCGGACTGCAGCGCCTCGGCGAGCGGGGTGCCGAACGCGCTCGCGCCGTTGACGCGTTCGACGCGGAGCGAGCGCAGGCGTGCGCGCACGACGGCGGCGAGCTCGATGGCGGCCGGCTCGAGCACGGCGGGCTCGTCGGTGAAGGTCAGCACGCTCTTGCCGCCCCGCTCGAGGTAGAGCGCGAGGTGCCCGTCGACGAGCACGACGAGCGATCCGGCCTTGCGCCCAGGCCGGTGCGCGGTCGACCCCGCGGCCGCGTCGGGCAGGCTCGCGGGCCACGGCAGGGCAGCGCCGTAGGGGTTGGTGGGATCGGTCGCGGCGAGCACGAGGGGAGCGAGCGCGGGGGCCGCATCCGCGTCTCTGCTGAAGGTGCGCACGCGGTCGATCGTGGCCGGTGTCGCGAACTGCGCTGCGCCGAGTCCCTCAACGATGTAGCCGCGGCGCACCGACCCGGCCTCCTCCATGCGCGCGAGCACCGAGTAGGCGAGGGCGAAGCCGCCGCGCAGCCCCTCGGCCTGCACGGCGCCGCGCGTGACGATGCCGTGCCGCTCGAGCAGGCGATCGACCGCCACGGCGGTGCGACGTGTCGGGTCGGTCTCGCGCGCGGGCAGCAGCGACCACCGGCCCGCGACCGTGGGCGGCCCCGATTGGGTGACGGATGCGGGGCGCGCGTACCCCCGGTAGCTGCGGGCCCGCGGCGCGGGCTTGCGGGTGGCCGTGCCCCCGAGCGTGGCGCGCAGCGGCGCGAGCGTGTCGTTGGTGAGGTGCCCCGCCCAGACGAGCTGCCAGAGCTCGTCGACGAGAGCCGCGTCGTCACCGCCGGCATCGCCCGCGGTGGCCACCGCGGTCGCGAGCTGCCGGAAGAAGAAGCCGCCGCCGCCCGCGAGCGCATCGAGCACGCGCTGCTGGCGGTCGGTGAGCTCAAGCTCATCGGGCTCGGCGAGGCTCAGGGGGGCCATGCTCGCGAGGTGCAGGCTCACCCAGCCGTCGCTGCCGGGCAGGCTGCCCGCGCCGGCCCAGACGACCTCGCCGCTCGCGCACAGTTCGTCGAGCCAGGCGGGCGAGTAGTCGCGCACGCGGCTCGGCAGCACGAGGGTCTCCCACGCGCTCGCCGGCAGCGCGGCCCCCTGCAGCTGCTCAATCGCCTGCAGTACGCCATCGACGCCCTGGAGGCCCGGTCGCGCGGCGCCCGTGCCGGCTCCCGCGCTGCCGACGTGCTGCCACGCGGGCAGGAATCGGCCGAGCGTGCCGTGGCTGACCGGCTCGATCTCCTTCCGCAGCGCCGCGAGACTGCGCGAGCGCAGGCGCCGCAACACTTCGGCGTCGACCCACTCGGTGCCCGAGGCGCCGGGCCGGAACTCGCCCTCGATGAGACGCCGGTCGGCGGCGAGCCGACGGAGGGCATCCGTCGCCACGGCGATGCCGAGGCCATAGCGGCTCGCGACGTCGGTCGCGGCGAAGGGGGTGCGGGTGCGGGCGAAGCGCGCGACGAGGTCGCCGACCGGGTCGGGCACGGGGTCGAGGAACGCCGCGGGAACGCCGTGCGGAATCGGCGTGCCGAGGGCGTCGCGCAGCCGGGCGGCGTCTTCCACCCCGGCCCAGCGCTGCTCGCCCGCGATCGTCGCGCGGAACACCCGATTCTCGCGCGCGAGACCCTCGAGCGCCGCCGTCACGTCGACCTCATCGAGCGTGCGGTCGTCGACCTCGTCGATCGAGAGTGGGCCGAGGATGCGCAGCAGGTCGACGATGCCCTCGGCGTCGCGCGCGCGGCGATCGGGCGCGAGGCGCTGCAGCTCGGCCTCGAGTTGTGCGATGACGGCGGGGTCGAGCACCTCGCGCAGCTCCGCGCGGCCGAGCAGCTCGGCGAGCAGGGCCGGGTCGATGCTCAGCGCCGCCGCCCGGCGCTCGGCGAGCGGACTGTCGCCCTCGTAGAGGAAGGCGGCGACGTAGCCGAACAGCAGGCTGCGCGCGAACGGCGAGGGGCTCGGGGTCTC